>NZ_JBQHCW010000014.1:0-216801 GCF_052068115.1 Nonomuraea sp. ZG12
CGGGAGGGTGTGGGAGAGTAGGTCACCGCCGGACAATCTTTCAGGTAGGGCTCCGACACTTTGGCTGTCGGGGCCCTACCTGCTTTGGAGGGGGTTCCACACCTGCGGGTGCGGAACCCCCTTTTTTTGCGTTCGAGGGCTCAGTCGCCGAACACCCATAGAGGGCGCATTGATCACGGTACGTCCCTCTTTGGCTACGATGTCGACAAATATCAACTCTCTGGGTGAAGTATCGGTTAATACGCTGGACGTCCTGATCATCGGGATGGCAGCCTTTCCGCATGCGCATGAAGATCCTGATCGCGGGCCTCTGTGGCGTCGCTCTCCCTTTGGTGGGCATGAGCACCGCCGGCACCGCCAGCACAGCGGAGACGGAAGGCGTGCGCGCCGCCGCCCCCACGTTCCAGCTGCCCTTCCCCTGTAAGGAGACCTGGGTAGGCAGCACCGGCAGCTCGGCCCACACCAGCTATGAGATCGACTTCAACGGGTCGGCCACCGATGGCAACGGCGATGAGGGCAGGACTGTGGTGGCCGCCGCGGCCGGCAAGGTCGTGATGTCGGAGTACCGCACCACCGACGGCTTCGGGAACGTGGTGAAGATCCGCCACTCCGACGGCAGCGTCACCCTCTACGCGCACCTCAAGAAGCGTCGGGTCTCCAATGGCGCCAACGTCGCCCAGGGCCAGCAGATCGGCGAGCTCGGCAGGAGCTCGGCCAAGTACAAGATGGCCGCCCACCTGCACTACGAGCAGCGCAACTCCAGCGGGAAGATCGTCCGGGCGTCCTTCAACGGCGCCACCTTCGGGTACCCGGGCCAGAAGATCAAGTCCAACAACTGCGGAAACGGCTCGACCCCGTCCAAGAGCACCTCGACCCAGACCAAGACGGGATCGAACCCCTACAGCCCTGAGCGGATCTGCGGATCCGGCTTCAAGCGCGTCGACTCCGCCAGTCTGGGCTCCCAGGGCAGCGTCTACCTGCTCTACTCCACGGCCACCGGCCAGAACTGCGTCACCGCCGTGCGCAAGAGCGGCAGCGGCAAGGCCAGCGCCCGCGCTTACCTGGAGGTCAAGGGTCACAAGCGCGTCACCGACGCCGGCTCCTTCCAGTACTACGCCGGTCCGGTCAAGGCCAAGGCACCGCGTACCTGTGTCAAGTGGGGCGGCGCCATCGGCTCGGCCACGTACGACAGCCCGTTCGAGCACTGCGACTGAGCACCGCGGCTGAGCATCCTGGCCCAGTTCCGCCAGGAGTGAGCCCGTACAGGCTGGACGGCGGCGGTCATCGCCGCCGTCCACGCCGCGCCCTCACGGTCCCGGCCCCGGAATGCCTGGACGCCGTCAGCAGAACGTGGAGCTGACCGCGTCCTGGGGCACCTTCGGCATGGCCTCGACGGTCTTGGTGGTCATCAGCGCTGTGCTGCCGCGCATGACCTCTGCCGCGCTGCCGTCCTCGCGCGTCATCTCCGTCCAACTGCGCCAGCCGAGGAAGCGGTACGTCTTCGGCTCGAAGACGAGCTCCTCCCGCTCCCAGGCGTCCGGCCCGTGATACCTGACCGAAACGCCCAGTCCGTGACGCCCCGCCGAGTCCGCCAGGTCGGGGATCAAGGTCGCGGTGGGCAGCTGCGACATCGCCTGGAAGACCGTGGCACGCAGCCGGGAGTCGGCCAGTGGATTCTGCACCAGCTTGATCAGCCGCATGGTGACGGACCGTTCGATTCCGCGGTTGAGCCGGTGTGTGGCAGGGGGCTGTGCGGCGGCGGCCGTCTCGTCGGCGCGGATGCTGTCCAGGAGCCGCTGAGGGTCCGCGGGCAGCTCGCCGATGGGGCGCGTGCCCGTGGTCGACGCCGTGCAGTGGCCGGCGCGCTGATACTCCACCTTCCCGGCCGCTCGGATGACCCGGTCGCTGGTGGACTTCGCGGTCCCGTACGTGACTCGTGCCAGGGCCCGGCCGGGATCGGAGACCGGCGTCCATATCTCCCTGCGCGCTTCCTGCGCGTGCTCGTGCCTGCCGCCGCCTCCGAGGATGATTCCCCACCTGATGTCCTTGCGATCCTCGTACACGAACTGCCCCGGTCGGGGGCGCGGCTCCTTGGCGGACGCCGCTGCCGCGTACTGGAGCAGCTCGGCCGCGTTGGCGGGAGGCACGCTGAGGGGAGAGGTGACGTCGGTCCCGTCCACCATGATCATGCCTGCGGTCATCGCGGCCGCCAGGCCGAGGACGGCGCCGGTCCTGCGCGCGAGGGCGGAGAGGCGGCGTGGCCGTACAGGAGGGCTGAGCGGCTCCGTCGCGAGCAGGGCTCGGGCTCGGGCTCGGGCGGTCACGGCGGGGGCCGGGGCGGGGAGGCTGTCGTGGTATGCCCTGAAGGGCTTGAGCTCGTCCGTCACAGCGTCTCCTCCTGTGGGCCGATGATGATGCGGAGCTTCCTGCGGGCGCGGTTCAGGCGGGAGCCGACCGTGCCGGGCGGGATGCCGAGGGCGTCGGCGACCTCCTCGTACGTCAGCTCGGCGCAGGCGATGAGCAGTACTACGGCCCGGTCCCCTGATGAGAGCCGGGCCAGGCCGGCGGCCAGGCGTGGCTGCATGGTGGCCGCCGACACGCGCTGGGCGACGCGGTCGTCATGGGCGGCGATCGCCGTCGGTTCGGCGCTTCTGGCCAGGGCCCGGTATCTGCGGGCCTCGTTGCGCGCGTGGTCGGCGATCAGGTTGGAGGCGATGCCGTACAGCCAGGCGCGGGCGCTGGGACGGCCGGGGTCGTAGCGGTCACGGCCGCGGAAGGCTCGCAGAAAGGTCTCGGCCGCGAGGTCGTCGGCCGCCTGTTCGCCCAGGCGCAGGTGTATGTAGATGGATGGTGTCGAAGTGGCGGTCGAAGAGCTCGCCGAACCGTTCGGGGTGACGCCGGGACTGCTCGATCACCTGGGCGTCGGTCATCTCCATGGCAGGCGGTCGTTCTTGTGGGAGGGCTTGCATGCACGCTGGCCTCTCGGTGGGTATGGCCGGATGCCCTTTGTTCGGCGATGGGCTGGTTCGTCTTCACGCGGATATGCGGATGCGGGTGGGATGCGCGGTCCGTGAGACTGCTGCGCATGGTCGACACGCGACGCTATGCCGGGCCCCGCGACCTGCGGGCGATGCAGGAGCTCACCAGCCGGATCTGGTCCCCGGAGTCCCGCTGGCATGTCGGGGATCTGGCCTGGGGGCGGTTCCAGCATGTGGGGCGCGAGGCTGAATGGCCGACCATGCTGTGGCACGCCGGCGGGCGGACGCTGGCGTGGGGGTGGATCGAGCTGCCGGGGCATCTTGAGCTGGCCGTGGATCCGGGCCGCCCGGAGCTGGCGGATGAGGTTCTGGGGTGGTTCGAGGAGACCGTACGCGACGCCGATCGCAGCGTCGTCGTCTCCAGCTCGGAAACGCACCTGGTCGAGGCGCTGGAGCGGCGCGGTTACCTGCGGGCCGACGGCGGGCCGTTCTTCGTGCACCTGAGCCGGGACCTCCAAGCGCTGCCGGAGATCCGGCTGCCGGCCGGGTACGTGGCGCGGGCTGTGGGCGACGAGGACGTGCCGGGGCGGGTGCTGGCACATCGGGCTGCCTTCCACCCGTCGCGGGTCAGTGTGGAGAGCTACAGCGCCGTACGGGTCGCCTGGCCGTACCGGCGGGACCTTGACCGGTGTGTGGTGGCGCCGGACGGGAGCGTCGCGGCCTACTGCCTGCTCTGGCTGGACGAGGCGGCCGGGGCGGCGAGGATCGAGCCGGTGGGCACCGTGCCGGAGCATCGCGGCCGGGGGCTGGCCGGGGCGGCGTGCTCGGCGGGGCTGCGCGCCGCGCGTGCGGCTGGGGCGGAGCTGGCGGTGGTGGCGCCCCGCGGCGACGACGCCTATCCCGTGCCGGCGCGGCTCTACCGCGGGCTCGGGTTTCAGGACAGGGCCCGGAGCCTGCACTTTCACGCCCGCGCCGCAAGCGATGCGCAATCGTGACATGCGTGGAGGTGATTTGCGATCTGAATGTGGGCAACCCCCGGGGGTAGTGGCTGTTGGGAGGCTAGATGTGCAAGGTGCCGGAGAGGACGGTGGCGGCGCGTCCCGCGAGACGGACGCGGTCGCCGTCGAGCGTCTCCCGCACGACACCGCCCCAGGCCGGCCAGGACGAAGTGGTTTTGTCCAAGCACTCGACAAGTGTGGCGGGAGTCACTTTCACAGCCCGGAAATCCATTGTGATCATGTCGTTGAGGTCGCGATTCACCATGAGGGCTCAGCCGCCGTGCGGAAATTGTCGGGGGCTGCCGTCATGATCGTCAAATACAGGATGTGGGTCGTGCCCCCGGCAGGCGCGGCTCCGTGGCGGCCGACTGCGTCCACTCGTCGGCAATCGGATCCTCCAGCAGGCAGAGCGCTGCAGGATTACCCTTGAATGCTGTGCCGGTGAAGGCGTCCGCGATGAACGGACGCGTGAACCGACGCTAAACGAGCCCAGATATTGAGATGAAACCAGGACGCAAGCCGTACAAAATACAATTAGCGCTGGGCGTGTCGCAAGGCGAACACGGAATCGTCGGTTACCGTCCAATGTGTCGGGACGTGCCGATTGCGGTGAGTTCCTGAGGAAAGGACAAGCCGATGGGGGCAGTGCGTAAGGTAGCGGGCTACCTTGGCCTGAGCGGGATCGACCACTACGACGAGGGCTACGACGACGACGGGCAGTACGAAGAGGAGTACATGCCTGCGACCGAGAGGGCGGCTCGCAGGTGGCGCTCCAGCGCCGAGTCGTCACGGATCGTCATGGTCCAGCCGCTGAAGTACAACGACGCACCGTTGATCGGCCAGTACTTCCGCGAGGGTCAGACCGTGATCATGGATGTGACGGGGATGGCGATGCCGGAGGCGACCAGGATGGTCGACTTCGCCGCGGGGCTGGCCTACGGGTGCGAGGGACGGATCGAGCGCATCGCCGACCGGGTGTTCCTGCTGGCCCCGGCGCACGTGGAGATCGAGACGAGCTAGGCCGCGCGCGGGCCGCGACGGATCAGCCGGGAAAGTTCGGTGGAGTCGTCGGCGGCCTGCTTGGCGCGGCCTTCGGCTTCGCGGGCGTAGGCGTGCAGCGCCCACACCGCGCCGTCGGCCAGCTCCTTCAGCTCGCTGATCTGGGCGGCCACGTAGCGAGCGTCGGATTCGGCGGCCTTGCGCCGCCGCCAGTGCCGCCAACCGGCCAGGCCCAGCAGGGCCACTCCCGCCGCCGCGAGCAGCGGAGGCCCGAGCACCGCCGCCACCGAACACGCCACACCTGCGACGATCAGCAGCGCCACGTCCCACGGGGGGCGGCGTGGCGTGGTGCCGGACAGGACGATCGCGGCCTCCGCGGCGGCGAGCGTGGTGGGGTCGGGGCCCTCGGGGTGGAGCTTGATGGGGTGGCCGAGCAGCGTCACGGTCACCGTGGCGGGCGGCTCCAGCCGGCAGTCGGCCTCCAGCTCCTCCGCGAAGCCGCGCAGTATCGGCCCGGCCACGTGCAGGGCGATGGCCGTCAGGTGCATGTCGGCGCCGGGGCGCAGGTCGTCGAGGAGATGCGAGCTGAGCGAGGCCAGCGGCCCCGGAGGGGTGCCCAGGCCGATCAGTGAGCGCAGCACCGCCAGCGGCTCGTCCTCGGCCCATGCCGTGGCCGGGCTGGCGGCGTCGTTGGTCAGCGTGGTGGAGGAGTCGTGGTCGGCCTGCCGGGTCGAGGTGATCTCCTCGCAGCGGGACCGCAGCCGGGCCAGCCGGGCGGCCGCCTGGGCGGGCCGGGCCAGCTCGGGGATCTCCGCCATCTCGGGGAAGTCGGTGAGAGAGGCGGGCACCACGACCGACGGCTCGCCGGGCACCAGAGCCTGCACCCACTGCTGCGGGTCGGCGTGCTCCTGCACCGCCAGCGCGTCCAGCTTGCGCAGCACGAAGATCTTGCCGGCCGGGCCGTAGGCGCCCCTGGCGGCGGCGAGCCACAGGGAGCGCTGGCCGTGGGTGACCGGGTGGTCGAGCGACAGGTCGCCGAAGGCGGTGCCGAGCCAGGAGGCGTGGACGCGGCTGCCGTGGCCCGCCACGGCCAGCGCCAGGCAGAGGAAGAGCGCTGTGCGCTGCTGGTCGCGGCCGGCCGCCTTGCTCAGCGGCTCCAGCGGGTCGTCCCCGCCGAGGATCGCCACCAGCGCCTCCACGGCGGGCGGCAGCCAGTGGCCGGGGATGTCGGCGAAGCCGGGCGCGGAGGGCGGCGCGGTGCCGTTGGCCGCCAGGTGCGACAGCAGCGCCTCCGCGTAGCGGCGAAGCTCCGCCGCTGCTTGGGGGCTCGCAGTCAGATCCGTGCTCAAGGCAGAGAACTCCCCCATGTCGGCCTCAGTTCATGACCGCGTAAAGCCTAACCCGGTGAGCGCGCCTTCGAGGCGTAGGCGCGCCCACGACGGGCCTAACGGCCTGCTTACATGCGGGCGGGGACCGGGACGCCCAGCAGGTCGAGCCCCGACTCCAGCACGCGCAGCGTCAGCGCGCACAGGGCCAGCCGGTGTGCGCTGGTCTCGGCGTCGACGCCTTCCTTGACCACCGGGCACTGCTCGTAGAAGGTGCTGAACAGGCTGGCCGTCTCGAACAGGAACGCCGACAGCCGGTGCGGCTCGGAGTGGGTCGCGACCTGGCCGACGACCTCGCCGAAGCCCAGCAGGTGCAGCGCCAGCGCGCGCTCGGCGGGCTCGGCCGGGACGATGGACGCGGTGGCCTCCGACGGCTCTGTCCCGGCCTTGCGGAAGATCGAGCGGATCCGGGCGGTGGCGTACTGCATGTAGGGGCCGGTGTTGCCCTGGAAGGCCAGCATGCGGTCGAAGTCGAAGACGTACTCGGTGTCGTGGTTGACCGACAGGTCGGCGTACTTCACCGCGCCCATGCCCACCGCGTGCGCGATCTCCTCGCGGGTGGCCTCGTCGTAGCCGCGGTCGGCCAGCCGCTCCGAGGCCCGGTCGACGGCCTCCTGCAGCAGGTCGGCCAGCTTGACGGACTCGCCGGAGCGGGTCTTGAACCTGCGCCCGTCCTTGCCCAGCATCATGCCGATCTGCACATGCTGGGCGTGGACGGTGTCGGGGAGCCAGCCGGCCAGCCGGCCCGCGGCGAACACCATGCGGAAGTGCAGTGCCTGGTCGGCGCCCACGACGTAGAGGATGCGGTCGGCCTTGAGGTCGTGCACGCGGTAGCGGATGGCGGCCATGTCGGTGGAGGCGTAGCCGTAGCCGCCGTCGCTCTTCCTGATGATCAGCGGGAGCGGCTTGTCGTCGGAGCCGATGAAGCCGGGCGGGAAGACGCAGAGCGCGCCGTCGCTGACGACGGCCACCCCGGCGGCCTCCAGATCCTGGCAGGTCTTCTCCAGCATCGGGTTGTACATGCTCTCGCCGGCGATGTCGGCGTCGGTGAGCGTGACGCCGAGCATGGCGTAGATCTTGTTGAAGTAGCGGACGGTGGCGTCCATGAAGACGTGCCAGAGCCGCATGGTCTCGGGGTCGCCCGACTGCAGCGTCGTCACCCGGACCCGGGCGCGTGTCTTGAACGCCTCGTCGGACTCGAACTTGGCCCTGGCCGCCTGGTAGTACTCGGTGCCCTGGCCGGCTTCGAGCTGCGCGACGGCGGCCTCCTCGCCGATGTCGAGGAGGTGCTCGATGAGCATGCCGAACGGGGTGCCCCAGTCGCCCAGGTGGTTCTGCCTGACGACATGGTTGCCGAGGCGCTCGTGGACGCGCGCCAGCGCGTCGCCGACGATCGTCGTGCGCAGGTGGCCGACGTGCATCTCCTTGGCCGCGTTGGGCGCGGAGTAGTCGATCACCACGGTCTGCGGCGGGGTGACGGTGGGGACGCCGAGGCGCTCGTCCTCGCGCATGCCGGTGGCCTCGCCGGCGATCCAGGAGTCGTCGAGCGTGATGTTGAGGAAGCCAGGGCCGCTGACCTCCACCGTGCCGGGGAAGCCGGTCAACGCCGCTCTGATCGACTCGGCGACCTCCCGCGGGGACCGTCGCAGGCGCTTGGCCAGGCTCATCGCGACGTTCGCCTGGAAGTCGGCGAACTGGGAAGGCCGGATCAGCGGGTCTGCGTCGGCGTGCTCGGAGCCGAACGCGGACGCCAGCGCCTGCTGGACGCGCTCGGTGAGCACTATCTGCGGGTCGGTCATGGTCTAAGGGTACCGGCGAGCCTGACCGCGATGCTGATCGCGGCGGCGGCCACCACGGAGATGCCGACGGCGGTCAGATCGTCGGCGAGATCGCCGGGCCGCAGCGCGAACAGATCCCGGACGAACGGCAGCGCCAGGGCCAGCCCGAACAGCGCGGCCATGGCCGCGACCAGGATGATCCGCCACCGGTTGAGCGGCCTGGCGACCAGCACGAGCACCCACCAGGTGGTGAGGAAGAGCGCGAGCACCGCCGAGGTGCGGTCCTGCTCCAGGCTGCCGCTGCGAGCCGCCGCGTACGCCAGCAGCACGGCGACGGCGCAGATCACCCCGGCCGGCACGGCCAGCCGGAGCACCCGGGGCACGAAGCCGGAGCGTGCCCGGTCCAGCGTCGGCGCCAGGGCCAGGAACAGGGCGGGGAAGCCGATGGTCACCGCGTTCACCAGGGTCGAGTGCCGCGGCGTGAACGGGAACATCATGCCCAGAACGCCCGTCGCCAGGGAGAGCACGATGGCGTAGAAGGTCTTGGTGAGGAACAGGCCGGAGACCCGTTCGATGTTGGCCAGCACCCTGCGGCCCTCGCCGACCAGGTGCGGCAGCGTCGCGAACCGGTCGTCGAGCAGCACCACCTGAGCGACGGCCTTGGTCGCCGGGCTGCCCGCGCCCATCGCGATGCCCAGGTCGGCGTCCTTCAGCGCGAGGACGTCGTTGACGCCGTCGCCGGTCATCGCCACCGTGTGGCCGCGCGCCTGGAGGGCGCCGACGAAAAGGCGTTTCTGCTGCGGGGTGACGCGGCCGAAGACGGTGTGGGTGTCGACCAGCTCGGCGAGCTCCTCCGGGTCGTCGGGCAGCGTGCGGGCGTCGACGGCGCGGTCGCCGCCGGGGATGTTCAGGCCGGTAGCGATGGCGGACACGGCGGCGGGGCTGTCGCCGGAGATGACCTTGACGGTGACGCCCTGCGCGGCGAAGTAGCGCAACGTCTCCTCGGCGTCGGGCCTGATCCGCTGTTCCAGCGTGATCAGCGCGACGGGCTTGCACCCCTCCGGCGCCGACAGGCTGCTCGTACGGCACAGCGCGAGCACGCGGGCACCGGTGGCGGACAGCTCGGCGGCTTGGTCGTAGCCGTCGTCGCCGGGGGCCAGCAGGACGTCGGGCGCGCCCAGCAGCCAGGTCCCGTGCGGTCCGAAGTCGGCGCCGCTCCACTTGCGGGCGGAGGAGAACGGCACGGTGTCGAGCGCCTGCCAGGGCGCGGCGGGGTAGCTCGCCCGGATGGCCTGGGCGGTGCCGTTGGGCCGGCTGTCCGCGCCGGCCAGCGAGGCGAGCGCGTCCTCCACGGGCAGCCCGTCCCGCAGGGGCAGCACCCGGTCCAGCTTCATGCCGCCGGCGGTGAGCGTGCCGGTCTTGTCCAGGCAGAGCACGTCCACCCTGGCCAGGCCCTCGATCGCGGGCAGCTCCTGGACCAGGCAGCCGCGCCGGCCGAGCCGTACGACGCCGACGGCGAAGGCGATCGAGGTCATCAGCACCAGACCCTCGGGGATCATGGTGACGATGCCCGCGACCGCGCCGGTGATGGCGGTGCCGAAGTCGACCGAGTTGCGCAGCTGGCTGTACATGAGCAGGGCGCCGATCGGGATGACCAGCCAGGTGATGTACCTGATGAATCTGGCCACGCCGTCGCGTAACTCCGAATGCGCCAGGTGGAAGCGGCTGGCCTCCTCGGCCAGCCGTACGGCGTAGGCGTCGGCGCCGACGGCGGTCGCCGTGACCGCGCCGGTCCCGGCGACGGCGAAGCTGCCCGAGAGGACCCGGTCGCCCGGCCGCTTGTGCACCGGGTCGGCCTCGCCGGTGAGCAGCGACTCGTCGATCTCCAGCCCGTCGGACGCGACGACCTCGCCGTCGACCAGCAGGTGGTCGCCGGGGCCGAGCAGGATGAGGTCGCCGAGCACCACCTGGTGGGGCGGGATCAGCCGGTCCTGGCCGTCGCGGCGGACCGTCACGGGGCTCTGGCCGACGACCGCCAGCTTGTCGAGGGTGCGCTTGGCGCGCAACTCCTGCACGATGCCGATCAGCACGTTGGCGACCATGATGAGGCCGAACACGCTGTCCTGCCACTCGCCGAAGATCAGGATGAGCGCCCACAACAGGCCGATGACCAGGTTGAAAAGGGTGAGGACGTTGGCTCTGACGATCGCGCTCAGAGACCTGCTCGACCGGCGCGGCACGTCGTTGGTCTTCGCCTCCGCGACCTGTGCGGATGTCAGCCCATGCACGCAGACCCCCCGATGTGCGAACGGGGCTTCACCCTACCGGGGGTCAGCGCGACCTGTGGGAACGTTGGACGGTGGTCACCCGCTCGCCGATGCCGGCCACGAGGCCGGCCGATGACAGGTCGGCCGCGAGCCGGCAGGCGGCGCTGATGCTCTTGGCCTTGGCCGAGCCGTGCGCGATGACCACCGTGCCGTTCAGGCCGAGCAGCACCGCGCCGCCCTGGGCCTCGGCGTCGAGGCGGTCGCTGAGCGCGCGCAGGCGGGGGCGCTGCATGAACGCGCCCAGTCTGGCCAGCGGGCTGCCGCCGATGGTCTGCCTGAGCTCGTCGAAGGCGTAGCGGACCGCGCCTTCCATGGTCTTGAGCGCCACGTTGCCGGTGAAGCCGTCGGTCGTGATCACGTCGGCCTTCCCGGTCAGCAGGTCGTAGCCCTCGACGTTGCCGACGAAGTGCAGGCCGGGTGCGGCCTCCAGCAGCTCGTGCGCCCGCCTGACGACCTTGCTGCCCTTCTCCGCCTCGCTGCCGATCGTGAGCAGGCCCACCCTGGGCGACTCGATGCCGTACGCCAGCTCGGCGTAGGCGGCGCCCAGGTGTCCGAACTGCACCAGCACCTCGGGCTTGACCTCGGCGTTCGCGCCCGCGTCCAGGAGCAGCGTGGGGTGCGGCAGGGTGGGCAGGGCGACGGCGATGGCCGGTCGCAGCACGCCCTGCTGGGTCTTGAGCCGCAGTTTCCCGGTGGCGACGATGCCCGCGGTCGAGCCGGCCGAGACCACCGACGACACGTCGCCGCGCCGCAGCAGATGGCAGGCGATCGCGATGCTGGAGCGTGGGCGGCGCAGGCTGGCCAGCGCGCCCTCATCCATGGCCAGCACCTCCTCGGCGCGCACGATGGGGATCTCGTGGGTGGCGTCGAGCTCGGCGAGGGACTCGTAGAGCACCCGCGGGGAGCCGACGAGCACCACCCGCAGTCCACGCTCCCGCACGGCGTGCACGGCTCCCGCGACGATCTCGTGGGGTGCGTGGTCGCCGCCCATGGCGTCGAGCGCGATCGGCCTGCTGTCGGACAAATGGTCACCTCGTACGGCCAGCGATCCGGTTCGTGTCGCGTGGCCGGAGCGCGGTTGTGCCTGATGTCCGCATCGTAGGCACGGCCATCCCCAGGTTAACCGGTGGGTAGACCGTCAGGCGTCGCCGCGCAGGTTCCAGTCGGAGACGGTGCGGGCTACGATGACCTTGCCGAACGTGGCCTGACCGACGACTCTGATCACCGGACCGTCGCCACCCGCGCCGCCGGAGACCTGGCGCTTGGCGAACAGTGCGCCCACCTCGTCGATGACCTGGGCGTTCGGCGGCACCCGGATAATCATTTTGGCGCAGAAGGCGCTGACGGACACCGTGATCTCGCGCCCCGGCAGGACGGCCTGGGACAGGTCCACGATGAGGGCGCCGAAGGTGGCCGCCAGATGGGTGTGCCGGGAGGCGATCCAGCGCCCGCGCTTGATGACCTTGCTGAACACGGCGTTGACGGTCTGCTGCTTGAGGGAGGCCGGGGTGCCCGTGTCGCCGGACACCTGGGGCAGGTCGCGGGTCAGGGGGACGAGCTCGCCCATGGTCTTGGCCGTGTACACGGCTTCGAGCCGGTCGGCGTGCTCGACGGTGGTCAGTCTGCCGGTGGCGTAGGCCTCGCCGAGCAGCGTGGCCACGTGGTCACGGTCGGCGTCGGAGGCTCGCAGGACGGGGTCGTCGGTCACGATGGCCAGTCTAGGTCGAATCACGATATGTCGCGAGTTCTTAGGTCACGAACCTCCCAAGAAACTTGGAGCTCACACGGAACCGTAGCCGTGGCGTGCCGCGTCCCGATATAAGAGCCCTAGACGCACGACGGGGGCATGAGGTTTACAGCAGATCGAACAAAAAAGATGGGAACGGCCTAGTGATCTTGAACCAAGCAGGAACGCGACGCTTCCGGGCATACACGTCCAAGCATCTCGATGACCTCCTGCTGCGAGCTGGACTCGACGATGAGGAGAGGCTGAAGGTGCGCGCCGTCGCGACGGTGCTGCCCTTCCGGACCAACGCCTACGTCGTCGACGAACTCATCGACTGGTCGGCGGCGCCCGACGATCCCATATACCGCCTGGTCTTCCCGCAGGAGGACATGCTCCCTGCGGCCGACGTCGCCAGGCTGGCCGACCTTCTGAAGGCCGAAGCACCCAACGTCGAGATCCAGGCCGAGGCCAACAAGGTGCGAGCCCAGCTCAACCCGCACCCCGCAGGCCAGAAGGAGCTCAACGTCCCGCGCATGGGCGACGAGCCCGTGCCCGGCCTGCAGCACAAATATCCGGAGACCGTGCTCTTCTTCCCCAAGCAGGGGCAGACCTGCCACGCCTACTGCACCTACTGCTTCCGCTGGGCCCAGTTCGTCGGCGACGCCGATCTGAAGTTCGCCTCCGACGACATCGACCAGATGGTCGGCTACATCCGCCAGCATCCCGAGGTCACCAGTGTCCTGATCACCGGCGGCGACGCCATGATCATGGGCGAGTCGGTGATCAGGCGCTACATGGGACCGCTGATCGAGCTGGAGCAGCTGGAGTCCATCAGGATCGGCACCAAGGCGCTGGCCTACTGGCCGCAGCGCTTCGTCACCGATCCCGACGCGGACGCCACGCTCGGTCTGTTCGAGGAGGTCGTGCGGTCGGGCAAGAACCTCGCGTTCATGGCCCACTTCTCACACCCGCGCGAGCTGGAGTCACCGCTGGTGGAGTCCGCGGTCCAGCGCATCCTCGGCAGTGGGGCGACGATCAGGACCCAGGCGCCGCTCATCAGGTCCATCAACGACGACCCCGCCGTGTGGACGGCCATGTGGCGCAGGCAGCACGCGATGGGGATGATCCCCTACTACATGTTCATCGAGCGCGACACCGGTCCTCAGGACTACTTCGCGGTGCCGCTCGCCCGGGCGTACGAGGTCTTCAGGGACGCTTACGCGAGCGTGTCCGGGCTCTGCCGGACCGTACGGGGACCGTCCATGTCGGCGACGCCAGGCAAGGTGTGCGTCGACGGCGTCACCGAGATCGACGGTCAGCGTTATTTCGTGCTCCACCTGATCCAGTCGCGCGATCCCGCGCTGGTGGGGCGGCCCTTCTTCGCCCACTACGATCCGTCGGCGGTCTGGCTGACGGACCTGCGGCCGGCATTCGCCGACCGTTTCCCGTTCGAGGTCTCCACTGAGGACGCCCTCCTGCCGGTCTGAGCGGTCAAGCGCGTCTACCGCAACCGGAAAATCTGCGCCCCCGGCCCGCGACATTTGTTTGTCGACGCTTGTTGACGGGCCGTGTGGGCGCGCTTCCATGTCGGCGGAGACGTCCGCTGAATAACCGAAATAGCCTCCTGCTATTTCCCGACTTATCCTCTCGCTCATTACCCTTACGCCGTTACGTAACTTGCCCACAAAGCCCGTGTCACGCTGGCTTTTAGTGGCCGACGCGGGCCTTCCGAGAGTGATAGAACTGCGTCAGTAGCTCAGCCGGGACGACGTGCTTCGTGTGGTGCCCATAGCGCGTACGCCACGGCATTCGGGGGTTATCGATTCGCATTTCCACTGCATTCGAGCGCGATCGATCACGAGCCGGGAAGGCAATCATGAAACGTGTAATCAAGACGGCGGTCGCCGTCACATCATTTGGGCTGGCGGCGGCTCTGGCCGCGCCGGTCCACGCCGAGGTCAACGACCACGGCGTCAACCACGCACCCAGTGACGACCCCATCGGCGGCCTGCTCGGCGGGGACGACGGAGGCATGGGGAACCTGCTCAGCCAACTCACGGGCGGAGGGGTGCTCGGCGGTCTGCTCAGCGGCGGCGCCCTTCCACTCGACGGTCAGGTGGACGACGCAGAGGACCAGGCCGAGTACATGGGCGGTCCCAACTCCTACGAGGACATCACCCCCGACTCCGAGCCGAGGCCCGAACTCGGCCCCAAGGTCGCCGGCCTGCCCTTGGGCGGCGAGCTGCTGGGCAACCTGCCCGCACTCGGCGGCATGGTGCCCGGTGGCACGACGCCCGGCGGCGCCTCCCGCATGGCGGCGCCCGGCGGCGTCAAGCAGGTCCAGAGCTTCCAGGTCAAGGCCGCCGAGCAGCAGACGCTGCACGGCGCCTTCGCCTCGGTGGCCGACCTGGTGGAAGGCTCCCTGGGCGGTGCGATGGCCCAGCTGTCCAGCACCAGCCTGCTGCCCGACACCACCGGCACCACCAGCAGGACGATGAACGGCACCACCCAGGGCGTCGGCAGCCTGTCCACGGAGAGCACGGTGGCCGGCCTGGCCGAGGCGGCCAAGCACGCGCTGCCCGCCGCCTCAAACGGCAAGCTGGCCCCGCTGATCGGGCGGGTGGTCCCGGCCGAGCTGGCGCCGCTCGTCGAGGTGCTTCCTGGCGCCACGCAGCTCGCCGCCATCGACGAGATCTCTCCTCTCATCGAGGACGCCTCCACGGTCGTCTCCGCCAACGGGACCAAGGCCGCCGGGATCTACGCCGACGCGATCACCTCGCTGGGCTGGACCACGGCCGCGCTGACCAGCAACGTCACGGGCCGCTAGGTCGCTCAGGTCGCTTCGGTCACTGCGGTCACGTGTTACTGCGGTCACCGAGGTCACTGCCGACCCCTATCGAACAGCGTGTTGAACGCCGGCCGGCCGGCGGCGATGCGGCGGTTCGCGAGCGTCAAAGGTGCCGACGTCTCGTAGACCACCGCGCCGCGGGAAGGTGGCGTTCACGCGCGACAGGTGCCCTTCGGCGGCGCGTCTCACGCGCCAGGGACACCGTCGCACCGGACGCGTCAAGCCTTCGAAGCCCCCTGAGATGCCAGGGCGTCGAAGCCTGACGCGTGCGGGTCAAGAGCCCTCGCGACAGCGAGCGAGCTCACCCCCAAGCCCGGCCGGACTCGTGCGGCGCCGCTACTTGCAGGGCAGCGTCGCCGCCGAGCCCCACCCGCCGCCGGCCCCGAGAGGGCCGGCGGCCTTTTCGTTCACGTCAGGCCGCCGGGCCGTCAGGCGGGGCTGGAACGTTGTCGTCAGGGCAGTCGGATCCCCGTGCGGCGAGCGATCTGGGCCTGCAGGCGCGCCATCTGCCAGTGCAACTCGAGCAGCTGCTCAGCCAGCTGCGTCCGCGGGATCTCGGACACGTCCTCGGTGTCCAGGTGGTCGATCGCGGCCGAAAGCTCGCCCATCGCGTCCCCCACTCCATCGCCGTTCCCATGCTCGAACCGACGTTCGAATCCTATCGGACACGGGTTGGCGATGTCAGTCTCTTACGCCACACCTGACTCGGTTTTCGCACACAGCAGCGAATGAAGTGGCACGGGAGAGGTCGGCTCAGCGCCGCGACAGTACCGGTCTAGCCCTTGGTGTAGGCGGCGAGGACCTCTTTGGGGTCGCCGTCCATCTTGATCTTCCCCTTGTGCAGCCAGATCACCCGGTTACACGTCTGCTCGATCACCCGCAGGTCGTGGGCGACGAGGAAGACGGTGCCGGCGGACTCGCGGATCTGGCGGATGCGCTGCTCGCTCTTCTTGCGGAACTCACGGTCGCCCGTCGCCAGCGCCTCGTCGATGAGGAGCACGTCATGGGTCTTGGCCGAGGAGATCGCGAAGCGCAGGCGGGCGCCCATGCCGGAGGAGTAGGTGGACATCGGCAGCTGGACGAACTCGTCGATGCCGGAGAAGTCGACGATCTCTTGGTACTTCTCGCGTACCTCGGCCGGGGTCATGCCCATCGCGTAACAGCCGAGGACGATGTTGCGCTCGCCGGTGAGCTCGCGCATGAGCGCGGCGTTGACGCCGAGCAGGGACGGCTGCCCGTCGGTGTAGACGGCGCCCTCGTGCGGCGGCAGCAGGCCGGCGATGGCGCGCAGCAGCGTCGACTTGCCGGAGCCGTTGCGCCCCACGACGCCGATCGCGTCCCCGTGATAGGCCACGAAGGACACGCCCTTGACGGCGTGCACCTCTTTCATCTCCGGCCGGCCCTGGCGCTTGAGAATGCGCGTGAGGGCGTTGACCGCGTTGCCCTTCTCGCTCTCCGACGCCGCGCCGTAGACGCGGTAGACGATGTGCAGGTCGTCGACGATGACGGTCGGCGTACCGGTGGGTGCGTCCAAGGGGCCCTTCGCCGGAGGCTCCGGGTTGGGGTGCACCCTGACGTCCTTGCCGCGGACGGCGGGCTCCTTACCCTTCACCTGTGACAGCTCCTTGGTCAGTTCAGCCACGCCCGTACCTCTCCTCGGCTCGCCAGAAGTACCAGAAACCGAAGCCGAGTGCGAACACTGCCCAGAATACGCAAGAGACCCACACCATTGTCGGGGGGTGGTGCCCCACCGAGTCGTTGTAGGTGCCGATGAGGATCTCCCGCATCCACTCGATGTAGGAGGCCGCCGGATTGAGGTACATCACGTTGGCGACCCACTGCGGGAGCTCGAGACTGCCGACCACCTTCTCCTGGATGGAGAAGAAGACTCCGGACGCGTAGAGCCAGGTGCGGGTGATGAAGGGCAGGAGCTGGTTGAGATCCCGCATGGAGGAGCCCAGCCGGGCTATGACCAGTCCCGCGCCGACGTTGAACATCGTCTGCAGCGTCAGCACGATCGGGATCATGAGCCAGTACCAGTTGGGCGCCTCGCCGGTCATCACCACGATCAGCCCGAGGACGCCCATGGAGATGGCGAGCTGCTGCAACTCCTGGATCGTGTAGGCGAGGGGCAGCGCGGCCCTGGGGAAGTGCAGGGCGCGGATCAGCGAAAGGTTGCTGGAGATCGATTTGGCGCCCGCGGTGAAGCTTCGCTGCGTGTAGGTGAAGACGAACATCCCGGTCAGCAGGAAGGCGGGGTAATTGACGATGTCGCCCTTGCCGCCAAGGATGAGGCCGAACATCACGTAGTAGATGGCGGCGTTCAGCAGCGGGGTCAGCACCTGCCAGAGCTGGCCGAGCGCGGAGCTGGAGTATTTCGAGACGTTGCGCGACGTGGCGTACGTCAGGATGAAGTGTCGCCGCTCCCAGAGCTGGCGAACGTAGACATGGAACCTCGGCCGCGCGATGGCGCGGCGAAGACCGTATCTCTGGGCGAGCTTGGCCAGCGGCTCCTGCGCGCTTCGGCCGCCCGCCTGGGCGTCCGCGACAGCGGATTCCGGCTGGCTCATGGCAAGGACTCTATTGGATCCGGGTGGTTGGGGTGCCTGCCACAGCGGACTGCGGCGACAGTTGGACGGACGCTCGGGGTGCTCGGTTCCAAGGCACCGTCAAGAGTCGCTCAACCGTAGCTCAGCGGCGGCGTCCGCGTCGGCAACGGCGCGAGCACCGTCTGGTAAGAGGTAATTTTCATCGTGCGTTCACGTCCTGGCCTATACCTGTCTGACCGTTTCGTTCGGTCTGGGGTCGTTTGGTGGGTATGGGTGTGACGCTGCATAGGCGCACGTGTGACCGAACTGCAACGCGCCAGAGACTCGCTGGTGGCAAGTAGTAAGGGATAGTCGCGATCGACTGGCAGGGCGTCAGCTGGTTTGACCAGGTCAGCCAAATCCGGGGATTCACCAGGAACCCCCCGTCAGGCTGCTCACGATCAACGCAGCTCAGGGCTTACGTCCACTTGGTTAGAGGGAGGATTTTTTACCATGCGTGTTACTAGAGGCGCACGGATCGTCGCCGGTACCGCGCTGCTCGCCCTCGCGGTCGCCGCGTGTGGCGGCGGTGCCACCCAGTCTGGCGACTCCGCGACGGGTGGCGGCGACACGCCGGTCCGCATGGAGCTGGGCGAGCCGCAGAACCTGCTGGTTCCCTCCAACACCACCGAGTCCGAGGGCGCCGAGGTGCTCGCCGCGGTGTTCGAGCCCCTGGTGAACTACAACGACAACAAGGAGGCGGTCGAGGCCGCCGCCGAGTCGATCACCAGCGATGACAACATCACCTGGACGATCAAGCTCAAGCCGGGCTACACCTGGCACAACGGTGAGCCGCTGATCGCCCAGAACTACGTCGACGCGTGGAACTACGCGGCCAACCAGGACAACGCCCAGGGCGCCGGCTACTTCTTCGGCCGCGTCGAGGGCTACGCCGACCTCAACCCCGGTGAGGGCAAGGAAGTCACGACCAAGGAGATGTCGGGTCTCAAGGTCGTCGACGACACCACCTTCACCGTCAAGCTGGCGGCTCCGTTCTCCCAGTTCAAGGTGATGCTCGGCTACACCGCGTTCTACCCGCTGCCCAAGGCCGCCTTCGGCGCCGACGGCAAGGTCACCGCGGCGTACGGCGAGCAGCCCATCGGTCAGGGTCTGTTCAAGCTCGACAAGCCCTACAAGAAGGGCACCGACCAGAGCATCGACATGACGGTGTACGACAAGTACCCCGCCACGAAGCCGAAGGGCTGGACCAAGCTCCAGTTCAAGCTCTACAACAGCTCCGAGACGGCCTACAACGACCTCCAGGCCGACAACGTGGACATCCACGACGCGCTGCCCGCCTCGGCGATCGCCAGCGCGAAGACGGCCCTCGGCGACCGCTACCAGGACCAGCCGGACGCCGGTGTCGGCTACATCGGCTTCCCCCTGCAGTACAACGACGAGTACAAGGACATCAAGGTCCGCGAGGCCATCTCGATGGCCATCGACAGGAAGACCATCGCCGAGACGGTCTTCTCCGGCACCCGTGCCCCCGCCGACGACTTCATCAACCCGGCCATCGCGGGCTACCGTCAGGGCGCCTGCGCGGCCTGCACCTACGACCCGGGCAAGGCCAAGGAGCAGTACGCCGCGGCCAAGGGCCCGGCGAAGCTGGAGCTCGGCTACAACGCCGACGGTGGCCACAAGGAGTGGATCGAGGCCGTCGCGAACAACCTGCGCGCCAACCTCGGTGTCGAAGTGACCGTCAAGCCGTTCGAGAAGTTCGCCAACATCCTCGACGACCTTGACGCCAAGAAGTACCAGGGCATGTTCCGCATGGGCTGGGCGATCGACTACCCGTCGGCCGAGAACTACCTGTCGCCGATCTTCTCGACCGGCGCGATCAAGACGGGCTCCAACTACGCCGGCTACTCCAACAAGGAGTTCGACGACCTGGTCGCCAAGGGTGACCAGGCGGCGACGGCCGAAGAGGGCCTGAAGTTCTACCAGCAGGCGGACGACGTCCTGATCAAGGATCTCCCGTACGTTCCGGTGTACTTCTACCGGAACAACTCCGGCTACTCGAACAAGGTCAAGAACGTAAAGATCAACCTGCTCAACCAGGTTGAATGGGCCGAGGTCGAGAAGGCCTGACATTGTTTTCGGAGGGTGGGCGACACTGGCGTCCCACCCTCCGGGAGCCCGCTTCGAAGGCAGTCGCCCTGGGCCCGAGTTGACCCTGGTTCCCAGGCGCTGCCTTCTGGCATGTACGGGAGACTTGTATGGGCCGATACATCATCAGGCGCCTCATCCAGGCGATACCAGTCCTGCTGGGCGCCACCCTGTTCATCTTCGCGATCGTCTTCGCGCTGCCCGGTGACCCCGTGGCGGCGCTGGCCGGCGAAAAGAGGCTGGACCCGAACATCGTCCGGATCATTCGGGAGCAGTACCACCTCGACGATCCGCTGTTGCTGCAGTACTGGTACTACATCAGCGGCATCTTCCTGCGCGGCGACTTCGGCGAGACCTTCGCGGGTGTCCCCGTCACTCAGTTGCTGGCGGGCAAGCTGCAGGTCACGCTCAACCTGGCGCTGGTCGCACTCGTCCTCGAAGCCGTCATCGGCGTCCTGCTGGGCCTGTGGGCGGCGCTGCGCCGCGGCAGGGCCACCGACACCGCGATCCTCGCCTCGACGCTGCTGCTCATCTCAGTCCCGACGCTGGTCAGCGGTTTCGTCCTGCAGTTGTGGCTGGGCGTCTGGCTCAAGCAGACCGTGGGCTTCGAGGTCTTTCCGATCGCGGGCGTGTCACAGGGGCTGAAGTCCTATCTGCTGCCAGGGTTCGTGCTGGCCGGAGGGTCGATCGCGTATCTCACCCGGCTCACCAGAACGAGCCTGGTGGAGACACTGAGATCCGACTACATCCGCACCGCCACGGCCAAGGGCCTGTCCAGGCGCAGAGTCGTCGGCAGGCACGGGCTGCGCAACGCGCTGATCCCGATGGTCACCTATCTGGGAGCCGACCTCGGCGCCCTCATGGGCGGCGCGGTGATCACCGAGACGATCTTCAACCTGCCGGGCATCGGCTTCCAGCTCTATCAGGGCGTTTACCTGCGCGAGCAACCGATCGTCGTGGGTATCGTGACCATCCTGGTATTGGTGTACATCGTGGCGAACCTGGTTGTCGACATGTTGTACGCAGTGCTCGACCCGAGGATCCGCTATGAGTGACACGCCACAGGCCGGGCCTGTGCCCCAGGACTCGCAGACGCTGACGACGGACGAGAAGGCCACGGCGGGTCCGCCGCAGGCCGAGGGCGGCAAGAAGAAGGCGGCCCGCTCGGCGAGCCTGTGGAGCGACGCCTGGTACGACCTGCGCCGCAGGCCGATGTTCATCTTCTCGCTGATCCTCATCGCCATTCTGCTGGTCATGTCGTTCTGGCCATCGCTGTTCACCTCGATCGACCCGCTCGACGCGCGCACCTGCGAGCTGTCCACCGCCCGTCAGGGGCCGAGCCCCGGTCACCTGTTCGGCCGCGACAGCCAGGGCTGTGACGTGTACGCCAGGACCATCTACGGCGCGAAGAACTCGATCATCATCGGGGTCACCACCACGGTCATCACCGCGCTGGTGGGCGGCCTGCTCGGCCTCATCGCGGGCACCCGGGGCGGTCTCACCGACACGATCACCTCCCGGATCACCGAGGTCTTCTTCGCCATCCCCGCGATCCTGGGCGCGCTGCTCATCACGGCGACATTCCGGGGCGCCGACCTGGGCATCTGGCTCGTGGTGATCGCGCTGTCGGTGCTGGCCTGGCCGATGACGTTCCGCATCATGCGGGCCGCCGTCCTCACGGCCAGAGGCCAGGACTTCGTGCTGGCCGCACGGGCGCTGGGGGCCGGGCAGAGCCGGATCATGTTCAAGCACCTGCTGCCGAACGCGGTCGCTCCGGTGATCGTCGTGGCCACCATCAACCTGGGCGTGTTCATCGCGGCCGAGGCCGCGCTGTCCTTCCTGGGGGTCGGCGTCCAGTCGCCCGACATCTCATGGGGTCTGATGATCGCCGACGCCCGCGCGCGGTTCCTGGAGGCGCCGTTGCCGCTGGTGTTCCCCGCGGTGTTCCTGAGCGTCACCGTGCTCGCGTTCATCATGATGGGCGACGCCGTACGCGACGCGCTCGACCCGAAGCTCAGGTAGGAGGGGGGATCAAGTGAGAAAGACATCGCTGGACGAGTTGCCCGCCGAGGGAGGGCGGGGCAACGGTCCACTGCTCGAAGTCGTCGACCTGCACGTGGAGTTCGCCACCCGCGCGGGCGTCGTACGGGCGGTCAACGGGGTGAGCTACTCGCTCAACCCCGGCGAGACGGTCGCCGTGCTGGGCGAGTCCGGCTCGGGCAAGTCCGTGACGGCCCAGGCCATCATGGGCATCCTCGACGTGCCGCCGGCGCGCGTCCCCAAGGGGGAGGTCCGCTTCCACGGCACCGACCTGCTCAAGCTCTCGGAGGAGGCGCGCACCCAGGTGCGTGGCCAGCGCATCGCGATGATCTTCCAGGACGCGCTCTCCGCGCTCAACCCGGTCTTCACCGTGGGCTGGCAGATCAGCGAGATGTTCCGGGTGCACCGCGGCATGTCCAGGCGTGACAGCCTCGTCAAGGCCGTCGAGCTGATGGACAAGGTGCGCATCCCGGCCGCCAAGCAGCGCGTCAACGACTATCCGCACCAGTTCTCCGGGGGCATGCGGCAGCGCATCATGATCGCCATGGCGATCGCGCTGGACCCCGAGGTGCTGATCGCGGACGAGCCGACCACCGCGCTCGACGTGACGGTCCAGGCGCAGATCATGGAGCTCCTCGCGGAGCTGCAGCGCGAGAGCAACATGGGCATGATCCTGATCACGCACGACCTCGGCGTCGTCGCCGACGTCGCCGACAAGATCGCGGTCATGTACGCCGGGCGCATCGTGGAGAACGCCTCCGTGCACGACATCTACAAGGCGCCCGCCCACCCGTACACGAAGGGCCTGCTGGAGTCGATCCCCAGACTCGACCACAAGGGCCACGAGCTGTACGCCATCAAGGGGCTGCCGCCGAACCTGCTCGACATGCCGACAGGCTGCGCTTTCCATCCGCGGTGCCCCTACCGCCAGGACAACTGCGTGACCGACGCCCCCCCGCTCTACGAGATCGGCGGCGCCCGTAACAGTGCCTGCCACTACTGGAGGGAGGTCCTCGATGGCGACCAAGGGTGAGCGCATCCTCGAGGTTCGCGATCTGGTCAAGCACTTTCCCCTGACCCAGGGGATCGTGATGAAGAGGCAGATCGGCGCCATCAAGGCCGTGGACGGCGTCTCGTTCGACCTCCACAGGGGTGAGACGCTGGGCATCGTGGGGGAGTCGGGTTGCGGCAAGTCCACGCTGGCCAAGGTCCTCATGGCGCTGGAGCGGCCGACCTCCGGCTCGGTCATGATCGGCGGCCGCGACATCGCCAAGGCCAAGGGCGGCGAGCTCAAGCGGATGCGCCGCAACATCCAGATGGTGATGCAGGATCCGTACACCTCGCTGAACCCGCGGATGACCGTCGGCGACATCATCGGTGAGCCGTTCGACATCCACACCGAGGTGGCGCCCAAGGGCGACCGCGCCCGCAAGGTGCAGGAGCTGCTGGAGGTCGTGGGCCTCAACCCCGACTACATCAACCGCTACCCGCACCAGTTCTCCGGCGGCCAGCGCCAGCGCATCGGCATCGCCCGTGGGCTGGCGCTGCAGCCGGACATCATCGTCTGCGACGAGCCGGTCTCCGCGCTCGACGTGTCGATCCAGGCACAGGTCATCAACCTGCTGGAGCGGCTGCAGGACGAGTTCAACCTGGCGTACATCTTCATCGCCCACGACCTGTCGGTGGTGCGCCACATCTCCGACAGGGTCGCGGTGATGTATCTCGGCAAGGTCGTCGAGATCGGCAACGACGTCGACATCTACGACAAGCCGGCGCACCCGTACGCCCAGGCCCTGCTGTCGGCCGTGCCGGTCCCGGACCCCGAGGGCCGGGAGCAGCGCGAGCGGATCATCCTGCAGGGTGACCCGCCCTCGCCGGCCAACCCGCCGTCGGGCTGCCGGTTCCGCACCCGGTGCTGGAAGGCGCAGGAGATCTGCGCGACGGAGGAGCCGTTGCTGCAGATCAGGCCCGGCACCACGCACGAGAGCGCGTGTCACTTCGCCGAGACGCACGACGTGGTCCACGTCAACTAGTCAGGCGCGAAGTAGTCAGGCGCCGAGTAGTCAGGCGCCGAGGCCCTCCACGGGATCACCGTGGGGGGTCTCGGCGTTCGTCGGGTCCGTACCAGCAGTGACGCCGCCGCTGCCGCCCGACCACCCGGGCGGACAGCCCCGCCACCAGCAGCACCATGCCCACCACCACGGCCATCCGCGAGGCGGGCGGCTCGGCGGGCGGCCCGTCGCCGAAGTATCCGCCCGGCAGCGGGGGCATCGAGACAGCGCCGGACCCGCCGGGCAGCGCGGGCAGTGTGGGCGTCGCGGCCAGCCGTCCCGCCTCGCGCAGGGCCAGCACCGCGTTCGCCACCCCGTGCCCGTAGGCCCTGTCGTAACCGCCGGGCGGCCGTTGCCGGGTGCCGCGCTCGATGGCCCGGCGCACCTTGAAGGGCGACAGCTCCGGATGGGCCGACTTGATCAGCGCGGCGATGCCCGCGACCATGGCCGCCGCGGAGCTGGTGCCGTCGCCTACCACGTAGTCGCCGAAGGCGCTCGCGGTGACGATCCCCGTGCCGGGCGCCACGACCGACAGATAGTCCCGCCGGTTGGAGAACCCGGCCGGTCTGAGCCGTCTGTCGATCGCGCCGACGGCGATCACGCCCGGGTAGGCGGCGGGAAAGGTCTTCTTGTTGGCCGTGTCGCCGTCGTTGCCGGAGGAGGCCACGAGGACGACTCCGTGGGTGATGGCGTACTGCACGGCCTCCTCCTCGGGGGCCGAGCCCTCCCACGCGCCGCTGCCTCCGCCCAGCGACATGCTGATCACGTCCGCGCCGTGGTCGACCGCGTAGCGGATGCCCTTGGCCAGTGCGTGACGCCCGCCCGCGCGCAGTCGCTCGCGGCGTGGGTCGGAGCTCTCCAGCGTGACCCTGACCGACAGCACCCTCGCCGCGGGAGCCACGCCGATCACCCCGAGGTCCGGGCCGTGGCCACGGCCGGCGATCAGGCTGGCCATGGCCGTGCCGTGGTGCCCCCACATGCCGCCGGTCGTGGAGGCGCCGGTCAGGTCGGGGCCCTGCACCACGGCGCCGCCGAGGTCCGGATGGTCGCCGCGGACGCCGGTGTCGAGCACCGCCACCAGCACGCCCTCGCCCCTGCTCGTCCGCCACGCCTCGGGCAGCCGCAGCAGGGAGATCTGCCACTGCCGGGCCCGCGCCATGGCGCCCACGTCGTCGTGGACCGTCTCCTGCGCGGACACCCTCGCCGTGGTGCCGCCGGCGGGCAGCGCCGCCACGCAGACCAGCAGCAGCAGGGGCATCAGCGGCAGCAGGACGGTTCGCGGCGGGCGCCGCCCGCGCCTCATCCGGTCAGACCTCGGTGCAGCTCGACGGCGAGTTGCCTGGCGATGCCGCGCAGCCGGCTGCCGGCCCGGTCGCCCGGCCGGTACGGCCTGCCGTCGGCGTGCCCGGCGGCCGTGGCCACCAGGTAGCGCTCGTGCGAGGCGATCACCACCCCGGTGACGTACTGGAGCTCGCCGAAGCGCTCGGCGGGCCCGCCGGGGAAGGCCACCGGCCGCACCGTGGGCGGCCGGGAGGTGCCGGACACCGCGGGCTCGCCGTAGCCGGTCAGGACGGCGATGCCGACCGTGGCCACGAAGGTGGACGTGCTGTCGGCGTACGTGGCGCGCAGGGCGGTGACGCACGACGGACGCGCGGGAAGCGCGCCGGGGTGGAACGCGGACCGGCAGGGCGCCTCGGGCGCGACGCCGGTCAGCAGGTAGGTGACCCGGGCCCCTGAGGGACTGATGCCGGGCACGGCCGCCGGGAAGACCCGGGAGACCGGCCACGAGCGCCAGCGGTCGGGGACGGGCGGTCCGGTGGCTGGCCAGACCGCGAACAGTATGGAGATCAGGACAACGCAGACGTGATGCACGGCGACCTCGAACGGGGGGAGGGGGCGCCCGAACTGCCGTGCATTCTGACACGCGATCGATGATTCAATCCGACGCTTCGGTAAACAGTCCGATACGCCGTGTAATTACCGTTCTGTGGCTTTCGTCTTAGCTCGTGGGGGAAAGCCTGACATGTGCACCTGGTGGCAGGCCCAGTCGCTGCGCCGCGTCACCGCTGTTCACGGCGAAGGCGATCAGCCCCGCCGAGTCCGCGAAGGCCACCAGCTCGCCCGGCGGCACCGCAGTGTACGACTCGCGGTAGGGCATCGACAGGCGGCGCCTGCCCAGCATCACCCCGAGCGTGTCGCCCACCCGCACCCCCAGCGCCTCCAGGTCGCCCGCCGAGATCGACAGCTGGGTGTTGCCGTAGCGGTCGACCGAGACGACCTCGCCCTCCACCGCCCCCTCGCGCAGCACCGAGGTCGGCTCCGGCAGCGCCACCAGCCGCTCCAGCGGCACCGCAGGGCCCAGGTCGGCCGGGTCGAGCCCGCCGCACAACCGCCCCGCGACCGGGGCGTACACGTCGCGGCCGTGGAAGGTGGGCGAGACCGGCCGCAGGAAGTGACGCTCGTCGCTGATCTCGTACGCCGCCCGCGCGCCGCCGCTGGCGTGGATCGCCCACGACAGCAGCCCGTTGTCCGGCCCCACGAACACGCTGCCGCCCGCCTCCACGGCCACCGCGCGCCGCGCCACGCCCGCCCCGGGGTCGACCGCGCCGATATGCACCCCGCTGGGTAGGTACGGGATCGTCTGGGCGAGAATCGCCGCACCGCGCCGTACATCACCAGAAGGGACGAGGTGGCACACGTCGATCACCCGGGCCGACGGCGCGATCGTGGCGATCACTCCGTGGCAGGCGGCGACGTAGCCGTCCTCCAGCCCGTAATCGGTGAGAAGCGTGATGACAGAGGTCACACCTGGTGACTGTACGTCTCCCGATACGCCATGAACAGCCGCACCACGCACATTACGATGGCGACGGGCCCCGTGCGCCGCCAATCTCTACGGTGCTCGCGCGCCCCTTCCCGAGGAGGACACCATGGACACTGCGCCGGCCGGCGGTGACAGTGCTGCCCCAGGACCCGATCGACAGCCCCTCACGGACCGCGAGCTCGAGCTCCTCGCCTTCGAACGCCACTGGTGGCGCTACGCGGGCGCCAAGGAGCAGGCCATCAAGGAGACCTTCGGGTTCTCCACCACCCGCTACTACCAGTTGCTCGGCGAATTGATCGACAGACCTGAAGCCCTGGAGCAGGACCCGATGCTGGTCAAACGCCTGCGCAGGATCCGCGCCGGCCGCCAGCGAGAGCGCGCGGCCAGGCGCTTCGGCATGCGTCCCTGACACGCTGGGTAGGGCAGGCGCGTGACGAACATCCCTGGTATGGAAGCGATCCTGAAAGATCCGACGGGCGCCGTGATCGGGCTCGACTTCGACGGGACCCTGTCCCCGATCGTGGCCGACCCCGCGACGGCCCGCGTCCATCCCGACGCGCCTGCCGTCCTCGCCGAGCTCGGCGAGTACGTCAACGCGGTGGTCATCGTGACCGGCAGGCCGGCGGCCACCGCACTTCAGCTGGGCCCCGGGCTGGAGCGCGTGCCGGGCCTGGTGGTGCTCGGCCACTACGGGTTCGAGCGGTGGGAGAACGGCCAGATCTCCGCCCCACCGCCCCCGGCCGGAGTGCCGAGGGCCGAGGCCGAGCTGCCGCTGCTGCTCGACTCCCTCGGCCTGCCCGGCGTGACGGTCGAGGACAAGGGCCGCGCGGTGGCTGTCCACACCCGGCGCGACGCCGACCCCGAAGGCGCGCTGGCCGCGCTGCGCGAGCCGATGGCCAAGCTGGCCGAGAAGCACGGCCTGGTCGTCGAGCCGGGCCGGCTGGTGCTGGAGCTCAGGCCGCCGGGCATGGACAAGGGGCACGCGCTCAGCCTGTTCCTGGCCGAACGGGCCGCCAGGTCCGTGCTGTTCGCCGGCGACGACCTGGGCGATCTGGCCGCTTTCGACGCGGTCAGGGCGTCCGGCCTGCCCGGCGTGACGGTCTGCAGCGGCTCGGCCGAGGTGACCGCGCTGGCCGAGCGGGCGGACATCGTGGTGGACGGCCCTGACGGGGTGTTGGCGCTGCTGAGAGAGCTGACGACGGCTTTCAGTCGATCGTGAGTGGCTTGCAAGTGCCTCGTTCTAACGTCGCCTCATGTCGAAGCGATCCCTTGCCGTCGTGGCGGTGGCCGCGGCTGCCGTCCTCATGGCGCCCGCCACCGCCACCGCCACTGCCACCGCTGCCGCCCCCGCCCACCAGCTGAAACTGCGCAACGGCCTGACCCTCTACCTGCCGATGAAGTGGCGGATCCACGGCGGCGGCACCGACTGGATCCACGTCGTCACCGGCAAGTGCGCCCACCCCGAGGGCGGCTTCTTCACCACGGACTGCAAGGGATTCTGGATCCTCGGACCGAAGGCGATCAAGCTGGGGGCCGAGGGGTTCGGGCCGTACAACGTGGACCGGGGCGGCTACTACCCCGCCTCGGACGTGCAGCGGTGCCCGGTCGACGGCAAGCTCCTGCGCGTGGAGAAGATCGGCCCGCACAAGAAGGGGCTGCGCCAGGTCGGGCCCGGCCACAAGGCCGCCTACCACGAGTTCCAGACCCGCTGCCGGACCCACTCGGGCAAGATCACCAGCACCCGCTTCACCACGCGCGAGTGGTATCTGCCGAAGACCAAGATCCTCGTCGTCGACACCTGGAAGACCCCAGGGCTGGCCACCGCCCTCCGGAACGCCGACTGGAACTGACCGGCCTCAGCCCAGCGCGTCGAGCTGGGCGGCCAGCCACTTCTGCGGGGGCAGCGCGGTGGCGGCCGACTCCAGCCCCTCGCGGCGGCGGGCCCGCTCCTCCTCCGGCATGACCAGCGCCTGGTGCAGCGCGCCGGCCGTGCCGCTGATGTCGTAGGGATTCACCATGAGCGCGTGCGGCCCGAGCTCGGCCGCCGCGCCCGCCTCGCGGGACAGCACCAGCGCGCAGCGCGGCGACAGGACCGGGCCCTCCTTGGCGACCAGGTTCATGCCGTCGCGGATCGGGTTGACCAGCAGCACGTCGGCCATCCGGTAGGCGGCCAGGGAGCGGGGATAGTCGTCCTCGACGTTGAGGATCAGCGGATCCCAGTCCTCCGTGGCGTACTCGTCCTCGATCTCCTGCGCGCAGCGCTGCACCGACGCGGTGTACTCGCGGTATTCGGGCAGGTCGTGCCTGCTGGGATAGGCGAACGCCAGGTGCACCACGCGACCGTGCCACTCGGGATGGGCGGCCAGGAACTCGCGGTAGGCGAGCAGGCCGCGCACGATGTTCTTCGACAGCTCGGTGCGGTCGATGCGCACGATGAGCCGGCGCTCGCCCACCTGCTCCCGCAGCGCCGCCATGTGGGACTCGACGTCCGGCTCGCCCGCTCGCGTCCACAGCGCCTTGCCGTCGACGCCCAGCGGGTGCACGCCGACGCGGGTGACCCGTCCCTCATGCGTGATCGTACGGTCCACCCGGTTCACCCGCGCGCCCAGCACGGCCTCGCAGCAGTCCATGAACGCCCCCGCCCACCGGTGGGTGAGGAAGCCCGCGTGATCGGCCCCCAGGATGCCCTCCAGGACCTCGCCGGCCACCTCGTCGGGCAGCAGCGAGAAGTACTCCGGCGGCGCCCACGGGGTGTGGCTGAAGTGCGCGATGCGCAGATCCGGCCGCTCGGCCCGGAGCATCGCCGGGGTCAGCGTCAGGTGATAGTCCTGCACCATCACGCGCGCGCCGTGCCCGGCCTCCTCGGCCAGCGCCAGTGCGAACGCCCCGTTGTAGTCGCGGTAGGACTCCCAGTCGCGCTGGAACCTGGTGCCGAAGTGGGGTGCGTTGGGGATGTCGTAGAGCAGGTGGTTGACGAACCACAGGGTGGAGTTGGCCACGGAGTTGTAGGCGCGGTGGAAGACGGCCGGCGCGATCTCGAGCATCCGCAGCGCCCCGGTCTCGTAGCCGGCGTGGTCGAGCCTGCCGCCGGGGGCCTGGCGGACGGCGCCGCGATCGCCGTCGGACAGGGCGGCGCACACCCAGAGCACGCCCTCGTCCTTGGCCACGCCGGACAGGCCCGACACGAGCCCGCCACCACCGCGTTTCATGGTCAGGTCACCGTCCTCGGATACGGTGAACGAGACCGGGCCTCTGTTCGAGGCGAGCAGGATGCTGTTCATTAAAGCTCCCTCCGACCTTAGGATCCCAGCTATGGCGCTTGATGAGCTAACCGAGGAACTGGCCCGCTCCGCCGCCGTCGGAGATCATCGCGCACTCGGCGAACTCCTGCGGAGGATCGAGCCGGACGTGCTGCGGCACTGCGCCCGCATCCTGCCCTACCACCAGGACGCGGAGGAGGCGGCGCAGGACACCTTGCTCGCCGTCGCGCGCAACATCGGGCGGTTCGAGGGGCGGGCCAGGTTCAGCACCTGGCTGCACATCGTGACCGCCAACTGCGCGCGCACCACCTACCGGTCGCTGAAGCGCAGGTCGGCCGAGCAGACCTCCGACGAGCTGCCCATGCAGAAGCCCGACGTCCGCCGGGTCAGCGTGATCGCCGGATCGCGGCTCGACCTGCTCGACGCCATGGAGGCGCTGGAGGCCGACAAGCCCGATCTGGCCCAGGCGCTGGTGCTGCGCGACATCGTCCAGCTCGACTACAGCGAGGTGGCCGAGCAGCTCAAGATCCCGCTCGGCACCGCCAAGTCGCGTATCCACCAGGCCCGCAAATATGTCCAGGCGGCGCTGGGCGAAGACTACCGATGAGACCTCGTATCTCGCATACTGAGATGACCGGGCAGGTCACGCGATTGATTGGGTAGAGTCCGGTCAGCAGCAACAACTGAATATTGCTCATCCAGAGGGGTGGAGGGACCGGCCCTGCGAAGCCCCGGCAACCCTCCCGGCTTGTGACTCGCGACCTGGCGAGGCCGACCGGGACTAGGTGCCAATTCCGGTCCGTGGTCAGGGTGGCCACGGGCGAAGATGAGGGAAGGCCTCGCTTCATGTCGCTCGACTTCGGTCCCGCCGTCGCTCTCTCCTGCCGCGAGTGCGGCACCCGCTATCCGCTCGGCCCGAGCTTCGCCTGTGCGGAGTGTTTCGGGCCGCTCGAAGCGGCCTACGATTTCGGCAACGTCACCCGGGCCTCCATCGAGGCCGGACCGGCCAACATCTGGCGGTACCGCGCGCTCCTGCCGGTGCCGGCCGACGTCGCCACCAAGCCCAACATGAACCCCGGCTGGACCAAGCTGGTCAAGGCGGGCAACCTCGGCAAGGCGCTGGGCATCAGGTCCCTCCACGTGAAGGACGACTCCGGCAACCCCACCCACTCCTTCAAGGACCGGGTGGTGGCCATCGCCGTCGAGGCGGCGCGCAACTTCGGCTTCCACACCCTGTCCTGCTCCTCCACCGGCAACCTGGCCGGCGCCGTGACGGCCGCGGCCGCCAGGGCCGGGCTGGACGCCTGCGTGTTCATCCCCGCGGGGCTGGAGCAGGCCAAGATCGCCATGGCCCGCGTGTTCGGCGGCAGGCTCGTCGGCATCGAGGGCACCTACGACGAGGTCAACCGGTTCTGCTCCGAGCTCATCGGTGACCCGATGGGCGACAAGTGGGGCTTCGTCAACGTCAACCTGAGGCCCTATTACGCCGAGGGCTCCAAGACGCTCGCCTACGAGATCGCCGAGCAGCTCGGCTGGAAGCTGCCCGAGCAGATCATCATCCCGGTGGCCTCCGGCTCCCAGCTCACGAAGATCGACAAGGGCTTCAAGGAGCTGATCGAGCTCGGGCTCGTCGAGGACGGCCCGTACAAGATCTACGGCGCGCAGGCGCTCGGCTGCTCGCCGGTGTCCACGGCCTACAAGGCGGGCCACGACGTGGTCCAGCCGGTCAAGCCCGACACCATCGCCAAGTCGCTGGCCATCGGCAACCCCGCCGACGGCCCTTACGTGCTCGACATCGCCCGCCGCACCGGCGGCGCGGTGGAGGACGTGACGGACCCCGAGATCGTCGCCGCGATCAAGCTGCTGGCCTCGACCGAGGGCATCTTCGCCGAGACGGCGGGCGGCGTCACGGTGGGCGTGCTGAAGAAGCTCGTCGACACCGGGCGGCTCGACCCGGAGCTGGAGACCGTGGTGCTCAACACCGGCGACGGGCTCAAGACGCTCGACGTCATCGCCGACGACGCCCAGCCCACGGCCGTGATCCGGCCCTCTCTCGACGCGTTCCGCGCGACTGTCTGACAATCAGGAAAGGCGAGGTTAATTCATGAGTGTTTCTGTGCGGATTCCCACCATCCTTCGCACCTACACCGGCGGTAACGCGGAGGTGAGTGGAGAGGGCGCGACCCTGCGTGACGTGCTCGCCAAGCTCGACTCCGACTACCCGGGGATTGGCGCCCGCATTCTCGATGAATCGGGCAAGATTCGGCGTTTTGTCAACGTTTATGTTGGCGAAGAGGACGTCCGTTTTGCCCAGGGCCTTGACACTCCGGCCCCTGAAGGCACTCAGGTCTCCATCATCCCGGCGGTCGCCGGCGGCTGAACCCGGTCACTGAAGAAGGCGCCCGCATGCGGGCGCCTTCTCTTTTTTCCGCAATCAAATTCAAGGTTGAACTACTTTCCGCACATGGTGAAATTTCCGGTTTGTCGGTTGACTCTGGTGCCAAACGTCGTGTCGCAGGTATGGTCGAGTGCGGTCGTCTGACTGATTCCCCAATTGTCACGACGATTGTGGGTCTCGCGGAGGAATGGGCGGGACCTATGAGCCCAGTAAGAGGAGTCGGAAGTGGCGCAGGGCACCGTCAAATGGTTCAACGCGGACAAGGGCTACGGCTTCATCGCGGTAGACGGTGGTAAGGATGTATTCGTCCATTACTCGGCAATCATGATGGATGGCTATCGATCTCTCGAACAGGGGCAACGGGTCGAGTTCGAGATCACGCAGGGCCAGAAGGGGCCGCAGGCGGAGTCCGTCCGTGCGGTCGCGTAGCTGGTAAGCCCCGGCAGCCCGCACGTCAGCGCAGTGCGTGCGGCCTGCCACCCCCTCGGTGTACGGCGGGCCGCCCTGGCCCGCCGTTCGCGCTGTACGGACTTGACCTGGGCGTGGGTGACGTCAGCTTGCACTCGACAGGGTAGAGTGCTAAACAATTCGTTGGCACTCTCTGTTGCAGAGTGCCAACCTGGGATCGAGACGATGGGGTCTGCCGACGGAGTTGCGGACCCACATGCCGTCGCGGGCGTCGGCTCGGTCCACAGCCAGCCACCCTGCAACTGGGAGGTCCAGCCTTATGGCAGCCAAGATGATCGCGTTTGACGAGGAAGCCCGGCGCGGTCTCGAGCGTGGTATGAACCAGCTCGCCGACGCCGTCAAGGTGACCCTGGGGCCCAAGGGCCGCAACGTCGTACTGGAGAAGAAGTGGGGCGCCCCCACGATCACCAACGACGGTGTGTCGATCGCCAAGGAGATCGAGCTCGAGGACCCGTGGGAGAAGATCGGCGCGGAGCTGGTCAAGGAAGTCGCCAAGAAGACGGACGACGTCGCTGGTGACGGCACCACGACCGCCACCGTGCTCGCCCAGGCGCTGGTGCGCGAGGGCCTGCGCAACGTCGCCGCCGGCGCGAACCCGATGGCCCTGAAGAAGGGCATCGAGGCCGCTGTCGAGCGGGTGAGCGAGGAGCTGTCCAAGCTCGCCAAGGACGTGGAGACCAAGGAGCAGATCGCTTCGACGGCCTCCATCTCCGCCGCCGACCCCGAGATCGGGGCGCTCATCGCCGAGGCGATGGACAAGGTCGGCAAGGAAGGCGTCATCACCGTCGAGGAGAGCAACACCTTCGGTCTGGAGCTTGAGCTCACCGAGGGCATGCGCTTCGACAAGGGCATGACGTCGATGTACTTCGTCACGGACTCCGACCGTATGGAGGCCGTGCTCGAGGACCCGTACATCCTGATCGTCAACTCGAAGGTCTCGGCGAACAAGGACCTGCTGCCCCTGCTCGACAAGGTCGTGCAGTCCGGCAAGCCGCTCCTGATCATCGCCGAGGACGTCGAGGGCGAGGCGCTGGCGACCCTGGTCGTCAACAAGATCCGCGGCCTGTTCCGCTCGGTGGCCGTCAAGGCCCCCGGCTTCGGTGACCGCCGCAAGGCCATGCTCGGCGACATCGCCACCCTCACCGGTGGTCAGGTCATCGCCGAGGAGGTCGGTCTCAAGCTGGAGAACGCCACGCTCGACCTGCTGGGCCGCGCCCGTAAGGTCGTGGTGACCAAGGACGAGACGACGATCGTCGACGGTGCCGGTGACGCCGACCAGATCGCCGGCCGGGTCAACGAGATCCGCGCCGAGATCGACCGCACCGACTCCGACTACGACCGCGAGAAGCTCCAGGAGCGTCTCGCCAAGCTGGCCGGCGGCGTCGCCGTCATCAAGGCCGGCGCGGCGACCGAGGTGGAGCTCAAGGAGCGCAAGCACCGCATCGAGGACGCCGTGCGTAACGCCAAGGCGGCCGTCGAGGAGGGCATCGTGCCCGGCGGTGGCGTCGCGCTGCTGCAGGCCGGCGCCAAGGCGTTCGACAAGCTCGAGCTCCTGGGCGACGAGGCCACCGGTGCCGCGATCGTGCGCAAGGCTCTGGAGGAGCCGCTCAAGCAGATCGCGGTCAACGCCGGCCTCGAGGGCGGCGTCGTGGTCGAGAAGGTGCGCAACCTCACCCCCGGTGAGGGCCTCAACGCGGCCACCGGCGAGTACGTCAACATGTTCCAGGCGGGCATCATCGACCCGGCCAAGGTGACGCGCTCCGCGCTGCAGAACGCCGCTTCCATCGCGGCGCTCTTCCTCACCACCGAGGCCGTCATCGCCGAGAAGCCCGAGAAGTCCCCCGCAGCCCCCGCCGGCATGCCCGGTGGCGGCGACATGGACTTCTAGCCCTTCAGTACCACGCGCCGGGTTTTTCCGGCACGTACAGCACCACATCAGAGCGGCCCGAAACCTGCCGGTTTCGGGCCGCTCTGGCGCTCTCCCCGCCTTTGCCCCGCTTTAGGCGCGGGCTTTTTTATTTACGGCCAGCCCGGTTCGACCGCCCGCCGCACAGGGCTGAGGGCCTCCAGGGAAACGGCCGCTGACCGGGTGACGGCGGGCCGCCGTTACGCGAGCCCGCACTTGACCATCCGCCGAATAACACGTCATCCCTCCACGTCCAGCCGCAGGCCCGGCCGATCGACCTAGGGAACTAGGCGAAGAAGCCGACCACCCGGCGAATGCGGTCGCCGGTGAAGTCCACGACGTCGTAGCCGGTTGCCGCAGGTGTGTCCGCGTTCGGTGCGCCCAGTTCCCAGGTGAACAGCGCCGTGTCATGGTGGGCGTTGATCACCCTGCCGAGGGTGAACACCATGTCGCCGAACTGCTCCTGGGAGCGGCCGATCGCCTCGGACAGCTCGCCGTGGCCGTGGAGACCGGCGTGGTCGGGAGCACTGTAGAACGAGTCCTCGGTGAAGACGGCCTTGATGAGGGCCTGGCGGGCGGCGGTGTCCCGCTCGTTCCAGATGTCGAGGTACCTGAGGATCAGGAGCGACCTCAACGCCAGGCCCCCGCTGCCGCCGCGCGCGCGACATAGGTCTCGAAATCGCGGGGTCGGCGGCCCAGGACGCGGTGCACGTCGTCGGTGACCTTGGCGGTCGCACCGCTGCGCATCAGGTCGAACATCTCCCCGACGTAGCTCGCGGTCTCGGGCGGGACCCCCTGCGCCACGAACGCGGTGACGTACTCCTCGGGCGAGACATCAAGGTAGCGAACCGGCCGACGCGACACCCGCGCGATCTCCTCGGTGGCCTCCCGGAACGTGAGCGCTCGCGGGCCCGACAGCTCGTAGATGCGGCCGTCGTGCCCGCGCTCGGTGAGCGTCGCCACCGCGACGTCGGCGACATCGTCCACGTCGATGAAGGGCTCCACGATGTCGCGGGCGGGCAGTGCCAGCTCACCCGCCATGATCGGGGCGTAGAAGAGGTCCTCGTCGAAGTTCTGGTTGAAGTTCGTCGGGCGCACGATTGACCACTCGACCCCGGACACGCGCACCGCCTCCTCGGCCGAGCGCATGTCCAGGCCGAAGGGGGAGTCGCCCCAGGTGTCGGCGCCGCGGCCGGACAGCAGCACGAACCGTCGCACGCCGGCGGCCACCGCCCTGGGGACGAAGTCGTGCGCGGGACCCGGCACGTCGGGCGCGATGACGTACACCGCGGAGACACCGTTGACCACGTCGTCCCAGGTGGACGGATCGGCCCAGTCGAAGCGCGCCGCACTCGATCGGGAGGCCGCCCGAACGGTCCTGCCGGCGGCCCGCAGCCTGGCGGCCACCCGTCGGCCGGTCTTTCCCGTGGCGCCCAGGACAAGGAATACGTCTTGACTCATGGTTCCCATGAAACCGTGGCGGACATGGACTCACCATGGGTCAAAACGGCGTATGCATGTCCATTCGTCTACGCTTCAGTCATGGACGCCTTTGCCGATCTCCTGCGCGGGGTACGCGCCGACGGCTCTGTCTTCGGGCACACGATGCTGTCGCCGCCGTGGTCGTTGCGGTTCGTCGACGGCGCGCCGCTGACGCTGTGCGCCCTCCTGCGAGGCGAGGGGTGGATCATGGCTGAGGCGCAGGCGCCTCAGCGCATCACGGCCGGTGAGACCGTGGTGGTGCGCGGTCCACGACCGTTCCTGTTCGTTGACGACCCGGCCACGGACGCGTCGGCGGGCATCGACTGCGGGGAGCACTGCGCCATCCCGGCGAACGGCGGCACGGTCCACCATCTCGGCTGGACGTGCGGCGACCCCGACGCGTCCACGACGCTGATCGTGGGCGCGTATCCGGTGCGCGGCGACGTCGGGCGGCGGCTGCTCAAGGCGCTGCCGCCGGTGCTGACCGTGTCGGAGGACGGCGACACCGCCGCGGTGAGCGCGTACATCGCGGCGGAGGTCGCGGCCGACCGGCCGGGACAGCAGGTGGTGCTGGACCGCCTCCTGGACTGGATGCTCGTCTGCACCCTGCGCGCGTGGTTCGACCGCCCGGAGACCAGCGCTCCGGCCTGGTACACGGCGCTGAGCGATCCGATCGTGGGCGAGGCGCTGCGCCTCATGCATGACGATCCGGCGCGCCCCTGGACGGTGGCGCAGCTGGCCTCCCGGGGCGGCGTCTCGCGCTCCGCGTTCGCGCGCCGGTTCACCACGCTCGTGGGCGAACCCCCGCTGGCCTACCTCACCCAGTGGCGCATGACCATCGCCTCGGACCTGCTCATCGAACCGGACACGACCATCGCCGACGTGGCCAAGCGGGTGGGCTTCGCCGACGCGTTCAGCTTCAGCGCGGCGTTCAAGCGCGTCAAAGGCATGAGCCCCAGCAAGCACCGGGCACAGCACACGCGACCGGTCGCATCCACCCGCTCGGCCCTCCGCACGCATGGCCAGCGTGACCTCACGCAGTAGTAGACGCCCGGCCCTGCCGGCCGTGAAGAGGACGAGCGCCCGCGTCGTCAGGGGAGCGGCTTCACCCAGCGGGACCATTCGGGTTGGGGTGCGTAGCCGACGGCGGACCAGGCCGGATGGGCGAGGGTGTTGTCCCGGAGGACCATGGCGTCGGCGCGGAAGGCGCCGAACTGGACGAAGCGGTCCTCGGCGGCCGCCAGGAGCGCGGTGGCGATGCCCTTGCGGCGGTGGGCCGGGTGGACGGCGAGGCGGTAGAGGTGGGCCCGCCAGCCGTCCCAGCCGGCGATGAGAGTCCCCACCAGCTCGCCCCCGGTAGTGCTCGGCTCGCCGAGTTCGGCGAGCAGCAGCGCGCCGGGGTCGCGGTGGAGGAGGGCGGTCACCTTGGTGGGGGAGTCGCGTCTGTCGGTGCCTTCGGCGGCCTGGAGCCAGAAGTCCAGGATGCGGTCCACGTCGTCCAGGCCGCCGGCACGGATGCTGATCCCCGGAGCGTTCATGGCCGCTGAACCTACCAGGCCCCGGAATCGGCCCGGTTCAGGTGCTGTAGAGGGCGACGATGTGGCCTCGGGCCAGGGTGTTGGCGGTGATGTTGAAGCCGACCACCGCCGGGCTGGTGTCGCTGTCCACGCCCAGGGAGTCCACCGACAGGGCGTGCACCGTGTAGACGTAGCGGTGCGGGGCCCCGGGCGGGGGCGCGGCGCCGCCGTAGGACTTGGTGCCGTAGTCCGTGCGGGCATGGGTGGCGCCCGGTGGCAGGCCCTTGAAGTCGGGGGCCGTGCCCGCTCCGGTGGGCAGCTCGGTGGCCGTGGCCGGGAGGTCGAAGAGCACCCAGTGCCAGAAGCCGCTGCCGGTCGGGGCGTCGGGGTCGAAGCAGGTCACGGCGTAGCTCCGGGTCTCGGCGGGGGCGCCGGACCAGCGCAGGTGCGGGGACAGGTTCTGGCCTCGCATGCCCCAGTCGTTGAAGACGTGGCGGTCGTTCAGCCTCTCGCCGTCGGTCAGGTCGTCGCTCTCGACCACGAGCGCGGGGACTGGCGGCAGGTATTCGTGGGGCAGCGGTGCCGGCACGGCATCCTCCTCGGTAGATCGTCCTGTCGTCATCCTAGAAGTCGAGGGGGCGGGCGCGGCCCCACCCGGGGCCGCGCCGGGGCGTCAGGCGGTCAGCTGGGCGGGCAGGGGCCTGCGGTGCAGGACCGTGAGGGAGGTGACGGCCCGGGTGAGCACCACGTACAGGCGGGCCAGGCCGCGGGGCTCCGCCTCGACGATGTCCGCCGGCTCCACCACGATCACGTGGTCGTACTCCAAGCCCTTGGCCAGCGTCGCGGGGACGATCAGCAGCCGGTGCTCGTCGGTCGAGTCGGGGCCGAGCACGACGTGCGGGACGTCGGCCAGCGAGGCGGAGGCCTCGGCGGCCATCGCGTCCGGCACGATCACGCCGATCGAGCCCTCCCTGGTCAGGACCTCGGCGACAGCCTGCCCGAGCTCGCCGTCAGGCCGTACGGACAGGGAGCCCGCGCCGGGGCGCAGCGAGCGGGGGGCGGCGAGGTCGGGGGCGATGGAGGGCAGCAGGCGGGCGGCGTAGTCGAGCACCTCGCGCGGCACGCGGAAGCCGAGCGTCAGCTCGGTGACCTCGCCCTCCTGGCCGAGGTGCTTGAGCACGGTCTGCCACGAGCTGGTCGACCAGGCGGTGGTGCCCTGGGCGAGGTCGCCGAGCACGGTGGCGGAGCCGTTGCGGCAGCGGCGGCCGAGGGCGCGCAGCTGCATCTCCGACAGGTCCTGCGCCTCGTCGACGACGAGGTGGCCGATCGAGGGCGTGCGCTCGATGAGGTCGCCGAGCTCGTCCAAGAGCGCGGCGTCCGCGGCGGACCATTTCGCGGACTTCCAGCTCCGGTACGGCTTCCGCCAAAGCAGCATTTCCTGCTCGTCGGGCGAAAAATCGGATTTGGCGGCTCGGGAGAGGAACTCCGGGTCCGACAGGAGACGGTGGAGGACCTGCTCGGGGGTGAGCTTCGGCCAGACGGCGTCCACGAGTTGCCTGACCGGCTTGGAGCGGGCCACCGCGTCCTGCACCCGGTCGTCGGGCGACTCGCCGCGCTGCTCCATCCGTACGAGGACCAGGTGCGCGAGACGCTGGGTCAGGGCCGCACGGCCGGGACCGTAGCGGGTGGTGCCGCGCAGGGAGGCCACGATCTCGCGCACCTCGTAGTCGGCCACCCGGTGGCGGTAGGCGCCCTTGCTGAAGACCAGGCCCTCCTCCGGCTTCACGATGTGCAGCCAGAGGGCGCGGCGCAGCACCTCCGCCATCCGGGCGTCGCCCTTGACGGCCGAGACCATCGGGTCCTCCGGCGTCGCGTGCTCGCCGAGCAGGCCGGACATGGTCGTCTGGTCGACCTTGACCTCGCCCAGCGCGGGCAGCACGGAGGAGATGTAGGACAGGAAGGCGCGGTTCGGGCCGACGATCATCACGCCTGACCGGGCGAGCCGCTCGCGGTGAGTGAAGAGCAGGTAGGCGGCCCGGTGCAGGCCGACCGCGGTCTTGCCGGTGCCGGGGGCGCCCTGGACGCACACGGTCTCGGTCAGGGCGGCGCGGACGATCTCGTCCTGGTCGGGCTGGATGGTGGCGACGATGTCGCGCATCGGGCCGGTGCGCGGGCGTTCGATCTCCTCGGTGAGGATCCTGGACGGGCCGATCTCGGCGCCCTGGCCCAGCGGCTCGTCCTCGAACGCGGTCAGCGCGCCGCCGTGGTAGCCGAAGCGCCGGCGCAGCGCCACGCCCATCGGGTCGGCGGGGCTGGCCTGGTAGAAGGCGCGGGACACCGGGGCGCGCCAGTCGATCACCAGCGGACGGCTGTTGCCGTCGTGCACGTGGCGGCGGCCGACGTAGATGACGGACGGCAGGTCGTCGTCCATCGAGCGGTCGAGCCGGCCGAAGAACAGCGGCGTGTCCGGATGGTCGGCCAGCGCGGCGACCCGCTGGTCGAGCAGCGACTGCAGGATCTGCTGCGAGACCCAGTCGCCGGCCGCGTCCGACGACAGCGACTGCGCGTGCGCGCGCATGGCCTGGAGCGCGGCCCTGGACTCGGCGAGATGGGTCTGTTCGGCGGCGAGCACGTCGGCGGGTATGTCGGGGGCCAGCTGGTGTGCGGGCATGCGAAAGTGCCTCCCGGAGGTGGTGGTCAAGGTAGCGAATCCATCAGCTTAGTGGGCCCGCCGACGGCCCTCCAAAGCATTTAGCCGGGCCTGTAGGAGGGTAGGAAGTCGGCGTGTCGCGCGTCCGGCTCGGTATCTCCCCGATCATCCCCACCGTCGCGAGCTTCCTGCTGGCGGCCCTCTGGAGCCTGTCGGTGTTCGCGGGCTGGGGGCTGGAGGCGTTCTGCGGCAGCGGTGAGTCGTCGTCCGCCTGCTCGCGCCGGCTGGCCACCGTCTCCACCGTGTCGGCGCTGTTCGCGGCCGTCGCCGCGAGCTTCACCCTGGCGGCGTGGCTGGTCCCGTCCGCCAGGTACGACCCGCGTCTGTTCGGCCGGCTCATGGGGACGGGCGTCGTGGCGTGGATCGCCGCCGAGGGGGTGCTTTTCCTCGGCGGCATGCTCGCGAAGTGATCGACACGGCCGCGTAACGAACCCCGGAAATACCGAAAAATCCGGGCATACCAGGTGGGAATGCCGGATCATCAGGGTATGTCGCTGCCGGATCCGGCAGTGTCGCGGAGAGGACGCAGTGAGGGGGGTGGTTCGATTGTCGACGGCCCGCGGAGTCTCGTGGACATAAGGCATTAGCGCCTGGCCGCTCCTGTCGGGCGGCCGGGCGTCACACCTCGTCGTGGATGTCGTCCGCGTCGATGATCTGGTAGGCGTATCCCTGCTCGGCCAGGAACCGCTGGCGGTGCGCCGCGAACTCCTGGTCGACCGTGTCCCTGCTCACCACCGTGTAGAAGCGCGCCCCGCCGCCGTCGGCCTTGGGCCGCAGCACCCGGCCGAGCCGCTGCGCCTCTTCCTGACGTGAGCCGAACGTCCCGGACACCTGGATCGCCACGGCCGCCTCGGGCAGGTCGATGGAGAAGTTCGCGACCTTCGACACCACCAGCACCTGGATCTCCTTGTCACGGAAGGCCTGGTAGAGGCGCTCCCGCTCCTTGATCCTGGTCTCGCCCTTGATGACCGGCGCGTTCAGCTGCTCGCCCAGCTCGTCGAGCTGGTCGATGTACTGGCCGATGACCAGCACCTGCTCGCCCAGGTGGCGGCGGACCAGCGCCTTGGTCACCTGCGTCTTGGACGGCGTGGAGGCGCAGAAGCGGTAGCGTTCCTCCGCCTCGGCCATCGCGTACGCCAGCCGCTCCTCGTCGGTGAGCGTGACGCGGACCTCGACGCAGTCGGCCGGTGCGATCCAGCCCTGGTTCTCCATCTCCTTCCAGGGCGCGTCGTAGCGCTTGGGGCCGATCAGGGAGAACACGTCACCCTCGCGGCCGTCCTCGCGCACCAGCGTCGCCGTCAGCCCGACCCGCCTGCGGGCCTGCAGGTCGGCGGTCATCCGGAAGATCGGCGCGGGCAGCAGGTGCACCTCGTCGTAGACGATCAGGCCCCAGTCGCGCGCGTCGAAGAGCTCCAGGTGGCTGTAGACGCCCTTACGCCTGGTGGTCATCACCTGGTAGGTGGCGATGGTGACCGGGCGGATCTCCTTCTTGGAGCCGGAGTACTCGCCGATCTCGTCCTCGGTCAGCGAGGTGCGCTTGAGCAGCTCCTGCCGCCACTGGTGGGCCGAGACGGTGTTGGTGACCATGATGAGCGTGGTCGCCTGGGCGTGCGCCATCGCGGCCGCGCCGACGATCGTCTTGCCGGCGCCGCACGGCAGCACCACCACGCCGGAGCCGCCGTCCCAGAACGCGTCGGCCGCATCCTGCTGGTAGGGACGCAGCGTCCAGCCGTCCTGGGTCAGGTCGATCTTGTGGTGCTCGCCGTCGACGTAACCGGCCAGGTCCTCTGCGGGCCAGCCCAGCTTGAGCAGCGCCTGCTTGACGTTGCCCCGGTCGCTCGGGTGCACGGCGACCGAGTCGGGGCCCAGGCGCTCGCCCAGCATCGGCTGGATCTTCTTCGAGCGCAGCACCTCTTCGAGCACGGCCCGGTCGGTGGAGGTCAGCATCAGGCCGTGGACCGGATCCTTCTCCAGCCGGAGCCGGCCGTAGCGGGCCATGGTCTCGGCGATGTCGACGAGCAGCGCGTGCGGCACCGGGTAGCGGCTGTGGCCGATCAGCGCGTCGATGACCTGCTCGGCGTCGTGCCCGGCGGCACGCGCGTTCCACAGCGCCAGCGGCGTGACGCGGTAGGTGTGCACGTGCTCGGGCGCGCGCTCGAGCTCGGCGAACGGCGCGATCGCCTTACGACACTCGGCGGCCTTGTCGTGATCGACCTCGAGCAGCAGCGTCTTGTCCGATTGGACGATGAGCGGGCCGTCGTTCACAGACATCCCTTCTACGGTTGACGCCTATCCAACACGCACGACGGCCGAATCAGTCCCGATCTGCGAAACGGCCCGGCTAGTCGTCGAGATAGCCGTTGACGCCGAGGAAGAGGAAGGTGCCGATGGTGAGCAGGAAACCCAGCCCGAACAGGACCCAGCTCCAGATCACCATGGTGCGGGCGGCACCGGGCTCGGTGGACGCTCGCAGGGACAGCCCGGCGAGGATCGCGCCGGGGATGGCGAGCAGGTTGCAGCAGCTGACGATGGCGATGAGGTTGAGCACGAGCGAGACGATCGCGTTGGCGTTCGGCCCGCTGTGTCGTGGGGGCGGGGGATAGCCGTAGCCGTACTGCGGAGGGGGCTGCTGGCCGTACGGCGCGCCGTAGGGCTGGTAGGGGTATCCGCCGGGGGGTTCTTCGTGGCTCATGTCACCTCCTTCGAGGTCAACATTTATCACGGATCAGCCACACGCCCGACCCGGCCATGCCTTACCGCACTGGATCGGCGTCAGTCGCGGAGCCTGGCTCGCAGGGCCTTGCGGTCGAGCTTGAGCACGCTGGTGACCGGGATCGAGTCGACGAACGTCACCTCGCGCGGATACTTCACCCGGCCGACCCGGTCGCGGGCCCACGTCATCAGCTCCTCGGCGGTGACCGTGCCGCCGGTCCTGAGCTGGACGAAGGCCACGACCTCCTCGCCGAGTCGTGGGTCGGGGCGGCCCACCACGCCGGACATCACCACGTCCGGGTGCTCGTTCAGCGCGTCCTCCACGTCGCGCGGGAAGACGTTGAACCCGCCCCGGATGATCAGGTCCTTCTTCCTGTCCACGACGTGGAGGTAGCCGTCGTCGTCCAGGCAGCCGATGTCGCCGGTGCGCAGCTCGCCGTCCTGCAGCGCGGTGCCGCCGGGGTCGGGCTCGTGCTCACCCCAGTAGCCGAGCATCAGCGCCTCGCCGGCGACGCAGATCTCGCCCACGTCACCGGTCTCCATGACCTCGCCCCACGGGTCGCGGATGGTGATCGTGTAGCCGGGCAGCGGCAGGCCCACGCTGCCGGGCTTACGCCTGCCCGGCGGGTTGAACGTGGTCACCGCGCTGGTCTCGGTCAGGCCGTAGCCTTCGAGGATCCGCACGCCGGGCATCCGCCGCTCGAACTCCGTCAGCACGTCCCTGCCGAGCGGGGCCGCGCCGCAGGTGAGGAAGGTCAGGTCGGGCAGCGGGTGTGACTCCAGCGGCTCGGCCAGCAGCATCTGCAGCATGGCGGGGACCACGGTGCCGTACTGAACGCGCTGCTCGGCGGCGAGGCGGAGGAACGCCTTGGGGTCGAACCAGCGCATCAGCACGGCCTGTGGCGGCTCGGTGGCGTGCATGCCGGCGACCGTGACGATCAGCCCGTAGGCATGGGAGAGGGGCACCGGCACGATCGCACGATTTATCCCCTCCTGGTGGGACATGTCGTAGGAGGCCTTGGCCACCTGCCACAGGCCCGCGTGGCTGAGCATGACGCCCTTGGCCTTGCCGGTGGTGCCGCCCGTGTACATCAGCGCGGCGAGGTCGCCCGGGTCTCTCGGCACCGGTCCGTGCTCGTCGGCGCGTTCGAGCTCAGCCGTGTCCACGAACACCGGCACGTCCACCCCGGTCGCCTCCACCGTGGCCACCAGCTCCGGCGAGGTGACCACGGCCACGGCGCCGCTGTCGAGCAGGATGTGCCGCAGCTCCTCGGCGCCGACCAGGAACACCACAGGCGTCACCACCGCGCCCGCCGCCCACAGCGCCTGGTAGATGAGCCCCACCTCGGGCGAGGTGGCCATCATCATCACGACCCGGTCGCCGGGCCGGATCCCGGCCTCGACGAATCCGCCACAGGTCCGGCGGACCCGCTCGGCCAGCGTGTGGCTGCGGTGCCAGACCCCCTCGTAGAACACCGAGTCGAAGTCCTCGAACCTGGTCCACGATTCCTCGGCCAGCCGGCCCAGTGTCTGCTCGGTCACATGCCCTAACTTGATGCGGTTCGCGGGGCGGCGTCAAGCCTCGGCGGCGCGCGAGTCGCGGGCTGACTAGTCATTGTGGAGGGTGCGCCACTTCCCTTTATTTAGGCATAAATCCGCCCTGTGGTGATTCCTGTTTTTCGCACCGGCCGATCCAGGATTGGGGGAGATGTGTTTAGATACCCAACTCCGGCCTTGTCCGGGCATGACAGTCACCAGCAAATGAAGGAGAAGATCGTCATGGCCACGCTCACCCCCGTTCGCGGGGATACGCCCAGCTCAGAGCGGCAGAAAAGTAATGGCCAACAATCCTTACCACTGGTGAAAGAGCCTGCCGGCCCACGATTACCGACGAGAACGAGCTTCATACCGCCTACTCACGGTGCGGTCCGTGGACCACGGGACTGAGCCGCCACGCGAGCACCCCGCCGACGTCCCCGAGCTCCCACCGGCCGTCCCACCGTTCGTCCCACCGGCTGTCCCACTGGCTGTCCCACTGGCCGTCCCACCGGCCGTGCTGGCGGACCTCAACCCCTACGACGTCGACCGGCTCCTGCGCACCTACCTGGAGCCGCCCTGCTTCCCGGACGCGGTGCGCAGGCTGGCCGTCGGCCACCTGCTGGTCCTGGCGGGCGCCGCGTCGACGGGCAAGAGGCTGGGCGCCATCGCCCTGCTCTCGCGGATGCCGCTGGCCGAGGGCAGCGTCGCGGTGCTCTCCCCGGTGGCGACGGTGGTGGAGCTGGCCGCGCGGATGGAGTTCGAGCCCGGCCGCGCCTACCTGCTGCACGACTGGGCCGGTGACGCCGGCGAGCGACACGACCTGCTCAAGCTGGCCGACGAGCTCACCGAGGTCGGCTGCTTCCTCGTGCTGACCAGGACCGGCCCGCCCGCGCCGGCGGTCGAGGTCGAGCACCGCTGGGAGCCACCCGCCTCCGGCGAGCTGTTCGAGCTGTGCGTCGCCGGATCCGGCACCACGCCGCGCAGAAGCGGCCACGAGCTGGCCGCGGCCAGAGCGTACGCCGCCACCCTGTCCTCACCCGCCGCGGTCGTGGACCTGGCCCGCCAGACGGTCCACCTCGACACGCCGATGGCGACCCTGTTGGCGCGAGCGGGAACGGGAGAGCGCGGCTCAGAGGCTTGAGACGCCGGTGATCCGGTGCAGGGCGAAGCGGTGGACGGCGGCCCTGGTCTCGTCGTACGCGGTCAGGTAGCCGCCCTCCATCCTGGCCGGCTCCAGGATGCGGGAGGTGGCGTTGCCCTGTGAGTCGCGGTAGCCGATCCACACCCGCACGCCCTGCCTGATCGCCTCTCGGAGAACCGAGATCGTGGCGGAGTTGGGGCTCTGCGGGATCTGGCCGCTGGGGGCGTCGACGGGCTCCCGCCGGGCCAGGTGCGCGGCGTCACCGGCCCGCAGCGCCCGCACGGCCGCCGTGGCCACATCCGGGTCGAGGCCGTTGGAGGAGGTCATCGGCCGGGCCGGCGCCGATCCCTCGGTGCGCCTGCTCTCCAACTGGGAGATGATCACGTCGCCGTCCAGCGACTCGGGGACGGGGGCGTACCCCATGGCGCGCAGCGAGTCGACCAGCGCGGCCCGTGACGAGCGCGAGGCGATGACGGTGGGCGCCAGCCTGCGCAGGCGCAGCGCGGCCGAACGGCGGTCGGCGGTGATCTGGTCGAGCAGCGCCGGGTCGTCGCAGCGGATGTAGGCGCCGGCGGTGCCGACCCGCATCCGGCCGTGCCTGCGGCCCACGTCGGAGATCAGGTAGGACAGCGCCTGCGGGACGGGCGTGGCGGAGTGGCGCTCCAGCATGGCCAGCAGCTCCTCGACGCCCTGACCGGCGTCTAGAGCGCGCCGGATGGAGCTCTCGCCGAACCGGTAGACCGTCGCGCCGCCCTTGGACTCCACGTCGGCGGCCAGCGTCATCCAGCGGTTCAGCTCGCTGGTCAGCGGCCCCGGCGCGACCGCCGTCAGGTCGGCCTGCAGCAGCACGTGGTCGACCGGCTGGGGCAGCAGCGGGTCGAGCACCGAGGCGGCGTCCTCGCCCGCGAGCAGGGCCCGCCCGTGGCCGGACAGCACGCCGAGCCCGGTGAGACCGAGCTGCTCGGCCTCCCGCAGCGCGAACTCGGTGAGCTGCTCGCGCAGCGGGCCGCGGCGGCGCGGCTGCTCCCATTCGAGCCGGCGCAGGACGCTGTCCCGCGAGGGCGCGAGGCCGGGCGCGGCGTGCAGCACGCTGAGGGTGGCGGCGCGCACCGCCGGCGCGGAGGAGCGGCGCAGGTCGGGGTGGAGCGCGTTGAGCGGGCGGTCCCGGTCGTCACGCTCGCCGACCAGGCCGGGCACCCGGTCCATCTGCAGCCAGGTGGTGGCCAGCACCACCCACCGGTCGGCGGTGCCTCTGATCCGCCACAGGTCGTAGCCGCTGGTCGGCAGCCACTCGCCGTCGACGCTGCCGCCCGAGGCGGTCAGCCCGGCCGCGTGCGCGACCTCCACGGCCAGCGCGGCCGCCCACTCGGGCAGATCGAGCTCGTTCGCCGTACGTTTCATGTCGCGTACGCCCAGGCCGCCGGTGCGCAGCACGCCGGGCGGCTCGATGCTCCACCGCTCGCACAGCTCCTCCACCGCCCGGACGAACATGAACGCCTGCCCGGCGGCGGTCCGGTCGGCCATGGCCTGGTCGCGGGTGGTGCCTTCCAGCGCGGGCGGAACGGGGAGCAGGTCCCGGTGCACCCGCCCGCCACGCAGGTGCAGGCCCACCTCGCGGGGCAGTGTCACGCTCTCCTCGCCGGTCGCCGCCAGCAGGCCGCGGGCCAGGAGTTGCTCGATGGGCGAGCGGGCGGAGGCGAGCCGCACCTCGCGGCGGGCGTTGGGCACCCGGCCGGTCGGCGGCCCCCAGGTGAGCTGTTCGAGCGCGTTCTTCGCCTCGGGCGAGACCTGATCGATGAGCGCCGCCGGGTCGGCCAGCGCGGCGGCCAGGCGTTCCTTGCCGGATCCCGCCGTGTCGGGCGCGATCTCGTCGGCCATCTCCTGCAACTGCTCCGGCGGGTGGTGCCGGAACGCCGTCTCGGCGGTCGGACCCAGCCCCGCCGGGTCCTCCAGCACCTTGCGCACGCCCGGGGCCAGGTCGATCGCGCTGTCGGGGCCGAAGACGAGGGCCAGGTCACGCAGCCGCGCCAGCGCCGCGCTCAGCGCGGGCTCGGGCTTGCCCGCCGCCAGCGCGCCGCCGACCCGCTCGCGCAGCGCCGTCTTCCTGACCGGCCCCTGCTGTACGGCCAGCGTCTCCACGACCGCCAGCGTGAAGCGGTCCAGCCGGTCGAGCACGCGCGCGATCGCAGAAGGGCTGCCCGCCCGCGACGCCAGGCCCTCCAGGTGTGCGGGCACCGGACTGATCAGCTCGGGACGCGCTGAGACGAGCGTCCGCAGCTCCTCGTCGGTGCGCCCCCTGATCCACTCCGTGAACTCCATCGTTGCCATGGTATGTCCCGGCTCATTGGGGCAGCATTGCTAGGCGTGACAGAGCGAGCGGACCAGCTCATCCTCAACTACGTCAGCAAGGCGGCCGACGCGGCTCACGGTGTGCTCCGGCCCGACCAGCGGCTCGACTTCAGCAGGCGGCTGCGGGCCAGGATCGAGGAGGAGCGGCACGGCAGCCAGGACCCCCGGCGGGTGTCCAAGGTGCTCGCCCGCTTCGGCGACCCTGTCCTGCTGGTCGAGCGGGAGGTGCGCAGGCTGGCCGAGTCCGCCCCCGGCACCGTGCGAACCCAGGCCGCACCGGCCCTGCCCACCTCTGGCCCCGCCCCGACGGCGCTCTCTCCCGCGCGGTCCGGCTCTCCCGCGCGGTCCGGCGCGACGGCGGCGTTCCCGAGGATCGCGGACGACGTGAGCCTGCCGCCGGGGGCGGTGCGCGGCCCCGGGCCTGCCGGGCGGGAGCGCGGTCTGCCGTTCGCCTCGCTGCGCAGGGCGGCCATGTTCTCCGCGAACCCGATGGCGACCGGCGGCAAGGACGCCAGGACCGTCGTCAAGGACCACCCGCGTGAGACCGCAGCCCTGGTGATCCTCGTGGTGGCCGCGCTGCTGGTGCCCTTCAACCTGCCCGCCGTGGCCATCTTCCGGGTGCCGGTGATGGTGTGGGCGCTCGGCGCGATCCTGGTGATGGCCGGCGACACCTGGACACTGCGCGACCGGTTGATCGGGGTCTGCGCTCCGCTGCTCGGCTACACCGCGGGCGGCGTGGTCGTGGGCGGCCTGCGGGTGGGCGACCAGCCGGGGCTGCAGGCGTTCATGCTGCAGTTCTTCAACGTCAGCGGCGTGATGTTCATGATCGGGACCGGCGCGGGCGTCGCCTGGCTGGTCTACCGGCTCCTCGACGGCGACGTCCACAGGTGAGACGTCCACAGGTGAGACGTCAGGTGACGGGCGCGGGGCTGGGCAGCAGGCCGACGGCCAGCCGCACCCACGCGGTCACGAACTGGTCCTTCTCGGCGTTGCCCGGTGACCTGCCCACCGTCTCCTGGAACAGCCGGTAGTGCACGACCGCCCCGCCGAGCACCGCGCCGATGCCCGCCCAGTCGACCTCCGCGCCCCGGTATTCGGGCTGGGCGCCGAACCAGGTGGTGATCGCGTCGAACATCGGCTGCAGCAGCCCCTCCCGCACCACCGCCACCAGCTCGGGGAACTGGCTGAGGTCGCGGAAGAAGACCCGGGTCAGCTCCGACTCCTCGCGGACCTTGGCCAGCCCGGCACGGCACAGGCGGGACAACCGCACCTCCAGGTCGACCGAGGCCTCCATGCCGCTCAGCTCCGCCAGGCTCTCGGCGACCTGGGAGCGGGTCCTGGCGGCGTGCTCGTTGATCGCCGCGGACAGCACCTCGTACTTGGACCTAAAGTGCCGGTAGAGCCCGCCCGCGCCGGGGGAGAGCCCGGAGGCGGCCTCGATCTCGGCCACGGACGTGGCGGCGTAACCCCGCTCGGCGAACAGCCGCAGCGCCTCGTCGACGATCCGGGCACGGGTGCTCACGGGCACGCCGGTGGGCTTGGCGCCCGTGCTTGACGATCTGGTCATCTCTCCTGATACCTCCGGGTAAGGAGCGTAGTCGTAGCGCCGGACCCTGCCCGCGATGGTGGCCCCCCGTCCCGGTAAGTAATTCCTTTCTGTCTTTCCCACGGTCCCACGGCCGGTGCCCGTTACGCGGACCGCGTCCTTCTTTGGCATCCTTCACCTGTGGGAACTTCGGTGGGATTCGACCTGGACATGACATTGGCGGATACGAGAACGGGGATCGCGGCGGTTTACGATGAGCTCTCCTCCCGGCTGGGTGTGCGCATCGACAGCCAGGCGATCATCACGCGGCTCGGCCCGCCGCTGGAGCACGAGCTGGCCAACTGGCTGCCCGCCGAGGCGATCCTGGACGCGGCCGAGCTCTACCGGGAGATCTACCCCGACGTCGGCGTGCCGGCGCACACCGTGATGGCCGGGGCGCACGAGGCGATCGAGAGCGTTCGCGCAGGTGGCGGCCGAGTCATCGTCGTGACCGGCAAGAACTCCCGGGACGCGAGGAGCACCGTGCGCCGGCTCGGGCTGGACGTGGACGAGGTGGCCGGCTCGGTCTTCGGCGCGGCCAAGGGCTCGGCGCTCACCCGCTTCGGCGCGGAGGCGTACGTGGGCGACCACGTCGCGGACATCGAGGCGGCGCGGGCGGGCGGCGCGGTCAGCGTGACGGTCGCGACCGGTCCCTACACGGTGGGAGAGCTGCGCGATCACGGGGCGGATGTGGCGCTGAGCGACCTGACGGAATTCGGCACCTGGTTCGCCGCTTGGCGCTCGCGCGAGGAAGTCCGCTAATTCAGCGGCATTTACCCGGTCGCCCTGCCGCTCTGCGGGGCATAACCTACGTCCATCACCTTAATCACGACTGTTTGAACGAGGTCCTCCTGTGCCGAGTGGCAAGGTCAAGTGGTACGACGCCGACAAGGGTTTCGGCTTCCTCACCCGTGACGACGGCGGTGAGGTCTTCGTGCATTCCTCCGCGCTCCCGGCCAACGCCGGGCCACTGAAGCCCGGCCAGAAGGTCGAGTTCGGCGTCGCGGAGGGCAGGCGCGGCCAGCAGGCGCTCTCGGTGCGGATCCTCGAGCAGCCGCCGACGCTGGCGAAGACGAAGCCCAAGGCCAAGCGGAAGAAGCCGGACGAGCTGGTGGTCATCGTCGAGGACCTGATCAAGTTGCTCGACGACGTCTCGACGTCCTATCAGCGCGGCAAGCACCCGGACGCCGCGCACGCCAAGAAGATCGCGCAGGTGCTCCGGGCCGTGGCCGACGACCTCGACGCCTAACCGTGCGGGTTCGTCAGCGGCTTGGTGGTGTCGAGTTTGGTGGTGTCGAGCGGCTCGGCGTCTGAATAGCGGTCCGGCCGCCGGCCCGCAGGTTGTTCCGCGGCCTGTTCCGCGGTCTGGGCCGGCTGGTGCTGGGCGCGCGCCCGGCGGTTGGCGGCACGGATGCGGGTGCGCCTGGTCACGACCAGCCAGCCGAGCACGGCGGTGAGCACCACGGCCAGCGTGACGAGCCCGGCCGTGCTGCTCTCGGTCAGCGACAGGACCAGCCCGATCAGCCCGCCGAACACCCAGGCGAGCTGGAGCATCGCCTCGACCACGCCGAACGTGGACGAGCGGACCTCCTCGCCGATCTCGCGCTGCACGATCGCGTCGAGGGCGAGCTTGCCCAGCTCCTGGGCGAACGCGGTGATCAGCGAGACCGCGACCGCGGCCCACAGGCCGAAGAAGATCGCGGCCAGGATCGTGGTCACCGCGGTCGTGCCCAGCGTGAGCAGCACGACGACGCCGGGCGCATGGTTGCGGGTCCAGTTGGCGGCGAACGCGCCGATCAGGCCGCCGATCCCGGCCGCCGCCGCGAGCACCGCGATCGTCTTCGGCGTGTCGAAGAACGGGTCGGGCACGGCCAGCCACGGCACGCCCTTGTCCTGCACCAGGAAGAGCAGGAAGAACAGCAGGAAGCCGGAGAACAACCGGATGGCCACGTTGGCCCAGACGGCCTCGCCCACCGCCGGGCCGACCTTGAGCAGGGTCCGCCAGCGCGGCGCCCGGCCCTCCTCGGGCGTCTCCTCGTCGAGGTCCGGCGAGTCCACGTGCCGTGGCAGCCGGACGGCGAACACGCCGGCGACCAGGAACACCACCATGGCCACCCGCAGCATCATGGTGCTGCCCAGCCAGAGCGTCAGCCCCGCGCCGACCGGCACCATCACCCCGGCCGTCACCAGCGAGAACAGCGCCACCCTGGCGTTGGCCGAGACGAGCGTGATGTCGGCGGGCAGCACGCTCGGCATGATCGCGGCCCGCGACACGTTGTAGGCCTTCGACAGCACCAGCACGCCCAGCGCCCCGGCGAACAGCGTCAGCAGGTCCTGCGGCCCCACGGCGGCGGCCATCGCGAAGCACAGCAGGCCACGGCCGAACAGCGTGCCGGCCATGACGTAGCGGCGGCCGGACCTGAACCGGTCGAGGATCGGCCCCACGAACGGCGCCAGCAACGCGAACGGCAGCATCGTGATGACCAGGTAGAGGGCGACGGGCCCGCGGGCCTCGCCGACCGGCACCCCGAAGAAGACGGTGCTGGCCAGCGCCACGGTGACCAGCGTGTCACCCGCGCTGTGCCCGGCGGTGAGCTCGATCAGGCGGCCGAGTCCGGTGCGGTCGGCGCCGTGGGCGTGGGTGAGGCGGCGGGTGGCCTGGCCGACCTTGCGCACCCCCCGGCCCGTGGCGAGCACGCCCCGGCCGGTGGCCCGGCCCGCGCGGGCGGTGCCGCCGGCGGTCGCCTTTCCGGCGCGTGCGGTCGCGCGGCCCGCGTCGGCGACGCCGCGTCCCATGCGTCGCGAGATCTCTCTCGCTCGCTCCCAGCCTCCCTCCACGCCTACAAGTCTTACCCGATCTCGGGGCGATCTCAGCGCCGGATCCGCACTAGAGGTCCCCGTCCGGTCCCGTCATGGGTGAGAATGAAGTGTGAGCGAACAGCACCTTTCGGCGGAGGCGGGCCGATGAGCCGTGCCAGGACCCGCGTCTCCGCGCCCGATCAGGCATGTGTCGACGCGGTTGATCTGGCGCGCGCCGCCGCAGGGGAGCTCGCGCGACCGGGCGAGCCGGGCGAGCACCTCGGCTACGAAGGCGAGGGCGACCGGATCGTCACCCACTACTTCGCCTGCCTCGACCGCGCCTACCGCGGCTGGCGCTGGGCCGTCACGGTCACCCGTGCCTCCCGGGCGAAGAAGGTCACGGTGAGCGAGGCCGTCCTGCTGCCCGGCCAGGGGGCGCTGCTGGCGCCCGAGTGGCTGCCGTGGAGCGAGCGGCTGCGGCCGGGCGACCTGGGCGTGGGCGACCTGCTGCCGACCCCGGAGGACGACGACCGGCTGGAGCCGGGGTTCAACGAGACCGACGACGACGCCGATCGTCAGATGATTTTCGAGTACGGCCTGGGCCGGGCACGTGTGCTCTCGGCCATCGGCAAGGACCGGACCGCCAGACGCTGGCATTCGGGCGAGCACGGGCCGCATACTCCGATCGCACACGCCGCTCCCGCGCAGTGCTCCACCTGCGGCTTCTACTGGCTGCTCGCGGGTGGGCTCCGGCAGATGTTCGGCGTCTGCACTAACGAGTACGCGCCGGACGACGGCCGGGTGGTCGCCGCCGACCATGGCTGTGGCGCGCACTCCGAGGCCGCCGTCATGCCGCCGCCGGTGGACCAGGCGATGCCGATCCTCGACGAGTTGACTTTCGACATGATGGAGGAGGAGGCGGGCTCGGTCGACGAAGCCGCCTCCGAGGAGCTCGGCCACTCCTGATCCTTTCCCGTCGGGGAGTGTCGGTGAGGGCCGCTAACCTACGGTGTCTCGCCTACTTCCATGTACAGGATCGTGATCGATGACCGACACCTTCGGCACCGACCGGATGCGGGCCGCCGTGCTCGCCTCCTGGACGGCCTCGCCTGCCCGATTCCGCGAGGACGCCAACGCCGAGGAGGACTTCGCGCTCGGCGGCTACCGCGACCGGCTGATCGTCGAGCTGGCGCAGAACGCCGCCGACGCGGCGCTGCGCGCGGGCGTGCCAGGGGTGCTCCGGCTGACGCTGCGCGGTGACGTGCTGACCGCCGCCAACACCGGCGCGCCGCTCGACGCCGTCGGGGTGGAGGGCCTGTCCACGCTGCGCGTCTCCGGCAAGCGTGACGAGGTGGGCGCGGCGGGCCGGTTCGGCGTCGGGTTCGCGGCGGTGGTCTCCGTCTGCGACGAGCCGTCGATCGGCTCCCGCGCCACGGGCGCGGTCCGCTGGTCGCGCGCGGAGACGGCCGCGCTGGTCTCCTCCGTGCCGGGGCTCGCGGGCGAGCTGACCTCCCGTTCGGGCCACGTCCCGCTGCTGCGCCTGCCGTTCGCGGCCGACCCGCTCGACGTGCCCGACGGCTTCGACTCTGTCGTACGCCTTCCGCTGCGTGACCAGGCGTCGGCCGAGGCGGTGCGGCGGATGCTGCTGGAGGCGAGCCCGGCGCTGCCGCTGGGCATGCCCGCGCTGACCGCGATCGAGATCGACCTCGACGGCGAGATCCGCACGGTGTCGGCCGACGGCTGGCACGTGGTCTCCGTGTCCGGGGAGTTCGCCTCCGACGAGGTGGCCGGGCTCTTCGCCGACCGCCCGACCGAGGAGCGCGCCCGTCCGTTCTGGTCGGTGCGCTGGGCCGTCCCGCTCACCGGCACCGGGGAGCCGGGGCCGCTGCCGGCCAACGTGCCGCCCGTGGTGCACGCACCGACGCCGAGCGATGAGCCGCTCGCGCTGCCGGCGCTGCTCATCGCCTCCTTCCCGATGGCCACCGACCGCCGCCACGTGGCCAAGGGGCCGCTGACCGACTTCCTGGTCGACAGGGCCGCCGACGCCTACGTCACGCTGCTCAGGGAGCTGCCGCGCACGCCCAGGCTGCTCAGCCTCGTCCCGGCCCTCATGGGCAAGGGCGAGCTCGACGCCCGGGTGCGCCGGGCCATCCTGCAGCGGCTCCCCGACGTGCCGTTGCTGCCGGCGCTGTCGGCCCCGGCCCCCGCCGTGCAGACGCCGTCGTTCGCTGACGCCGACGTCTACGAGCCCGACGCGGAGTGGCAGGTCGAGCACCCGGCCAAGGAGCCGGAGGCCGATGGCTGGGTCGTCACCGGCCGGGAGGCCGCCGTGGTGGCCGGCTCGTCCGAGATGCTGGCGGCCGTCGCCGACTTCGTCCCGGGCCTGCTGCCGACCGGCTGGCCCGCCAGGGATCCGGCCATGGGCTCGCTCGGCGTGCGCCGGGTGGAGCTGGCCGAGGTGGTGGACCTGTTGTCGGGGGAGGCGGTGGAGTCGCGCGACCCCTCCTGGTGGCGCTCACTGTACGACGTGCTCCCGGCCGACGACCCCGAGTCGCTGGGCGCGCTGCCGGTGCCGCTGGCCGACGGGCGGTTGGTGCGCGGGCCGCGCGGCACGCTCATCCTGGAGCCCGGCTCGGTCGCCTCGGGCGGCGGAGCCGAGCAGGTCGGGCTCGATCTCGCGCCGCTCGGGCTGCGCATCGTGCACCCGGACGCCGCTCATCCGGCGCTGGTGCGGCTGGGCGCGGCCGAGGCCACCCCCAGGACCATCCTCGAAGACCCGCTCACCAGGGAGGCCGTCTCCAGGTCGCTCGACGGCTCCGATCCGGAGCCGCTGGCCAAGGCGGTGCTGTCGCTCGTCCAGGCGGCGTCGCTGGCCCCCGGTGAGGCGCCGTGGCTGGCGGAGCTGGCGCTGCGTGGCGCCGACGGCGAGCTCTATCCGGCCGGTGAGCTGATGCTGGCCGGTGGCGCGCTGGCGGGGCTGCTGGAGCCCGACACGCACCTCGGGGTGGTCGCCGACGACCTGGTGGAGACCTACGGCCCGCGGGTGCTGGCCGCCGTCGGGGTGCTCGACGGCTTCGCCGTGGTGCACGACTCCGACGTGCTGCTCGACCAGGACGACTGCGACCACGACCTCGACGGCGAGGACGACTGGCTCGACCATCTGCACGACCTGCTGCCCGATCTCGAGGTGCCGCCGGTGGTGCCGGAGTTCGTGGCGGTGCGCGACCTGGAGCTCGTCGCCGACTGGGAGGCCGCGCTGGCGCTGCTGACCAGGCCGCCGCTGCGCGCGGCGCTGCACCCACTGCGCGTCGAGGGCGTCGAGGTGCCCTCCTACACCGCCTGGTGGCTGGCCGGTCACCCCGTGCTCGGCGGGCGCAAGCCGCGCGAGCTGCGGCTGCCGGGGGCCGATCCGCTGCTGCAGGGCCTCTACGGTGACGCGCCGACGGGGCTGGACGAGGCGGCGCTGGCGATGCTGGGCGTGCGCAGCACGCTGGCCGAGCTGCTCGACTCCCACGGCGGCCCGGAGGAGCTGCTCGATCTGATGGCCGACGAGTCCATCGTGGTCGACCGGGCCCAGTTGCGGGCCCTGTGGATCGCGCTGGCGGGCGTGGAGCCGTCCCGGGTGGCGCCGCCGCCCCGGGTCCGCTCGGTGCTCGGCGGCGACATCGTGGTGGCCGACGCCGAGCGGGTCGTCGTGGTGGAGGCGCCCGACCTGCTGCAACTGGTCACCCAGCATCCTTTGGTGCTGGCGCCGTACGACCTGGCCGAGTCCCTGTCGGAGCTGCTCGACCTGCCGCTCGCCGGCGAGATGACCTCCGGCGAGGTCACCTCGGCGGGCGAGACGCGGCCGGTGCCGCCGCAGGTGCGCTCGCTGCTCCCCACGGCCCCCGAGACCTACGTCGAGCACGACAAGCTGCTGGTGGACGGCGTGGGTTGCGCGTGGCGCTTCTTCGAGGGCGCCGTGCACTGCACCGGCCTGGACGGGCTGGCGCGGGGCCTGGCCTGGGCCACCGGCCAGTGGAACGACCGGCTGGCGGTCGCCGCGCTGCTGCGCGACCCCGACGCGGTGCCTCTCCTGCTAGCGGAGGCGGACCTGTCGTAGACCGGCCCCGAGCACGACGTCCGCGCGGGCCCGCCTGGGCAGGCCCGCGCCCAGCCTGCCCGGCGGGTTCGGCCGGGCAGGCTCGGTGGGTCGTTCAGTTGGCGGGGCAGGAGGTGTCGGCGGCGGGGAGCTTGCCGTTCAGCAGGTAGGTGTCGACCGTGCGCATGACGCAGCTGCTGCCGCTGAGATAGGCGCCGTGGCCCTCGCCCTCGTAGGTGACCAGCACGCCGGTCTTGAGCTTCTCGTTGAGTGAGACCGCCCACTGGTAGGGCGTGGCCGGGTCGCCCTTGCCGCCGATGACCATGATGGGCGCGGAGCCGGTGGCGTCGATCTTCTTGGCCTCGTCGGACCCCTCGGCGGGCCAGTGGGCGCAGGCCGCGCCGGAGCCGTCGGCGGCCAGGATCGGGAAGACCTTCCGCACCTTCTCGTTGATCTCGGCCGTCTCGGCCTCGGTGGGCCGCTCGGTGCTGTCCACGCAGGTGATCGCCTGGAGGCTGGTCATCATGGTGGAGTAGGTGCCGTCGGGCTTGCGGCCGGTGTAGGAGTCGGCCAGCGACAGCAGCATGGCGCCGTCGCCCTTGATGGCGGCCGCGGCGCCCTGCTCCAGCATCGGCCAGGTGGCCTTGGCGTACAGCGGGGTGATGATCGACAGCTGGGCCAGGCCGTAGGTGAGCTCGCGGTCGCCGACCTTGAGCGGCTTGTCCTTGAGCCCGTTCAGCAGCTTCTCGACGGTCCCCTCGACCTCGTCGCCGGTCTTGCCCAGGTCGCAGCCCTGGGCGATGCAGCTCTCGCTGAAGGCGTCGAAGGCCTGGGCGAAGCCGGTGGCCTGGATGACCGCCCGCTCCTCGAAGGTGACGGCAGGGTCGTAGGCGCTGTCCAGGACGAAGCGGCCGACGTTCTGCGGGAACTTGGTGGCGTAGACGGCGCCGAGGTGGGTGCCGTACGACAGGCCGAAGTAGTTGAGCTTCTCGTCGCCGACCGCGGCCCGGATGCGGTCGAGGTCCTGGGCGGCGTTGACGGTGCCGACGTGCGGCAGCACCTTGCCGGAGTCCTTCTCGCAGGCGGCGGCGAACTCCTTGGCGAGCCGGTCGCCGTCCGCCGCGACGGCCGACTCCAGCAGCTTGTCGATCTCGCCGCCGCAGGCCACCCCGGCGCTGCGGTCGACGCCGCGCGGGTCGAAGCTGACCAGGTCGTAGCGGGTGCCCAGGCTGGCGAAGGCGCGGTGGGCCAGGACCAGCGTGTCGACGCCTGATCCGCCGGGGCCGCCGAAGTTGAAGACCAGCGAGCCGAGCCGCTCGCCGGTGGCCTTCACCCGGATCAGCGCCAGGTCGATCGTCTCACCGGCGGGCTTGGCGTAGTCGAGGGGAACGGCGACCTTGCCGCATTCGACGGCCGGGTCGGGGGTGACCGGCTTGCCGTCGGCGCCGGTGAGGCCGGTGCACGTGCTCCAGGCCACCGTGCCGGCGCTCTGGGCGGCCGGCGTCGAGGTGGGCTGGGCAGCGGGCTCGCCGGTGGTGCCGCAGCCGGCGAGAGCCGTCACACCCACGAGGAACGCGAACAAGGTCTTCTTCATGACATCTAGCATGATGGGAAGACGATTGCCCAGGTAGTGCGGCGTAACAGCTCTTTTGGGTGACTTCTTGAAGCGGTCCGGGGTGACAACGGGCAGGCCCCGGACGTGACAGATGTCAGCTGTTCCGGGGGCGGCGCACCAGCCAGATCCCGCACAGGCCGAACCCGACGCCCGTGACGCAGGTCCAGATCCACCAGGCGTTCTCCGGGGCGGGGCGGAAGATCAGCAGCGCGACCAGGGCGATCGCCCATAGGCCGGTGCCGATGGCGACCGCCGCCGTGTCGTTGGTCTCGATCGGCTCTGGGTCGGGATGCCACTGTCGGGTCACGACATCCACCCTAGCTTCCAATCGGGTCTCGATCCGATTACCGGTCCTTTTCGCAAAACGCCCCAACTGTCACTCTTCGCGCGTGAACGACACTCGTCATGCAATAGATCGTTTCTTCGCAATCTCCGCACGAGGCTCAACCGTATCCCGTGAGGTCCGGGGCGGGTTGGCCACCTTCTTCACCATGGCCTACATCGTCGTGCTGAACCCGATCATCATCGCCAACGGCAAGGACATCCAGGGCGAGGTCATCGGCGACGGCACCACGCCCAACGTGGCCCTGGTGGCCGCCGGCACCGCGTTCGTGGCCGGTGTGCTGACCATCCTCATGGGCGTCGTGGCCCGGGTGCCGTTCGCGCTGGCGGCCGGGCTGGGGCTGAACGCCTTCGTCACCTTCAACATCGCGCCGTTGATGACCTGGGAAGAGGCCATGGGCCTGATCTTCCTGGAGGGTGTCGTGATCGGCATCCTGGTCCTGACGGGGCTGCGGGTGGCGGTGTTCAAGGCCATCCCCGGTCAGCTCAAGACCGCCATCAGCGTCGGCATCGGCCTGTTCATCGCGCTGATCGGCTTCGTGGACGCCGGGTTCGTGCGCCGGGTGCCGGCCGGGCCGCCGCTGGAGATGGGCATCGCGGGCAGCCTGACGTCCTGGCCGATCTTCGTGTTCGTGGTCGGCCTGCTCCTCACCGCGGTCCTGGTGGCGCGGAAGGTCAGGGGCGCGATCCTGATCGGCATCGTCGTCACCACCCTGCTGGCGATCGTCGTGGAGGCGCTCACGGCGTCCGGCCAGTTCTCCGCCGAGAACCCGGGCGGCTTCCAGCTCACCGTCCCCGCCTGGCCCACCGAGGTCTTCGGCTTCCACAACCCCCTCGTGCTGTTCACCGAGTTCGACCCGTTCGGCGCCTTCAGCTCGGTCTCCGTCCTGCTGGCCCTGCTGTTCGTGTTCACGCTGCTCATCACGGACTTCTTCGACACCATGGGCACGATCGTCGGCGTCGGCCGCCAGGCGGACCTGGTGCAGGAGGACGGGACACTGCCGCGTACCAAGGAGATCCTGCTCGTCGACTCGCTCGGCGCCGTCGCCGGCGGCGCCGGCTCGGTCTCCTCCAACACCACCTACATCGAGTCGGCCGCCGGGGTCGGCGAGGGGGCGCGGACCGGCCTGGCGAGCGTGGTGACCGGCCTGCTGTTCCTGGTCGCGATCTTCTTCACGCCGCTGGTCAGCGTCGTGCCGTACGAGGCCGCCGCGCCGGCGCTGGTCATCGTCGGCTTCCTGATGATGACCGCGATCCGGGACATCGACTGGACCGACTACGAGATCGCCATCCCGGCGTTCCTCACCATCGTGCTCATGCCGTTCACGTACTCGATCTCCAACGGCATCGGCGCCGGCTTCATCTCGTACGTGCTCATCAAGGTCGTGCGGGGCAAGGCCAAGGAGATCCACCCGCTGATGTGGGGGGTCGCGGTGCTGTTCGTCGTGTACTTCGCGCTCGGGCCGATCCGGGTCCTGTTCGGGCTGTGACCTGGCCGGGGCGGCTCGCGCGTCGCAGGCCGCCCCGGTGTATCAAGGAGTGAGACACTTCCTCCGTTAGGGAAATAGCTTGATCTCCTATATAGTTAGCAAAGGTAATGACGCATGCTAACAAAACCCCAGTCCCAGACGGACCTGCGCACCGGCGCAGGCCTCGCTTCAGCGCTGCGCGTCTCATTGGCAAGGCTGACCCGGCGGCTCCGCCGGCAGGCGGCGGCGCACTCGCTGACGCCCACACAGTTCGCGACGCTCGCCGCGGTGGAACGGCATTCCGCGATAACCCCCGGCGAGCTGGCCGGGCTCGAGAAGGTGCAACCACCCTCGATGACGCGCGTGATCGCCGCGCTAGAGGAACGTGGGCTGCTCCAGCGCACCCCGCATCCGACCGACCGGCGCCAGGTGACCGTGACCGTGACGGAGGCCGCCCGGCAGTTGCTGAAGGAGGAGCGCGCCCGCAAGGAGGCGTGGCTGACCCAGCGGCTGAAGGAGCTGACCCCCGAGGAGCGGTCGATACTCAGGCAGGCGGCTCCCATCCTGGAGAAGCTCAGCAGGATCTAGAGCCCGAAGAGCCCGAGGAACCCAAGACCGGGATGTTCCGGTCACTCAGGATTCGCAACTACCGCATGTTCGCGGCCGGTGGCGCCGTGTCCAACATCGGCACCTGGCTGCAACGCACCGCCCAGGACTGGCTGGTGCTGGACCTGACCGACAACAACGCGACCGCGCTCGGCATCGCGACGGCCCTGCAGTTCCTGCCGATGCTGCTGTTCGGGATGTTCGGCGGCGTGCTGGCCGACCGCTACCCCAAGCGGCCCATCCTCATCACCGCGCAGATCATGATGGCGGTCCTGGCGCTCGGCATCGGTGTGCTCACCGTCACCGGCAACGCCGCGGTGTGGCACGTCTTCACGATGGCGTTCCTGCTCGGCATGATCTCCTGTGTGGAGGTGCCGACCCGGCAGGCGTTCGTGGTCGAGATGGTCGGGCGGCGCGATCTGTCCAACGCCATCGCGCTCAACAGCTCGATCTTCAACCTGGCCCGCGTGCTGGGCCCGGCCCTGGCCGGTGTGCTCATCCACCTGCTCGGCGGGACCGGCCCGATCTTCCTGATCAACGCGCTCAGCTTCGCCGCCGTCATCTCCAGCCTGGTCTTCATGCGCAGGTCCGAGCTGACCCTGGCCGAGCCGGTGCCGCGCGCCAAGGGACAGCTCCGCGAAGGGCTGAAGTACGTGCTCCGGCACGAAGAGCTGCTGATGCCGATCCTGCTGCTCGCGTTCGTGTCGATGTTCTCGCAGTCGTTCTCGATGTCGATCGCGCTGATGGCCCGCGAGGTCTTCCAGGCGGGGGCGTCCTCCTTCGGCCTGGCCTCCAGCATGTTCGCCGTCGGCGCGCTCGCCGGCGCGCTGCTGGCCGCGCGCAGGGCGAGGATGTCGCGCAAGGTGCTGCTCGCCGGCGCGATCGGGTTCGGGCTGTTCCAGATCGCCTCCGGATTCGCCCCCTTCTACCCGATCTACCTGGGGATGCTGATCCCCGCCGGCATCGCGTTGATCACCATCAACACGGCCGCGAACTCCATCGTCCAGCTCGCCACCTCCCCCGAGATGCGCGGCCGGGTGATGGGCATCTACATGCTGGTCTTCACCGGTGGCGCGCCCCTCGGGGCACCGCTCGTCGGCTGGCTGTCGGAGGTGGGCGGCCCCAGGATGGGCGTCGTGCTCTCCGGCGCGCTCGTGCTCGTGGGCACCGCCCTCGCGATCCTGGCGACCAAGCTGATCGTCGCGCGGGTCGCGCGCCGGGTGCCCGCGACCGCCTGAGTGCCGCCCGCGACCGCCTGAGTGCTGCCCGCGGGGCACAATCGGTGGGCATGAGGCTCTTCGCGGCCGTGGTGCCGCCCGACGAGGTGCTCGACGAGCTCGAACGCGCCATCGCGCCGCACGTCGGGCAGGTGCCCGGCCTGCGTTGGCCGGACCGCGCCACCTGGCACATCACGGTGGCCTTCTTCGGCGAGGTGCCCGAGGAGGTGCTGCCGGACCTGCGGGTCCGCCTGGCCCGCGCCGTCCACCGCCACACCGTCCCCACCGTGGCCTTCACCCGGTTCGGGGCGTTCTCGTCCGTACGACGCGCCAGGGTGTTCTGGGCGGGCCTGTCCGGCGACCCGATGACACGGCTGGCCGAGTCGGTCAAGGCAGGGGCTCGCCGGGCGGGAGCCGTACACACTGATGAAAAGCGCTTCCACCCGCACCTCACGCTCGCCCGCGCCAAGGCGGAGACGGACCTCCGCCCGCTCGTCGAATCGCTGTCCGGATTCACCGGTTCGACCTGGCGGGCGGAGAACGTCCGTCTCGTCAAAAGCGAGCAAGGCGCCCAAGTGAGGTACGAGTCACTCGACGAATGGGCGCTGACACCCACGCCACGGGGTTAGGCTCCAGGGCGTGGATCGTCCTCGCTCCTGGCTGCTGCCCACCGTGCTCGGCCTCCTCTTCCTGATCGTGATCGTCGGCGCCCTGCTGGGCTGACTACCAGGCGTAGTCCTCCGGAGCCGGGCGGTGGCCCGGGAAGATCTCGTCCAGCCGGGCCAGAGCCTGCTCGTCCAGCTCGATCTCCAGGGTCCGCATGGTGCCTTCGAGCTGCTCCAGCGTGCGCGGGCCGATGATCGGGGCCGTGACCGCAGGCTGCGCCAGCAGCCAGGCCAGCCCGACGTGGGCCGGGTCCTCGCCCAGCTCGTCGCAGAACTTCTCGTACTGCTCGATCTTGTCGCGGTGCTTCTCCAGCTCCGTGACCATCCGGTCGGTGGCCGAACGGCCCTTGTCCAGCTTGCGCAGGATGCCGCCCAGCAGGCCACCGGCCAGCGGGCTCCACGGGATCACGCCGAGGCCGTAGTCCTGGCAGGCGGGCAGCACCTCCAGCTCGACCGTCCTGGTGAGCAGGTTGTAGTGGCTCTGCTCGCTGGTCAGGCCGAACATGCCGCGCTTCTGGGCCGCCTCCTGCGCCTTGGAGATGTGCCAGCCGGCGAAGTTGGACGACCCCACGTACACGATCTTGCCCTGCTGGCGCAGGACGTCCATGGCCTCCCAGAACTCGTCGTACGGGGTGTCCCGGTCGACGTGGTGGGCCTGGTAGAGGTCGATGTAGTCGGTCTGCAGGCGCTTGAGGGAGGCGTCGCAAGCCCGGCGGATGTTCAGCGCGGACAGCTTGCTGTCGTTGGGCCACTCGCTCATCGCGCCGTTGAGCTTGGTCGCGATGACGGTCTTCTCCCTGCGGCCGCCGCCCTGCGCGAACCACCGGCCGACGATGTTCTCGGTGATGCCTTCGCCGAGCTTCCAGCCGTAGACGTTGGCGGTGTCGAAGAAGTTGATCCCCAGCTCAAGAGCCCGGTCCATGATCGCGAAGGAGTCTTCCTCCGTGGTGTGCGGACCGAAGTTCATGGTGCCGAGGCAGAGCGGACTGACCCGGAGGCCACTGCGTCCGAGTTTCACGTAATCCATGACTATCACCCTAAGTACCTGGAGTGCGCTCCAGGCCAGAGGGGGGTGACCGTGAGTTCGGCCTGTCGTCCAGCAGGGGCGGGCTCCGCGTGGGGGAGCCGGGCATGGGGGCGATTGGGGCATGATTGCGGCGTGGGGGATTCATGATTCGGGCCGGCGTGGTGGCGGGGGTGCTGGTCGTCGTCTGCGCGGCGCCGGCGTACGGTCTGTCTGCCGTTGATGATGACAAGCTGTTCACGTTCAGGGACGCTCGGATCACCGAGTCCAGTGGGCTGGCCGTCTCGCCCGGTCACGACGGGGTCTACTACACCCACAACGACAGCGCCGCGCGGCCCGAGTTCTACGCCGTGGGCGAGGACGGGCGGACGAAGGCCACGTTCCGGCTGCGGGGGGCGGAAGCGCGCGACTGGGAGGGCATGGCGGCGAGCAAGGACCCGGCGACGGGGCGCGGGGTGCTCTGGTTCGCCGACATCGGCGACAACTTCGACGGCGCCTGGCCGGACATCTCCATCTACAAGGTCAACGAGCCGCGCAGCCTCACCGACGCCACCCTCCCCGCCATCCGCTACCGGTTCCGCTACGCCGACGGCGCTCGCAACGCCGAGGGCATCATGGTGCATCCGAAGACCGGGCGGCTCTACGTCGTGTCCAAGGAGTTCGCGGGCGGGGTCTACGCGGCGCCCAAGAAGCTGCGGACCGGCCGGGTGAACGTCCTGCGCAGAGGGGTGGCCGCGCCGCTGATGGCCACGGACGCGGCCTACGCGCCCGACGGGTCTTCGTACGTCGTCCGTACGTACTTCTCCGCCACCCTCTACCGGCCGTCGGGGGAGCAGATCAGCAAGGTGACGATGCCGGATCTGGAGCAGGCGGAGTCCATCGCCTATACCGCCGATGGGAAGGCGCTGCTCACCGGCTCGGAGGGGCCCAAGAGTCCCGTCTACCGGGTTCCGCTGCCGGATGCCGCGCTGCCTTCGGTGACACCGCGGGCCTCCGCGCCGCCGGACCGGCCCACGGCCCAGGGCACTCGTGCCGCCGCCGAACCGGCGAGCGAGCCGGTGGGGCTGACCGGGCGGGACATTCTCATCTGGCTGGTCGCCGCCGCGCTGGCCATCGGCGGCATCGTACTGCTGGCCCGCCGTACCCGCTGATCAGGGCCTGGTCCGTCCACCGCGAGGGGCCGATTGCCGCCGGCTGACGTCGCGGCTATCCCGCGCAGACCGTGCCGGCGGCCGGCAGTACGGCGTCGAGCAGGTAGCGGTCCACTGCTTCGGTGACGCAGGCGTTGTCGCCGTAGGCGGCGTGCCCGCTGCCGTCGCGGGTCAGCAGCCTGCCGTTGGCCAGGTGTTTCGCCGTTGACCGGGCCCATTCGTAGGGCGTCGCGGGGTCGCGGGTGGTGCCGATCACGAGGATCGGCGCGGAGCCACGGGCGGTCACCGTTTTGACGCCGCCGCCGTTCGGCCACAGGGGACACATCGTGCCGGAGGTGAACTCGTACCCGAACACGGGCCGGCTGCGGGCCGTTCGGTTGGCGTCGGTGAGGACCTGTCGTGCGGTGCGGCGGTCCGGCAGGTCCAGGCAGTTGATCGCCAGGTTGGCGATGTCCACGGCATCGGTGGGCTGGATCGCGCTGTGGTCGCCGGCCTGGATCTTGGCGAGCTGACCGTCCAGACCGGGCCAGTAGCGGGGCGAGCGGAGCAGCGCGGCCATCATGCTCACCAACTCCTCCTGCTCCGCCGGCCGCGAGTCGGCGGCCCGGAGCAGCTTCGCCACCTCGGCCCGGCCCTGCGTCTCGCTGAACGGGCACCCTGCCCGGTCGGCACAGCCGGCCAGATAGTCGTCAAGTGCCCGTTCCACACCTCTTGCCTGGCCGTTCAGGAACGCCTTGTTGTCACTCGCGGGGTCGACCGCCGAGTCCAGCACCATCCGTCCGATCCGGGTGGGGAACGTGTCGGCATACCAGATCCCGATCCGGGTGCCGTAGGAGGTGCCGAGGAACGACAGCTTCGCCTCGCCGAGGACGGCCCTGAGCACGTCCAGATCACGGACGTTGCTCAGCGTGTCGACGTGGTCGAAGAGCGGTCCCGACGCGGCCCTGCACTGCCGGACCCAGGTGCTGACCGCGGCCTCCTGTCTCTTCCGTTCGGCGAGCGTGTCCGGCGACGAGTCCACCGCCCGCAGGGCCGCGTCCGCTTCGTCCGGGCAGGTCAGCGGCGCGGACTCGCCGACGCCACGGGGATCCCAGCTGACCAGGTCGAAGCCGGAGGTCACCGCACCACTCCACGTCCGTGCCGCCTCGGCGAGGTACCTGACGCCGGATACACCGGGTCCGCCCGGGTTCGTCAGCAGCGATCCGTGGCGGGTGCCGGTCGCTTTGTGGCGGCGGACCTTGAGCGTGATGGTGCTGCCGTTCGGGCGCGCCCAGTCGATCGGGACGGTTACTCCGGTGCAGTCCAGTGGCAGGCCCCGGTCGTCGCAGGCACTCCAGGACACGTTCTGCCGGTAGAACTCGTCGTACGCGGCCGCGTGGCCGCCGGCATCGGCGTTCGCCACCGGCACGCCGACTGCCGTGAGACCACCCAGGATGACCGCCATGACGGCCCGTCGTCGCCTTGTCATGACGCTCAAGCATCGGCGGCCGGAACAGCCGTCGCCAGCCCGGTAGCGGTACGCGCCTGGGTAGGGCGGGCCTTACCGCATGCGGTCCGCCGTTCGTGAGGGACGGCATGCCGCACCTGTCGCAGGAGGTCGTCTACGTGGGCTGACTCAACTGGTCCTTCATCAGGTCCCAGAAGGACCTGTGACGATTGGCGCCGGCTAGCCAAGGTGCGAGATACCAGGCCTCCCACTCGCCATCAGAGGTCTTGATGTGGGGGTTGAGGAGAAATACTCCATCGTCCCAGTGCCCGACCAGAAGGGTGTCAGGCAGATACTCCATTCTCAGATGGCCGCAGTCCTGCTCCTTTCCATAGACGAAATAGAGGTCATCGGGCACACTCCAGGACTCTCCGCCCTTTGGCGTCCAGCACTCGATCATCCAGGGCTCAAGGTCGCGGAGCCAGCCGACCTTTGAGATCGGCCGCAGGGAGTATTCATCGAGGCCCCAGCCGTTGGCGAACAGGAGGAACTGCCGATAGCTGGGCGGCAGGATCGTACCCAAGCGCTCTTCGAGTCGGCTGACTTCCAACTCATCGGTCGGGGGGTGGAGACCGTGCTCCGGTCCTAACGCCGGCTGGTCAGAGCCTTCGGCCGCCGGCTCCTCCGCTGGGAAGAGGTCACGCCATGCGTACTCGGTGGTCATGGTGGGAGACGATATCCATCACGACTGACCTTTCCCGGACCGAGTTCGGTCGGCTGTAGGCTGCCTGGTCCCGCCCCAGGCCAGGATGCTGGATGGACGGGTTCATCGGCCAGTCGTTGGTCGAGGTCGAACTACTCGAATGGATGGCTCAGGACGCTAACCATCGAAACGTCGCAATCTATTTCGGTTTCAGCGACGGAGGCTTGAGCGTTCACAACTGGATCGACTCCACTCAGCTGAGTTTCGACCCTCCGGACCCTCGTTACGAACGTCACCGACTCTGACATGCTACGGCTTGCGGCGGGACGACCGTCCAGCACCGGCCACCGCACTACCGTTGTAGCGACGGGTGGAAGCCTAGCTCTGCTTGAGGTCCGGCAGCGTCATTGCCCACTCAATAATTGGAGATCATTATGAGGGCTCACTCCTGGTCGCTGGTGAGGAGGGGCATTAGTGGAAGAATTGCTGATCGAGAGGGCACGTAGCAGCGAAAGTGAAATGGCTCAGTTGAAGCGTATCGCGGACCAAGTCCAGGAAGCTGTAGCCAATATTCTTGGCATCCCTTAGGCCAACTGTCGGAGGCGAAGCCCATTTGGCTTCGCCCAGGTCAGCGAGGGGGCTGCGGGGACGACGAGGGTCCCGCCTGGTGCAGGCGACCAGGATCTTTCCGCGATCTCCGTTGAGGCCGTATCGGCCGCCTCGCACCTATCCGGGCGAAACTGTGAGTCACCCACGTCTCATCGGTGTAGGCCAGGCGAAGCCAGTCTTCGGCGCTCGTCTCGGAGCGCCGCATCAGCACCCGGCCGCGAACACTTCGCGGGGCACCGTCTCCAGCGCGGTGCGCCAGTCGGGGGAACCGATCGCGGCCGCCAGTTCGTGCGCTTCGTTACCGGACCAATGGAGGTCATCCCTCCAGCAGGGTCTCCGCGAAAGCGTCGGCTATTGCCTCCGGATCAGGCGTAGGTTTCGTATGACGGTAGTTGCCAGCTTGGCCCGTCAGGGTCGCCGAGCCAGACGTGCTGCTCTCTTGCTGTCGCGGTGAGGCCGAAGCCCGACTGGTGGGGTCGGCCTGCCTCCATCCAAGTCAGGATGATCTCTTCTACCTGGTCCCACAAGCGGTGTGGCCCGTGCTGATGGACCACCCAGCCGCCACCAGGCGATGGGCGGATGTCGGCCTGGGAGCCGGTGGTCACGTCATGCAGGACCAAGATGTCCTCCGCCCACCCGTGGTGGGCCTGCGGGATGGCGAGTTGGGCCACGAAAAGCGCCGTATCGTCCTTCAGGGTTGCCGGGTCCACCTCGCTGTGACCGACTTCGCCGATGCCCATCCGCAAGGTAGGCCGTGGAGGCGCGGCGTGTGCCCGCGCAGGCATGAAGTAGACGTCATCCTCGCGAAATCGGCCGCTTGCAGTGCTGCCCCCGCTGACGTGGAGATGGGCGAACGCGACCCCGCCCAGCCAGCCGAGCATGGGCGCCGTGATGGTTCCTTCATCTCTAATCTGCCGGAGCCAGGCCGGCGGAATGGTTCGTACTGCGCATGTGGCGATCAGCCGATCATAGGGAGCATTGCTCTCATGACCCAGCAGCCCATCGCCCTCGATGAGCGTGGGCGAGAAGCCGGCCTCGTTGATGGCTCGCCTCGCACGAGTCGCGATCACGGGGTCGTACTCGATCGATGTCACCGACGCCGCGCCCAGGCGGTGGCACATCAGCGCCGTGGAGTAGCCGGTACCCGTACCAATCTCCAGAACAGTGTCCCCTTCGCGGATGCCCGCAACTTCGAGCATTCGCACGACCAGGCTCGGTTGCGTGGATGATGACGTGGGCCGCAGGATCGTGACGGGCTCGGTCGCGTCCTCCGCGAGCACCCCGTCGATCTGGGTCACCCAGGTCTCGTCCTCGTACGCCAAGGCGAGCCACTCTTCGGTGGTCATCTCTCTGCGATGCGTGGGTACCCAGCCGAGATGAGGGTCGTGTCTCTAGACGGCATCTCCCAGGAAGATCGCGCGGGGCACCGCCTCCAAAGCCTCGCGCCATTCGGGAGACTTGATGCCCTCCGCCAGTGCTCGGCGGAGGTGTGCGGCAGCGGTCACGACCACCATCCTTCTAGGATCTTGTCAGCGAAGGCCTGAGCCATCGCCTCGGCGTCGGGCAGCCAAGCCCACTGCCCGTTGGGGTTGCATTCGATGAAAACCCATTGTCCGGTCTCTGCCTCGATCGCGAAGTCGAAGCAGCCGAAGGCCAGGCCATAGGCGTCGAGATAGGCGTGCAGAGCTGTCTCGATCGGCTTGGGCACGTCGACCGGTTCGTGAACCAGGGCGCCCCAGTCACCCCGACGCCAGTCCAGCGCGCCGTCAGGAGTCGTGATGCGGTACGCGAACACCTTCCGGCCGATCATGGTCACCCTGGCGTCCGCGTTCTTGAGGACCTGTGCCTGGAACATGTGCGCGGTCATCGCGATCGAGTCATCAATCTCGTGCTCGGCGACCGGCTGCGTCCATATCGCGGCGACCTGACCAGCCGAGGTGTGTGGAGCCCCTCGGAAAGACTTGTAAATGATCGGGCCGTGCTCGGCAGCGAACTTTCGTGCCCGCGCTGCGTCGTTGGTGATCAAGGTTCGTGGTACGGGCATGCGGAGCTGGGCGGCCGTTTGGAGCTGGGCAGGCTTGAAGTCCGCCCGGTTGATCGCGCTGGGATGGTTGACGTACGCGGCACCGCGCAGGTTATAGAGGACACCGCCAAGTCCATGCCAGGCCTCGGTGACGGCGAACTCCTTCGCCCTCTCCGGTAGGTGAGTGAAGTGGCTGGAGAAAGGGCTGGGGCGGCGGTAGTACACCGCCCCGACCTCGTCCAGTGCGACGTCACGGCTCGGCGTGTGGAGCCGGCCTGACCACTGGCCGAGCTCTGCACCCATGTGTGCGTCGAACGACAACGCATCACCGATGTCAGCAGGGTCTACGCGCGCAACCTGCACGCCTCGACGCTCGTTGAGCGCCATGATCACCAGGTTGGCGGTTACGTCCTCCGCCGATGTGATCACTATGACGGTGCTCTGCGGGGACTGCATTCTGCTACTTCTGGTCGGTGTTGGAGTCGTCCGCCGATTGGGGCGCGTTCGTTGCGCCGTCATGCGGTCTGGACTGGGTCACCGTTGCGAAGGTGCCCATGTCCACCATCCTCAGTTTGTCGTCGAGAAAGCGCGTGACCTGAGTGGCGGGGTCGATCTGAACCGTGGCGTAGGGCGTGGGGGTGAGCGTGTGGAGACGGGTGGCTCGGGTCAGGCCCCAAGGCATGGTGAGTTGCGCGTTGGACATCAAAGACCTCCGTGTGCGGGGAATTCCTGGACGGAGATTGCCACGGGGCCGCATGAGATGCATGCCTACGTATGGTCACGCACAAAAGAGCATTGCCGTCAAGAGATGGGCGGTGCAGAGGAGACCATCTCAAGATGCTGCCGGGCCTCTGCAACTTCGGGTATTTTCTGCCATTTTTCTGATTCGCGAAGAATGTCCGCTACGCGATTATTCACCCGCGCTGATGATATGAAGGGCACTGCCCTTGTCAGCAACGCCATGCGGTCAGCAGCGAGGCCAGGATCGGCGGCCTTTATTGCTGTCTGTACTTGACGGCCAATGTACTGCGCCCGGAAAAGTGGCGAGTACTCTCCTATGTCGTCCGCTGCCCGCCGTAGGAGAGAGCCCGCCTCGTCATAGCGACCGAGCCTGCTCAGACCTATGGCAACATCGCCCACAATGGCCGCCTCGGTGAACGGTGACAAGCCGTCAATGTTGAGCGCCCTGTCGAGGGTTTCTCTCGCCGCTACGGCGTTTTCCGGTATACGTGCTAGCGAACGACCGAGCCGCATGGCCAGCGACGCCGCTCTGCTGGGCGGAAGTTCCGGGAGGTTCAGCCCTCGACGGGCATACATGATGGCCCTGGCGGCATCTCCACGGTAGAGGGCAACGCGGCTCAGGCTCTCCAGGGCGTGGGCCTCCGCACCGGTGTCGGCGGCGCGGTGCGCGAGCTCCAGGGACAGCATGCCCGTGCGCTCGGCATGCGCGAGTTTCCCGGCGTCGTACAGCACCAGCGTGGCTTGATACGCCATCTCGGAGACGGCACTCTGGAGCTGGCTCCCGGATATGTCGGCCACCTTGTCAACGTTTTTGACGTGGCTCAGCGCGCGAGAGGCGAGAGGTATGCCGCCGCATTCGTAGCGGTTCCGTGCCAGGCTTTCGGCCAAGGTGCTTACATAGCTAGGGTCCTGGTAGGGGTTCTTGTTAGTAGACGGTACGAATACGGACGCGGCGGCTACGAGAAATTCCCGGCGTTCCACAGGCTCCTCCGTTGCTGGAGACATTCGGACTTCCCAGCCAACGCGGGCGAGCAGGGCGGTTGCCCTGGCAGTCGTTGTGTCCCTGAGTCCTCTGGACACATGACTGACCCAGGTCTGTGACACGCCTAGTTCCCGTGCAAGACCAGCCTGCGTCCATCCCCGCTGCGCCATGATCGCTTTGAGGGCATCTGGGAAAGTGCGAACGTCCATGACGTGAGCGTATAGCTGAAAGCAATCTCTTCTCTATGTCTCTATTGCTCTAAGCAATTCCCTTGCTGGTGCTGCCAGAAACCGGTCGTAACCATGGTCACCCAACCGGGAGGGAAATCACCGCACCCGGAGTGCGCTGAGCCGATGGAGGTCAACGGGTGATTCACGAACTGTTGGGAAGAACAGCCGAAGAGGGCCGAGCGAACCCTGTCCGCGAGCCGATCAGCGACGTCGTCGCGGGCCGGCATGACGAAGCGCTGGCCAAGCTACGGGAACTGCTGGCCAGGCGCGGAATGCGTAGCCAGGTGGTCGAATGGCTCAAGCTCACGCTCAGGTCATCAAGGTTTCCCCTGCAACCCACGAGTTCTCTGGTCCGGTATCCGCCGGAGCTGCTGGTCTTCTCTCCTCAAGGGTGGCGCGTCGCCACCGTGCGAATAGCGCCACGGTCCAGCGCGTACATCGTGGAGGTCGCCCAGGCCGGGGAGAAAGACGTTGTCCTCCCCGACAGGGTGACGCTGGTCCCCGGAGACTCGCCGGACAAGGCCGCCGCGCTGATCCCGCGCTACAGGCCATGAACTGCGAAGAGCTCGAAGCGAGGTACGGCCGGGAGTGGCACATCTACCCCCTGCGCTGGGGGACTGCGGCGGTCAGGAAGCGCGTACCGACTCCCGAGCAGTTCGCGCAGGGCTACTTGTACGCCCTGATCGGTGCGAACCCAGACGACCTGGCGAGCCAACTCGACCACCAGCCGGACCAGCGTCCTGCCCAGGCTGACGACGCATGGCGGTGGTGAACATGTCGCCGTGCAACTAGCGGCCCACCTGCACGGCAGGTCAACGGCCAGGCCCGCCACGCGGACCCGGACGTGCCCTGACGGTCCGGCCGAGGGTCAGCTCCAGGTGAGCCGCTCGGCCAGCAGCGCCTGCTGGGCAGGGTTGGTCGTCAGCGCCAGCGCCCGCTCGTCGCAGGCTCGCGCCCGCTCGGCCTCGCCCAGCTCGCGCAACAGCTCGGCGCGGGTGGCGTGCCAGAGCGCGTAGCAGGCCAGGTCGTGCTCCAGAGCGTCCACTTCGGCAAGCGCCGCCGCGGCGCCGTGCACCTGGCGGAGAGCGATCGCCCGGTGCAGCCGGGTGATCGGCGAAGGGGCCAGGTGCGTCAGCATGTCGTAGAGCACCAGGATCTGCGCCCAGTCGGTCTGCTCGAAGGAGGTCGCCTCCGCGTGACAGGCCGCGATCGCCGCCTGCAGCTGGTACGGCCCCGGCCGCCGATGCGTATGGGCCGCGCGGGTCAGCAGGGCGATCGCCTGCTCGATCGCCTGATGATCCCACCGGGAGCGGTCCTGATCGGCCAGCAGCACCAGTCGGCCGCGCTCGTCGAAGCGGGCGGGGCCGCGCGCCCGGTGCAGCCGGATCAGCGCCAGCAGCCCGGCCACCTCCGGCTCGCCCGGCGCCAGACCCGCCAGCAGGGCGGCCGGCCATTCGGCGTCGTCGACCAGGTCGCGCGCCTGGGCCCGCTCGGGCGTGCTGGACAAATAGCCCTCGTTGAACAGCAGGTAGACGACCGCCAGCACCGAGCGCAGCCGCTCCGGCAGCTCCTCCTGAGCGGGGACACGGTAGGGGATGCCGGCCTGGCCGATCTTCTTCTTCGCCCGGGTGATGCGCTGCGCCACCGTGGTCTCGGGCACCACGAACGCCGCGGCGATCTGCCCGGTCGACAGGCCGCACACCACCCGCAGCGTCAGCGCGATCCGCGCCGCCGGGGCGAGCGCCGGGTGGCAGCAGGTGAAGATCAGCCGCAGCCGGTCATCGGCCGCCTGCGGCTCGAGCCGGTGCAGCTGGGCCAGCTTGGCCCGGTAATTCGACTCGCGCCGCAGCACATCCAGGCCACGCCTGCGCGCCACCGTGTACAGCCACGCCTGCGGCCGCTCCGGGATGCCCTCGACAGGCCAGCGGCGCAGCGCGGTCTCCACCGCGTCCTGTACGAGGTCCTCGGCGGCGGAGAAGTCGCCCAGCAGCGAGATCAGGCTCGCCGCCAGCCGGCTCGCGTGCTCGCGCACCACCTGGGCCAGCACCCGCCCGCTGTCGCCGTAGAGGCCCCGGGCGTGGCCGGGCCGCCCGCAGACGGGGTCGTCGGCGGGCGGGTGCCGGTCTCCCGGGCTGGTCATGAGGCGGGGCGGATCTCCACGATCGGGCACGCCGGCCATGAGCGGGCCAGCTTCAGCGCCTCATCGAGATCGGCCACCTCGACCTCGGCGAACCCGCTCACCACCTCCTTGCCCTCCACGAACGGCCCGTCGGTGACCACCGGCTCGGCGCCGTCCAGACGCAACGTGGTGGCGGTGTGCACCGGCGCCAGATGCGTATGGTGAGTGATCACCTCGGCGTTCTCGGCGAACCACCGGCCCACCGCCTCGTATGCCTGGCGCTGCTCCAGCTCGCCCATCGCCTCCAGTTGCTGGGCGAACTGCTCGGTCTCGATGAACATCAGCACATACTTCACGCTCTGCTCCCTCCCGCTCGCCGACTGATGTACCCAGGCACGCTCAGTTGGACGGGAGCGTGGCGTACAGGTCGACCCCGCACCCGTCCGGGTCGGCCACCGTGGCGTAGCGCATCCCCCAGAAGGCGTCGAACGGCTCGGCGATCCCCTGATAGCCGGCCTGGAGGAGCTCGGCGTACTTGGCGTCCACCCCTGCCGGGGTGTCGAACTCGAAGCACAGCAGGGTACGCGGCCCTCCGGACGGCTTGGTCCAGCCGGGCAGGAACGGGGTGCGGAAGCTCTCGGTGTCGAGCATCACGTGCAGCCCGCCGGGAAGGTCGCAGCCGGCGTGCTCGGACGAGTGCTCGTCGATCTTGAACTCCAGCCCGAGGTGGGCGTAGAAGGCCATCGACGCCTGGAGGTCGGACACCACGACGTCGATCGTGTTGAGCGTCGGATTCATGATCGTGCTCCCTGTCTTCCTGGTCGATCGTGCCCGGTGCGGCGCCATCCGGGCCCTTCACCAGCACGACGATCGGGGCAGACCCCGATACGACACCTCCCGGCGCGAAGTTTCCCAGCTCCACCGAGCAGGGCGACGGTCACGGACGGCGCATGGTGGCGGTGAACATGTCGCCGCGCAGAGCCTGCTCGACCACGGAGATGGAGCGGGACAGCCGCACCAGCCGGGGCCCTTCCTCCCGGTAGGTGTCCAGGACGGCCTCGATGGCGTGTGGCGGGAGGTGGCCCTTGAGGTCGACCGCCGCCCGCCGATAGCCGGTGCGGGCCGCCTCGATGGCCGAGTTGACATGGTGGTTCGCCATCCGGGCCAGGGCGATCGGGTGGCGGCGCAGCACCTCGTAGGCTCGGTAGTCCGGCGGGACCGCGTCGAGCAGCCAGGCCACGGCCGAGGTCTCCCAGTCGGGGACGCTGGGTGGCCGGACCTCCGCGGGCCATTCTGGCGGGACGTACATGAATCCATCGTACTCATGTTCGATTGGCCCGCCCAGATGGAGGTCAGTGGTGGTGGAAGACACCGCTTCGGGGGCCTTCTGGTGGTCGAGGGCTGAATGCGCGGGCACACTGGCCTGGTGACGGAGAAGATCGGGATCGTGGGGGCCGGGATCGTCGGCCTGGCGGTCGCTCGTGAGTTGGCCGTGACGCGGGGTGCCGAGGTCACCGTGCTGGACAAGGAGGACCGCGTCGGCGCGCACCAGACCGGCCACAACAGCGGCGTTGTTCACGCGGGCATCTACTACCCGCCCGGCTCGCTCAAGGCCAGGCTCTGCCGCGAAGGCGTCGCCCTGCTCAAGGCCTACTGCGCCCAGCACGCGCTGCCGTACGACGAGGTCGGCAAGCTGGTGGTGGCGAGCACGCCGGCCGAGCGGCCGCTGCTGGCCGCGCTGGCCGAGCGGGCCAGGGCCAACGGCGTGCCGGATCTCGCCGAGCTCGACGGGCTGGGGCTGCGCGAGATCGAGCCGCACGCGGTCGGCGTCGGCGCGATCCACTCGCCGCGCACGGCGATCACCGACTTCCCGGCGGTTGCGCGCCGGCTCGCGCTCGACCTGGAGGAGCTCGGCGGTTCGGTACGGCTTGAGCACGCGGTCCACGGCATCAGGGAGACCGCCGGTGGCGTCGAGGTGGTGGCGGGGCGGCGGAGGTTCGGCTTCGACCGGCTGGTGGTGTGCGCGGGATTGGGCACCGACGCGGTCGCCAGGATGGCCGGGATGCCGGGGGATGTGCGGATCGTGCCGTTCAGGGGTGAGTACTACGCGCTCGAAGGAAATGCCAGGGAGCTGGTGCGGGGGCTGATCTACCCGGTGCCCGATCCGCGCTATCCGTTCCTGGGCGTACATCTGACCAGGCACATCGACGGCGAGGTGCTGGTGGGGCCGAACGCGGTGCTCGCCACCGCCTACGAAGGCTACAGATGGCGAAATTTCAGTAATTTTCCGGCAATTGTCCGCTGGCCCGGCACCCTCCGCATGGCCCGGCGGCACTGGCGTACCGGCGTCAAGGAGGTCTACGGCTCCCTGGTCAAGGGCGCCTTCCTCAAGGCGGCGCGACGCTACGTACCCGAGCTCACCGCCGCCGACCTGCGACGGGCCGAGGGCGGTGTGCGCGCGCAGGCCGTCGCGCGGGACGGCGGGTTGGTCGACGACTTCGCCGTGGACGTGCACGGCAGTGTGGTGCTGGTGCGCAACGCCCCCTCACCGGCGGCCACGTCCAGCCTGGCCATCGCCCGGCACATCGCCGGAATTGTCCCAGCACCCGTCCGATGAGTGCATCCTTGGTGGTGATGGAAGCGCGACTCCTGATCGTCGAAGACGACCAGAACATTCTCGAACTCCTCGCCGCGAGCCTGAGGTTCGCGGGCTTCGACGTGTCCACCGCCAAGAGCGGCATGGACGCCGTGGCCACCGTCCAGCGCCAGCGGCCGGACCTCGTCGTCCTCGACGTCATGCTGCCCGACCTGGACGGTTTCGAGATCGTCCGGCGGATGCGCGGCGGCGGCATCCGTACCCCCGTGGTGTTCTTGACCGCCCGCGACGAGACCGAGGACAAGATCCGCGGCCTGACGATCGGCGGTGACGACTACGTGACCAAGCCGTTCAGCCTGGAGGAGGTCGTCGCCCGGATCCACGCGGTGCTCCGGCGCACCAGCGGGGAGACGCAACCGCCGCCGCCCAGGCTCACCTTCGCCGACATCGAGCTGGACGAGGAGAGCCACGAGGTGTGGCGGGGCGGCCACCCGGTCGCGCTGTCGCCCACCGAGTTCAAGCTGCTGCGCTACTTCATGACGAACGCGGGCCGCGTGCTGTCCAAGCCGCAGATCCTGGACCACGTCTGGGACTACGACTTCCGGGGCGAGGTCGGCATCGTCGAGTCCTACGTCTCCGTGCTCCGCCGTAAGATCGACAACCGCAGTCCCCGGCTCATCCACACGCTGCGCGGCGTCGGCTACGTCCTGCGACTCCCGCCGGGCGCGTAGTGGCCGGGTTGAGCGGCCTGCCGCTCAGAGTCAAGCTCATGACGTCGATGCTGGCGCTGCTCGGGCTCGGCATGAGCTTCATCGGCGTGGTCAGCGTCTCGGTTCTGAACGGCTACCTGCTCGACCGCGTCGACAGCCAGGTCAACCTCGTGTCCGTACGCGTGCACAAGCGGCTGATCAACGAGGAGGACAGGCGCCGGCTGGGCAGGAGGTCGCTGGAGAAGGCGCTGCTCATCGAGTCCGACACGATCGTGCTGATGAAGGACTCCACCGGCCGCCTCACCCCGACGCAGAGTGACCGGGACGTCGACATCAAGCCCAAGCCGGTGCTGGAGGAGTCGCCGGGGCCGGGCATCTACACCGCGCCGGCCGTCGACGGCGACGGCGCCTGGCGGGTGAAGGAGATCACGACGCCGCAGGGCACCTTCGTGGTCGCCACGGACCTGGAAGAGGTCAACGAGATCACCTGGCGGCTCGTCCTCATCGAGCTGCTGGGCGGCGGCGGCATCGTGCTCATCCTCGCCGTCGTGGGCGTCACCATCGTCCGGCGCAGCATGCGGCCGCTGGCGGAGATCGAGCACACGGCCGGCACCATCGCCGCCGGCGAGCTGAGCCGCAGGGTGCCGGACAGCGATCCGCGCACGGAGGTGGGCCGGCTGGCCGGCGCGCTCAACGGGATGCTGGCCCAGATCGAGAGCGCGTTCGCGGCCCGCTCGGCGTCCGAGGAGGCGGCCCGGCGGTCGGAGGACCGGATGCGCCAGTTCGTCACCGACGCCTCGCACGAGCTGCGCACCCCGCTCACCTCGATCCGCGGCTTCGCCGAGTACGCCAGGCAGAACCCGAACGCCGACACCGCCGAGCTGATGCTCCGGGTGGAGAGCGCCGCGGGCCGGATGGGCCTGCTCGTCGACGACCTGCTGCTGCTCGCCCAGGTGGACCAGGCCAGACCGCTGAAGATGCGTCCGGTGGACATGCTGGCGCTGGCGGCCGACGCCGTGCAGGACGCGCGGATCCTCTCGCCGTCCCGCGAGATCGGGCTGGACGTCGTCGGCGGCGCGGCCCTGATCGTCTCCGGTGACGAGGTACGGCTGCGCCAGGTCGTCGGCAACCTCATGTCCAACGCCCTCATCCACACCGAGGACGGCACCCCGATCACCGTCCGGGTCGGAGCCGACGACGAGACGGCCTTCCTCGAAGTGGCGGACAAGGGCCCCGGCCTCACCCCCGACCAGGTCGAGCGGGTCTTCGAGCGCTTCTACCGGGCCGACTCCGCCCGATCCCGCCGCAGGTCGGGCGAGGACCGGGGCAGCGGGCTCGGCCTGGCCATCGTGCAGGCCCTGGTGCGGGCGCACGGCGGGACCGTGGTGGCGACGAGCGCGGTGGGCGAGGGCGCGACGTTCCGGGTGGAACTCCCACTCGCTTTGGATTAGTCCTTCAGCAATTCCTCAGGTGCCTTTGTCACTGTGGGTACGTGACCGATCCCGAGGCGCTGATCATGGTGGTGGACGACGAGCCCAGTATCAGAGACCTGCTCTCTGCCAGCCTGCGCTTCTCCGGGTTCGAGGTGGTCACCGCCGCCGACGGGCACGAGGCCGTCGAGGTGGCGCAGCGGGTCGAGCCCGATCTGGTCGTCCTCGACGTCATGCTGCCTGACCTCGACGGGTTCGAGGTGGCCAAGCTCCTCGACGCGCCGGTGCTGTTCCTGACCGCCCGCGACGCCACCGAGGACAAGATCGCCGGGCTGCGGGTGGGCGACGACTACGTCACCAAGCCGTTCAGCCTGGAGGAGGTCCAGGCCAGGATCCGCGCGGTGCTGCGCCGTACCAGAGGAGAGGGCGCGCCCGCGAACCGGCTGAAGGTCGCGGACCTGGAGCTGGACGAGGAGGCGCGCGAGGTGTGGCGCGCCGGCCGGGCGGTGCGGCTGTCGCCGACGGAGTTCAAGCTGCTGCACTACTTCATGGCCAACGCCGGGCGGGTGCTGTCCAAGGCGCAGATCCTCGACCACGTCTGGAACTACGACTTCGGCGGCGACGCGGGAGTGGTCGAATCGTACGTTTCCTACCTGCGGCGCAAGGTCGACGACGTGGAGCCGCGACTTATTCACACGCTGCGCAGCGTCGGTTACGTGTTAAGGGAGCCTCCTGCGGGCTAGCTTGACCGTATGGACCTGTTGGGCGCGCTCGAAGGACTGCGCCGGCCGCTGGACCGGGAGCTGTTCCCGCTGGCGGTCGGTGAGGCCGCCGCGGATCGGCGCGCCCTCAAGGAGCTGACGGGGCAGCTCGACGACTATCTGCTGCCCAGGCTGCGCGCCATCGACGCGCCGCTGCTCGCCGTCGTCGGCGGGTCCACCGGCGCGGGCAAGTCCACGCTGGTCAACTCGCTGGTCGGCGCCGACGTCACCGAGCCCGGCGTGCTGCGCCCCACCACGCTGGTGCCCACCCTGGTGGTGAGCCCCGCCGACCGCGACTGGTTCATGGGCGCGAACGTGCTGCCCGGCATGTCCCGCGCCACCGGCACCGGCGTGGGAGCGCTGCGGGTGGTGACGGCCGAGGCGCTCGGCGCCGGGCTGGCGCTGCTCGACGCGCCCGACATCGACTCCGTGGTGACCGCCAACCGCGAGCTGGCCACCCAGCTCCTGGCCGCCGCCGACCTGTGGCTGTTCGTCACCACCGCCGCCCGCTACGCCGACGAGGTGCCGTGGAGCTTCCTGCGCTCGGCCCGCGAACGCAGCACCGCGCTCGCCCTGGTGCTCGACCGGGTGCCGCCGGAGGCCGCCGGGCCCGTCACCCGCGACCTCGAACGCCTCCTGGCCGACAACGGCCTCGACGGCACCCGCCTGTTCGCCGTACCCGAGGCCACGCTGCCCAGCGAGAAGGCCCGGCTGCCAGCCGAGTCGGTGGCGCCCATCGTCGGCTGGCTCACCGGGCTCGCCGCCGACGCCGTCGAACGATCCCGGGTGGTACGCCAGACCCTCTCCGGCACGCTCGACAGCCTGACCGTCCGGGTGCCGGCGCTGGCCGACGCCGTCGAACGGCAGGAGGCCGCCTTCGCCGGGCTGCACGACATCGTGACCGCCGCCTACGCGGGCGCCATGGCCGACTTCGACGAGGGCATGCGCGACGGATCGCTGCTGCGCGGCGAGGTGCTGGCCCGCTGGCAGGACTTCATCGGCACCGGCGACCTGATGCGCTCACTGGAGACCCGGGTCGGCTGGCTGCGTGACCGGGTGGTCGGCTTCTTCACCGGCCAGGCGCCCAGCACCCAGCTGCGCGACGCGCTGGAAAGCGGCGTCGAGGCGCTGATCAGGGGCGCGGCCGACGGCGCTGCCGAACGCGCCCTCGACGGCTGGTCCGCCGCACCCGGCGGCCCCGGCCTGCTCGACCGCGTCGGCGCCGTCGAACGGGCCCGGCTCGGCCGCGCCTCCCCGGACCTCGGCAAGCGGGCCGAGGCGGCGGTGCGCGGCTGGCAGGAGTACGTGCTCGATCTCGTACGGGAGGAAGGGGCGTCCCGGCGGACCACGGCGCGGGTGGCGTCGTTCGGCGTGAACGGGGCCGGGGTGCTGCTGATGCTGGCCGTCTTCGCCTCCACCGGCGGGCTGACCGGGATCGAGGTGGGCATCGCGGGAGGCACCAGCGTGCTGTCGCAGAAGCTGCTGGAGGCGGTGTTCGGCGACCAGGCCGTGCGCACGCTCACCGTACGGGCCCGGGAGGACCTGCGGGAGCGGGTACGGGCGCTGGTGGACGAGGAGGCGGTCCGCTACACCACGTTGCTGGACGCCGTCCAGCCACCCCCGGACACCGCCGCCATGCTGCGGGCGTCCGCCCGTTCGATCCGCACCCATCAGGCTGAGCTACCCGAGGGCGGGCCCGAGTGAAGCTGCTGCGCCGTAAGAAGGGGCCGTCACTGGACTCGCGGCTGACCGCGCTGCTGGAGGCGGTCGAGCTGGCGGAAGGGCGGCTGCCCGCGGAGGCGGTGGCCGCGGCGCGGGGAGTGACCGAACGGGCGGGGGTACGCCGCCGGCTGTCGGTGGAGCACACCGTGGCGGCGCTCGCCGGGGCCACCGGCAGCGGGAAGTCGTCGCTGTTCAACACGCTGGCCGGGGACGAGCTCTCGGCCGTCGGCGTCACCCGGCCCACCACGGCGACCGCCCAGGCGGCGCTGTGGGACGGCGAGGGGGCCGGTCCGCTGCTCGACTGGCTGGAGGTGCCGCGCCGGCACTCCGCGTCCTCCGCCGACCTGTCCGGGCTGGTCCTGCTCGACCTGCCCGACCACGACTCCATCCGGCTCGCGCACCGGCTGGAGGTGGACCGGCTGGTGGAGCTGGTCGACCTGCTGGTGTGGGTGCTGGATCCGCAGAAGTACGCCGACGCCGCCGTGCACGAGCGCTACCTGCGGCCGCTGGCCGGGCACCAGGACGTGATGGTGGTGGTGCTCAACCAGATCGACCGGCTGCCCGAGGCCGCCGTCGCGCGGTGCCTGGGCGACCTGCGGCGGCTGCTCGACGAGGACGGGCTGACGGGAGTGCCCGTCGTCGGGGTCTCCGCCCGTACCGGCGCGGGCCTTGCCGAGTTGCGGGCTCTGCTGGCGAAGCGGGTGAGCGAGCGGCGGTCCTGGTCGGCCCGGCTGGCCGCCGACGTCGTCACCGCCGCCGACCACCTGATCCTGGCCTCCGCCACCGCACCGGCCCAGCAGGACGGGGGCGAGGCCGGGACCGGCTCCGGTGGGGCGGAGTCGGTGCGGGTGGCGGACGGGCGGGGGGCGGAGTTGGTGCGGATGGCGGACGGGCCGGGGACGGGGCGGTTGGATCGGCCGCTCACGGCGGCGCTGTCGAAGGCGGCCGGGGTGCCGCTGGTGGTGGAGGCCGTGCGCAAGGGGCATCGGCACCGGGCCGTCGTCGCCACCGGCTGGCCCGTCACCCGGTGGATCCGCAGGTTCAGGCCCGATCCGCTGCGCAGGCTGCGGATCGGGCTGTCAGCCGGCTCGTCCGAGGGGGAGATGGTGGGGCACACCTCGCTCCCGGCCGCTTCAGTCGTACAGCGAGGGCAGGTGGAGACCGCGATCAGGGACGTCGGCGAGGGGGCGGCGGCGGACCTGCCGGGGGCCTGGGGCGCGGCGGTGCGGCGGGCGGCGCGCTCTCGGGAGGCGGAGCTGGCCGACGCGGTGGACCGGGCCGTCGGCCGGACCTCACTCCGGGAGACCAGGAGGCCGCGCTGGTGGCGGGCCGTGAACGTGCTGCAGTGGCTGCTGTTCGCCACCATGGTGGCCGGGGGCGGCTGGCTGGGCGCGCTGCTCGCGATGGACTACCTGAGGCTGCCGCAGCCCCCGCTGCCGACCGCCGGGGAGCTGCCCTGGCCCACGGTACTGCTGGCCGGTGGCGCGCTGGCCGGGGTGCTGGTCGCGTTGCTGTCCAGGCTGGCCGCCTGGCTGGGGGGCCGCCGCCGGGCGCGCCGGGCGGCGAAGGCGCTGCACGAGGCGATCGGGCAGGTGGGGCAGGAGTACGTGCTCGGGCCCGTGGCGGAGGAGTTGACCCGCTACGACCGGTTCGCCGAGGTCATCGAGGTGGCGCGAGCGTAGCGGCGAGGGAGCCGGCGACGTCGCGGAGGGTGTCGAGCAGCGGACGCAGCAGAGGGTGGGAGTCCGCGCCACGGCGGACGGCGGCGAAGACGCGGCGCTCAGGGCCGGGCGTGTGGTGGACGGTCACGCCGGAAAGGGCCATGTCCCGCAGCGCGAGCCGGGGGACCAGCGCCACCCCCGAACCGGCGCCGACCAGGGCGACCACCGCGCGGAAGTCGTCGGAGCAGTGCGCGAAGCGAGGCGTGAAGCCCGCCTGCTCACAGGCGAAGGCGATCACGTCGTGCACCGGATTGCCGGGATAGGGGCCGATCCAGGTCTGCTCGCCGAAGGCCGACAGCGGGGCGGCGGCCAGGGCGTGCCCTTCGGGCAACACCAGGTCGAACGGCTCGGCGTACAGCGGCAGGCGGGACAGGCGGCGGTCGGTGGCGTCGGGGCCGCCCCGGTACTCCACCGCGATCGCGGCGTCGGCCTCGCCGTCCAGCAACATGGTCAGGCTCTGGTCCCCCTCGGCGTCGCGTACCCGTACCTGAAGGCCGGGAGCGGCGGCGCGCAGCGAGGTGATCGCGGGGGAGAGGACGGCGCTGATCGCGGTGGCGAAGCAGGCCACGGTCACCTCGCCCGCCGTGCCGGAGCTGTAGGCGGCGACCTCGGCCTCGGCGCGTTCGAGCTGGGCGAGCACCTCGTTCGTGTGGCCGAGCATGATCTTGCCCACGGCGGTGAGGCGCACGCCGCGGCCGTCGCGCACGAACAGGCGGTGGCCCACCTCGTGCTCCAGCGCCACGAGCTGCTGCGACACCGCCGACGGGGTGAGATGCAGGGCGGCGGCCGCGGCGGTCACCGTGCCGTGGTCGGCCACCGCGCGCAGCGTCCGCAGCCGCCGCGTATCTATCACGCGGCGAGCTTATCCAGCGCTCAGAGCTGGTCGGTGCGGGCCTGGACGAAGGCGGCCACGGCGTGGTCGACGTCCTCGGTGGAGTGCGCGGCGGAGAGCTGGACGCGGATGCGGGCCTGGCCGTGCGGCACCACCGGGTAGGAGAAGCCGATCACGTAGACGCCCAGCTCCAGCAGGCGCTCGGCCATGGCGCCCGCGGCGGCGGCCTCGCCGATCATCACCGGGACGATCGGATGGTCGCCCGGCAGGATGTCGAAGCCGGCCTCGGTCATCTTGGCGCGGAAGCGCTCGGTGTTGGCGCGCAGCCGCTCGCGGGCCTCGCTGGAGGTCTCCAGCAGGTCGAGGATGCGCAGCGAGGCGGAGGCGATGACGGGGGCCAGAGAGTTGGAGAACAGGTAGGGGCGTGAGCGCTGGCGCAGCAGCTCGCAGATCTCCGCGCGGGCCGCCACGTAGCCGCCGCTGGCGCCGCCGAGTGCCTTGCCGAGGGTGCCGGTGATGATGTCGATCCGGTCCGTGACGCCGTGCAGCTCGGGGGTGCCGCGCCCGGTGGGGCCGACGAAGCCGACGGCGTGGGAGTCGTCGACCATGACCATGGCGTCGTAGCGCTCGGCCAGGTCGCAGATGTCGGCCAGCGGCGCGAGGTAGCCGTCCATGGAGAAGACGCCGTCGGTGACGATCAGCCGGCGGCGGGCGTCCGACGCCTCCTTCAGGCGGGCCTCCAGCTCGGCCATGTCCCGGTTGGCGTAACGGAAGCGCCTGGCCTTGGACAGCCGGATGCCGTCGATGATGCTCGCGTGGTTGAGCGCGTCGGAGATGACCGCGTCCTGCGCGTCGAGCAGCGTCTCGAAGACGCCACCGTTGGCGTCGAAGCAGGAACTGTAGAGGACGGTGTCCTCCATGCCGAGGAAGTCCGAAAGGCGGGCTTCGAGCTCCTTGTGCACCTCCTGCGTGCCGCAGATGAACCGCACGGAGGCCATGCCGAACCCCCACCGGTCCAGCGCCCGCTTGGCGGCCTCGACGACCTCGGGGTTGTCGGCCAGGCCGAGGTAGTTGTTGGCGCAGAAGTTGAGCACGTCCTGCCCGGCGACGCCGACCGAGGAGCTCTGCGGGGTGGTGATCACCCGCTCGGGTTTGTGCAGCCCGGCCTCGGTGATCTCGTCCAGCGTCGCCCGCAGCTGGTCGCGTACGTTCGTGAACATCAAGCGCTCCTGTTCATGGTCGCGGCCGCTTCGGCCTCCGTTGGCTCGTTCCTCGCTCTCTCCGGCCGAGCTCCTCCGCTCCAATCCAAAATGACCTTGCCGGTACGGCCACTCGCGGCGGTGTCGAAGGCGGCGTCGAAGTCCCGGTAGGAGAACCGGTCGGTGATCACGGGGGAGAGGTCGAGGCCCTTCTCCAGCAAGACGGACATGTTGTACCAGGTGTCGTACATCTCCCGGCCGTAGATGCCCTTGATGGTGAGCATCGAGGTGACGACCGTGGACCAGTCGACGGCGAACTCCTCCGCGGGCAGGCCGAGCATGGCGATCCGGCCGCCGTGGGTCATGTTCGCGATCATGTCGCGCAGGGCCGCCGGGTTGCCGGACATCTCCAGCCCGACGTCGAAGCCCTCCCGCATGTCGAGCCGGCGCATGCCCTCGGCGAGGGTGTCGCGGGAGACGTTCAGCGCCAGGGAGACGCCGAGCTTGGTGGCCAGGTTGAGGCGCTCGTCGCTGACGTCGGTGATCGCCACGTTGCGGGCGCCCACGTGGGTGGCCACGGCCGCCGCCATCAGCCCGATCGGGCCGGCCCCGGTGATCAGCACGTCCTCGCCGACCAGGGGGAACGACAGCGCGGTGTGCACGGCGTTGCCGAACGGGTCGAAGATGGCGGCCACGTCGGGATGGACGGGCACCCGGTGAACCCAGACGTTCGTGGCGGGCAACGTCAGGAATTCGGCGAACGCGCCGTCGCGGTCGACGCCCAGCCCGATGGTGTTGCGGCACAGGTGGCGGCGGCCGGCCATGCAGTTGCGGCACTTGCCGCAGACGATGTGGCCCTCGCCGCTGACCAGGTCGCCCACGGCGATGTCCTCGACGCCGTCGGCCACCTCGACCACGTGCCCGGAGAACTCGTGCCCCACGATCAGGGGGAGCTTCAGCGTCTGCCGCGCCCAGTCATCAAATTTCCGGATATGCAGGTCTGTGCCGCATATGCCGGTGCGTAGCACTCTGATTTTCACCTCGCCCGGTCCCAGAACGGGCTCCGGTACGTCGACCAGCCACAGACCCGGCTCGGCCCGCTCCTTGACCAGCGCTTTCATCGCGTGCATCCCCCCATCCGAACCTAACGCACTGTGCCCGCTGTCTCCCCGCCGTGTCCATCGAGGGATTCTTAAGTGCCCCCACAGCTCAGCTTCACGCGGTGGGCTCTGCCCGGTTAGAAGTAGTTTCGTACGGAATGCCGTACATGATGGGAAGGACACCCGTGGAAGACCTGCGTTTCGGAGTCGTCGGCCTCGGCCTGCGCACCAGCCTCGCCCTGGCCGCACACCAGCCCGGCCGGGGGTCGGTGGTGGCCGCGGTCTGCGACGTGGACCCGGCGGCGCTCAAGGCGCAGGCCGCGCTCTTCGGCGAGCCCGCGACCACCCTGGACTACCGGGAACTGCTCGGCCGCGACGACCTCGACGCGATCGTCGTGATGACGCCGGACGACACCCACGAGCGCGTCGCGATCGACTGCCTCCGGGCCGGCAAGGCCGTCTATCTGGAGAAGCCGCTCGCCATCACCGTGGACGGCTGCGACAACGTGCTGCGCGCGGCCCGCGAGAGCGGCACGAGGCTGTACGTCGGCCACAACATGCGGCACATGGGCGTCGTCAGGCTGATGCGCGACATCATCGCCAGAGGCGACATCGGCGTGCCGAAGACCGTCTGGGTGCGCCACTTCGTCTCCTACGGCGGCGACTACTACTTCAAGGACTGGCACGCCGACCGCACCCGCACCACCGGCCTGCTCCTGCAGAAGGCCGCGCACGACCTGGACGTCATCCACTGGCTCGCGGGCGGCTACACCACGCGGGTCAACGCGCTGGGCGACCTGATGCTCTACGGCGACCTGCCGCGCCGGGAGCCCGGCACGGCGCGGCCCGAAGGCTGGCTGCGCGACTTCGACTGGCCGCCCACCGCCCGGCGGGACCTCAACGACGTCGTCGACGTCGAGGACGTCTCGGTCATGAACATGCGCCTGGACAACGGCGTCATCGCCGCCTACCAGCAGTGCCACTTCTCCCCGGACTACGTGCGCAACTACACGGTCATCGGCACCGAGGGGCGGCTGGAGAACTTCGGCGACGGGCCGGGTGACACCGTCAAGGTCTGGAACACCGGCCCCAGCGACTACCGCGACGACTGCGACATCGCCTACCAGGTCCCCCGGGCCACCGGCAGCCACGGCGGCGCCGACCTGCAGATCATCGCCGAGTTCCGCCGCTTCGTCAGGGAGGGCGGCGTCACGGACACCTCCCCGGTGGCCGCCCGGATGAGCGTCGCCGCGGGTTACATGGCCACCATGTCGCTGCGCGACGGTGGCATGCCGTACGACGTCCCGCCGCTGGACGCGGACCTGGCGGCGTATTTCGACAACGGCCAGCGCTGACGGACGAGAGCCGCGACTTCGCCCCCCGTGGAAAGGATGTCGCGGCGCTCTCGTATCCTGCCGGAAGTGGTTTATCCGACAGTCGCCAGGTATTTTATTGCCTTCCGATATGCGGAAAAGTGGGTGGCATTTACGGAAATGTGGCACAAGTCTCTTTCGGTCGGCTGGGGCTGTGAGCCGGCCTGAATACCTCTAGGAGACGACCAATCGTGCCCATCACCCCCCATAACTCCCTTTCTCTCAACCGTAGGTCTTTCCTCAGGCGCTCGGCCTTCGCCGCCACGGCGGCCGCCTTGGGCTCAAGCTCGCTGGCCGCGTGCGGGTCGGACAGCGGCGACGGCGGCCGATTGACCTTTCTGAGCCCCATCCCGATCGAAACCCTGTCCCTCGCGCCCGAGTTACTCGCCGTGGCCGGGGGACACTTCAAGAAGCACGGGCTCGACGTCACTCTGCAGCCCGCCAAGGGCACGTCCCAGGCGATGCAGGCGGTGCTCTCGGGTGTCGCGCCGGTCAGCCGCCTCGGCCAGATCGACGTCATGACGGCGCTCACCACCACGAAGCAACCCCTGGTCAACATCGCCACGCCGTTCCGGACCTCCGCCGTACGGTTCGTCTACAGCAAGAGGAAGCATCCGGTGGAGAAGCCGGAGGACCTCGTCGGCCGGACGATGGGCGTGCCCTCCGAGGGCGGCAACAGCGACAAGGTCGTCTCCCTCGTGATGGCCGCCGCCGGGCTCGACCCGAAGGAGTGCGAGCGCCAGGTCGTCGGGCTGACTCCCGGCACGTTCAACCTGGTCCAGCGGGGCCGGATCGCCGGCTACGTGGTGAGCGTCGACACGGCCAACGTCCTGAAGGCGCAGGAACCCGACGCGGGTGTGTTCGACCCCAGCAAGTACGCCAAGTCCGACGCGCAGGTCTACGCCACCTCGAAGGACGCCCTGGAGAAGCAGGCAGACGGCCTCCGGGCCTTCCTGGCGGCCATCCAGGACGCGATGGCGGCGATGGTCGCCGACCAGTACTTCGGCGAGACGATCGCGCAGCTGCGCGGCGCCTACTCCTTCGCCACGCTCGACGACGACCAGATCGCCAGGGCCAGCCTGACCATGCTCCGGGAGGGCTGGACGGGAGGCGACCCGAGCAGGCCCTTGCTGGTCACCGAGAAGGCGGCCTGGGCGGCGGGCTACCGGGAGCTGGCCGACGCGGGCATGCTCGACGGCGGCCGCGACCCCGCCCCCTGGTTCGACAACAGCCTGCTGCCCACGTCCTGAAGGATCAATGGGCACTCCTGGCTTGGAAAGACCGTTCTAACTGTGTAACACTGTTGCACAGTTAGAACATGGTCGGTCGAGGAAGACACCAACACAACGAGATCAACGCGGCGCTTGCGGCACTTCGTAAGGTCAACCGTGCCTTCACGGTGGTGCAGGATCACAACGGGCATCGCTGGGGGTGGGTCCTCTGCTCCTGCGGCGAAGACAAGTTCGTGATCAACTGCACGCCGCGTAATCCCGGTGTGCACGCAAAGCAAATCCAGCGATGGACGGTCAAGCACGATAAGTGTGGCGCCGAAGAGCAAGAGGAGGGCTCATGACTGTCTGGGACTTTCGTATCATGCTCAATCGAAATCCGGACGATGACGAGTTCGATCGCCTCTTTGAGGCAGGTCTGGATGACTGCGCACTGGTCAGTGGCCGCTCGCCCTACTTCATGTGCGATCGAGAGGCCGACAGTCTGATGGAAGCGATCCTGTCCGTTCTCGTTCAGCTAAGAGCGGTCGATCAGTTGTGGGCAGTGGGAGTCCAGCACAACGACGGGGTGACGCTGGGGGACGCGGCGAGGCGGCATGGGGGGCGTACGCAGGCCAGCCTGAGGCAGTTGGCCGCCGGGCAGCGAGGGCCGGGGGGATTTCCGGAGCCGGTCATCGAGGCCGACAATATCAGCGTCTACTCCTGGGCGGAGGTCTCCGACTGGCTGCGCACCGAGATGGGAGACGACATCCCCCAGGTGGATCGGAGTCTCGCGCTGGCGGACGCGGCCGTCAAGCTGGCCTGCAGGGCGCGGATCATGCACCGGGAGAACGAGGTGCGCCGACTGCTCGAAGTCGCTTGAGGATCCGCCGGAGGGCTCGGGCGACTGACCTCTGAAGGCACGTGGTCTGGCCCGGAGGCCTGATCAGAGGCCCATCGGCTGAACGAGGATGCCCGCCACAGAATGTCCGTGGCGGGCATCTCGTGAGCGGGTCAGCGGCCGGACTCGCGGTGCTCCCTGTCCAGGTCGGGGAAGGGGGACGGGTCGGCGACGCCCTTGGTGAGCTGGCGGGGGCCCTTGGGGCTCTCGGCCTCCTGGGCGTCGGCGACGGCCTCGGCGGCCGCCTCGGCCGCCTTGGCGATCTCCTCTTCGATGGCCGCGGACTCCGTGGCCGACTCCTGGCGGGCGGCGATCGAGGGCAGGGCTTCGGTGAAGGCCTTGGAGACGCCCTGCAGGGCCGAGGTGACCTCGCTGGGGATGACCCAGAAGGTGTTGTTGTCGCCCTTGGCGAGCTGCGGCAGCACCTGGAGGTACTGGTAGGCGAGCAGCTTGGGGTCGGGGTCGTTGCGGTGGACCGCCTGGAAGACCTGGTCGATGGCGCGGGACTCGCCTTCGGCTTCCAGGATGGCGGCCGACCGGGCGCCCTCGGCCCGCAGGATCTGGCTCTGCTTGTCACCCTCGGCGGTGAGGATCTGCGACTGGCGCTGGCCCTCGGCGTTGAGAATCGCGGCGCGCTTGTCACGCTCGGCCCGCATCTGCTTCTCCATCGCGTCCTTGATGGACTTGGGCGGGTCGATGGCCTTGATCTCGACGCGGTTGACGCGCAGGCCCCACTTGCCGGTGGCCTCATCGAGCACCCCGCGCAGCTGGCTGTTGATGGTGTCGCGGGAGGTCAGCGTCTTCTCCAGGTCCATCGAGCCGACGACGTTGCGCAGCGTGGTGACGGTGAGCTGCTCGACGGCCTGGATGTAGTTGGCGATCTCGTACGCCGCGGCCCGCGGGTCGGTGACCTGGAAGTAGAGGACGGTGTCGATCTCGACGACCAGGTTGTCCTCGGTGATGACCGGCTGGGGGCGGAAGGACACGACCTGCTCACGCAGGTCGATCATGGGATAGACGCGGTCGACGTACGGGATGACGAAGTTCAGGCCGGGCTTGAGCGTCCGGTTGTAGCGGCCGAGCCGCTCGACGTTGCGCGCACGGGCCTGCGGCACGATGCGCACGGCTTTCAGGACGGTGAAAACCGCGAAAAGGATGATGAACAGCCCGACTATCAACAGCGGATCCATGGGTCACTCCCGGGGATATACGAGGGCGGTCGCTCCGTCGATCTCGATGACGTCGACGGTGGCGCCGGTGGGGATCACGAGGGTCTCGTCATATGCGCGTGCGGACCATTCCTCGCCGGCGAGGCGAATTCTGCCGTCACGCCCGGTGACCTCGGACAGCACGTAGGCGGGCTTGCCGACGAGGGCTTCCACCCCGAAGCGGCGCAGTTGCGGCTGGCGGATGTGGCGTGCGGCGATGGGCCGGATGACGGCCAGCCCCGCCGTGGATGACAAGGCGAACACGAGAAGCTGCAGTGGCACGGGCAGCCCGATGGCGGCGGTCGCCGCGGTCAGGAGCGAGGCGATCCCCAGAAGCCCGAGGGCGGCGGTGAGAGTGAATATCTCGGCCACGCCGAGGACGACCGCGAGGATTATCCAGATGATCCATGCATCCATGCTCCGCCTCCTATAGGAACAACGGTCCAGAACGTGAGACCGTTCCCCCCTCCCCCCACCGTAATGCTGGATTTGCCCTTATGGCAGGGGCCGTGATGGCTTCGAGGCCTCGGAAAAAAGGGCGCTTCCGCGCCGCCATTCTTCCCACGGCAGCTGCCAGTAGCCCCAGCCGTTCTGCCAATCGAGCTCGCGGGTGGTGCCGGTGATCGTCACCGGGTCGCCGCGCAGCGAGTTGGCGTAGAACCAGGCCGCCTGGTCGGGCCGGGCGTTGACGCAGCCGTGGCTGACGTTCGCCCGGCCCTGGGCCCATACGTTGTCCTTGGCGTGCACGTACTCCCCGCTGTCGGAGATGCGGACGGCGTGGTCGATCATGACGTCGTAGTAGCCGGGATCGCCCTCCGTGCGGCCGGGCGAGATCATCCGGACCGGGTCGCCCTTGTCCATGGTCAGGTGGACGCCGCTGGTCGTGGTGTATTCGCGGGTGGTGCCCATGCCGGCGCTGATGGCCATGTCCTGCACCGTGCGGCCGTCGCGGTGGACGGTCATCCGGTGGGTCCGCACGTTGACGGCGGAGGTCTGGTCGCGTCCCACGGTGAAGCCGAACGTCTGGTCGGCGGCCCCGTAGACGCCGGTGGCGAGGCGGACGCCGGCCAGGTGGGCGGTGACCGTGACCTTCCGCCTGGCGGGCCAGAAGCGCCGGGTGCGGTAGACCGCCCGGGTGTCGCTGGTCCACCGCCAGGCCCCTTCGACGGGCGGCGTCGTCCGGACCTCCAGCGCCCGCTCGACGGCGGCCTTGGCGCGCACCGGGGTGTCGAAGTCGAGGATGATCGGCATGCCGACGCCCACGGTCTCGCCCGGCAGCGGCGCGATGGCGGCCAGGCCGAACGTGCGCTCGGCCGGGCGGGTGCGGAACCGCCCCATGGCGACCGTCGCCGGGCCGTCCGGATCTCCGGCAGCGGTGGCGGTCACCACGTATTCGGAGCCGGGGCGCAGCGTCCAGTCGGAGCGCCAGGTGGTGCGCGCGGCGTCGAGCGTGCCCCGTACGGCGGTGCCATCGGTGTAGGCGAGGACCTCGCTGAGCGTGCCGCCCTGGGCTCTGACCACGATCCCCCGCTCGGGGCGGGCCCGCATGGTGTCGAAAGACGGGGAGACGTGGACCACGGCCGGGCGGGGCGGAGGGCCCTGAACGCCGCAGCCGCCGAGGGCGAGCAGGGCGGCCAGGCAGATCGTCGCGGCACGCCGCAGCATGTCACTCCTGCTGTCCGGGGAACGGGACCCTCAAGGTTAGCGGTGAGTCATGCCTGCGGCACCCTGAGTCACTTATCCGATGGTTCCGGAAACTTCCCCCAGGCTGACCTCGCCCGCCGTGGCGCGGATGGTCACGGTGTCGCCGTCCTCCAGGAACGTCCTGGTGTCGCCGTTGGCCAGCTTGATCGGGTCGGCGCCGTTCCAGGTGAGCTCGATGAGCGAGCCCCGCTCCTCGCGCTGCTCGCCGGAGACCGTGCCGCTGGCGAACAGGTCGCCGGTGCGCAGCGAGGCGCCGTTCACGGTCAGGTGGGCGAGCATCTGGTCCGGCGTCCAGTACATGCCCCGGTACGGCGGCCGGGAGACGACCTCGCCGTTGATCGCCACCTCCAGGGTGACGTCGAGCCCCCAGTCGCCCTGCCGGCGCAGGTAGTCCAGCGGCAGCGGGTCCTGGGCCCGGCCGGGGACCCTGGGCAGCGCCTCCAGCGGCGTGATCCACGGCGAGATCGAGGTGGCGAACGACTTGCCCAGGAACGGCCCGAGCGGAACGTACTCCCAGCCCTGGATGTCGCGCGCGCTCCAGTCGTTGACCAGCGTCACCCCGAAGACGTGCTCCTCGAACGCGCCCGCCCGGGAGCCATGCTCGGACGGCACGCCCACCACGAACCCCAGCTCGGCCTCGATGTCCAGCTTGGCGGTCGGGCCGAACACGCCCGCCCCCAGCTGGCCGTGCGGCCGTCTCACCGGCGTGCCGGACACCACCACCGTGCCCGCCCGGCCGTGGTAGCCGACGGGCAGGTGACGCCAGTTGGGCAGCAGCGCCTCGGCGTCCGGCCGGAAGATCCGGCCGAGGTTGCCCGCGTGCTCCAGCGAGCAGTAGAAGTCGACGTAGTCGGCGACCTCGAACGGCATGTGCAGGCGCACCCGGTCGAGCGGGATCAGGTGCGGCTCGGTGACGGCCAGGTCGCTGGTGAGCTTGTTCTGGATGAGCGCCCTGGTGTCGTGCCAGGCGCCGCGCCCGCGGGCCATGAACGGGTTGAGCGTCGGGGCGGCGAACACCTCGTCATGCAGGGCGGCGGCCAGGTCGAGCACCTTGTCGCCGTAGCGCACGCCCACCCTCGGCCGCTCACCCTGCGGGGAGAAGGCCCCGTACGGCAGGTTGTCCAGTCCCCAGCTCACGCTTCCTCCTCGATCAGTCCCAGGGTGAGCATGTCCTCGATGGGCGTCACCGTGCTGCACGAGCCGTAGCTCACCATCAGGTGACGCGCCCGCTTGGCGGTCTCCTCGGGCACGGAGCGCGCCAGCCGTACGAGATGCCCCGCGTCCGCGGAGCGCAGGACCGGCACCGCGTCGCGGTGCTCGACCGTCTCGCAGACCGCCAGTAGCACGTTGAGGAAGCCGTGCCGGTCGACGCCGAGCGCGGGGTCGAAGTGGCGGACGGCGTGGTGCAGCCCGGCCGTGGCCTTGAACGGTATGTCGTTGTCCGCACAGAACCGGATGAACCCGGCGAGCTGCTCCGCCGGCGGGAAGTCGCCGGCCTCCGGCCCGCCGCAGCGGACCTTCAGGCCCACCCCCTCGGGCACGTCCGAGAAGTGCTTCCTGGGCGGCACCTCGACGAACAGCCGCACGCCGGGCGGCAGCGACGTGTGCAGCTCCCGGACGGCGTGATCGAGGCTGTGGTCGTCGTTCGGCCGCACCTCGACGAAGTCGACCGGCAGGTCGTCGAACGGCGGCACCTTCTCGGTGTCGACGATCAGCCCGATCCGCCGGGGCGTGAACGGCTCACGGCGCAGCGCGTCGAGGCGGCTGGCCGGGCACAGGAAGCGGTGGGTGAGCATCCGGGTGCCGCGCTCCTGGTCGCGCTCGTGGCGGCCCAGAGCTTCGGACATGTGCAGTGACGTCGGCGGGAACAGGCCCGCGTCGTCGACCAGAGCGGTGAAGAGCGTCGTCGGGAAGGAAGTCATCGTGACCAAGTCCAGGCATAGCCGGTGTCCTCGCAGGACAGTGCGCCCTGTCCGAGGTCGAGCGGGCGGAAGGTGTCCACCATCACCGCCATCTCGCTGGTGGTGGTGACGCCCTTGGCGACGGCGTCGATGACGGCCTCCACCGCGCCGGGCTGCGGCCCGTGCGTGAAGCCGGCCGGATGCAGGGAGATCGAGCCGACGTCGATGCCCGAGCCCTTGCGTGCGGAGTAGTCGCCGCCCACGTAGAACATGAACTCGTCGGAGTCCACGTTGTGATGGTTGTAGGGGATCGGCACGGAGTCGGGGTGGAAGTCGAGCGGGCGCGGGCAGAAGGAGCACACCACGAAGCCGGGCCCCTCGAACGTCTGGTGGACCGGCGGCGGCGCGTGGGTCTTCTTCACCACCGGCTCGAAGTCGTCGATGTTGAACGCGTACGGGTAGAGGCAGCCGTCCCAGCCGACCACGTCGAAGGGGTGGTGGCGGTAGACGAGCCTGGTCAGCCCGCCCCGGGTGCGCACCAGCACCGGCACCTCGCCGCCCTCGACGGTCAGCGGCTCGGCGGGGGCGCGCAGGTCGCGCTCGCAGTAGGGCGCGTGCTCCAGGAACTGGCCGTGCTGGGACAGGTAGCGCTTGGGCGGCCTGATGTGCCCGGACGCCTCGATGGCCAGCACGTTGACCTGCCCGTCGGGCACCCACCGGTGGATGGTGCCGGTAGGGATGACGACGTAGTCGCCGGGCCCCGCCTCGATCACCCCGTAGGTGGACTCGAAGCGGGCCCGGCCCGCCTGGACGTACACGCACTCGTCGCCCATGGAGTTGCGGTAGAGCTCGCTGGGCTGGTCGCTGGTGGCGTACGACAGGCGGACGTCGGAGTTGCCCGCCAGCAGGATCCGCCCGGCCACCAGGTCGCCCGCGCCGGTGAGCTCCTGGGTGCGGAAGTGGCGGGGGGACAGCGGCAGGTTGGGCTCCAGCCGCGTGTCGGCGGTGGCCGTGACGGCCTCGGCCTTGACGATCGCGGTGGGCAGATGGCGGTGGTAGAGCAGCGAGGAGTCGGACGAGAAGCCTTCCTCGCCCATCAGCTCCTCGGCGTAGAGCCCGCCGTCGGGCCGCCTGAACTGGATGTGGCGCTTGCGAGGCACCTCTCCCACGACGCGGTAGTACGGCATCTACTCCTCCACAAGCTGTCCGTATAGCGGACGCATCCGTCCTCTATGTGTGACCACGGTCCGTCATCGCCCCGGACATGTCAACCCAGGGCGCCGGCCAGTTCGGCCGCGGCCTCGACGACCCGCGCGCCGGTGGACTCCTCCAGCGGCCCGAACGTCACCACCCCGACCGAGGCCTCCAGCCAGGGCAGCCCCGTCACCGGCGCCGCCACCCCCCGTGCGCCCTCCTGCAACTGCCCCTCGGTCGCGAGATATTCGGCCCGTCCCTCGCGCAGGGCCAGGATCGCCTGTCCGGCCGCGCCTTTGGTCAGCGGATGGCGCGACCCCTCGCGGTAGGCCACGTGCATGTCGGTCCACGACGGCTCGACCACCGCCACGGCCAGCCCGTCCGCACCCTCCGCGACGGTCAGGTGCGCGGTCGCGCCCACCCGCTCGGCCAGCCGCCGCAGCGTCGGCAGCGCCGCCGCTCTCAGAAGGGGTTGTACGGCCTGCGCCAGCACGAGCACCCCGAATCCCAGATGCACCCGGCCTTCGGCGTCGCGGCGCACGAACCCCTCGTTGAGCAGCGTGGTCAGCAGGCGGTACACCACCGGGCGGCTCAGCGAGAGCTCAGTGCTCAGCTCGGTGGGCGTGCGGCCGTTCCTGCCGTCGGACAGCAGCCTCAGCAAGCGGAGCCCGCGCTCCAGGGTCTGGGCGGATTCAGCGACCATGACCCGATTATCTATGCGTGAGATGGGGGTGACGCTACGCGCTTAAAGGGGTACGTAGCTGGACAGAAGCACCGGGGGGTAAACATGCGGCAAACGTGGACACTCCTGGTTGCCGGATTGGCCATGTGCGCCCTTCTGCCCGCCCTGCCGTCGGTCGGGGCGAAAGCCATCCAGCTGGCGTGGGGCGCCCCCGAGGCGACCCGGTCGGACCGGCTGCTGGAGGACGTCTTCTACGTCACCGAGGGCATCGAGGTGAGCCGGAGCCTGACGCCGACCGAAAAGGGCGTGACCTTCCAGGCGGCCACCGACCTCGCCCCCGGCGTCGGGGTGGACGCGAGCGGCAGACTGTACGGCACGCCGGACCGCGTCGGCACCTACAACGCGCCCGTCCGCCTGTGCAGCGGCCGGGCCTGCGCCGAGGAGCGGGTCACCTTCGTGGTGCTGCGCAACGTGCCCTGGTATCCGAGCTCGCTCACCTTCCCCGGCAGGATCGGCCGGCCGCTGGACGGCCGGATCCAGATCAACGGCGGCCCCTCCGGAGTGCTCCCGACCTTCACCGTGACCAGCTACGAAGCCGTGCCCGCCGGTGTCACCATCGGCCCGGACGGCCGGGTCGGCGGCGTCCCCACCGCGTCCGGAGTGTTCCGGGTCCCGGTGCGGATCTGTGTGGCCGGCAACTGCGCGGGCGTCGTGGCCACGCTCATCGTCATTTGACCTTGCGCGAAACAGTGTTTTGCGGTCACCGTAATGCCATGAAGACGGTCGTCGTGGTCGGGGCGGGCATCTGGGGATCATCGCTGGCGTTGCGGCTGGCCGAGAGCGGCTGGCAGGTGACGCTGGTCGAGCAGCACAAACCTGGGCATGTACGGCAGGCCAGTGCGGGCGAGACCCGGTTGATGCGCTGCGCGCACGGCACGGAGGACTGGTACGCCCGGATGGCCTGGCAGGCCCGGGACGGCTGGCGGCGGCTCTCCGAGCGGGCAGGGGAGGAGCTCTATCACGAGGCGGGCATGATGTGGTTCGCCGGGACGCCCGACGGCTGGGAGAGCGCCAGCGCCCGAGTCCTGAAAAATCTGGATATCCCGTGTGAGGTGCTGGACCCGTCGGACGGCGCCCGGTTCTTCCCCGAGTTCCGCGGGGACGACCTCAGCTTTCTGCTCTGGGAGCCGAAGGCCGGCGTGATCAGGGCCCGGCGGGCCACCCAGGTGACCGCCAAGCTGGCCGAGGCCGCCGGAGTACGCCTGGTCAGGGGCCGGGCGGTGCCCGTGACCGGCGATGACGCGCCGTACCGGAGCGCTGTCCGGGTCGGCGGCGAGGTGCTCGCCGCGGACCGGGTGGTGTGGGCGTGCGGCGCCTGGCTGCCGGGACTGTTCGACGTCCCGCTGACCGTCACCAAGCAGGACACGCTGCACTTCGCGGTGCCCGCCGAGTGGACCGTCCCCGGCACGCCCGCCTGGGTCGACCACGGCGCGGCCGCGTACGGGCACGGTGACGTGGACGGCGTGGGCATGAAGGCCACCTCCGACATCGAGGGCGCGCCGTACGATCCCGAGCACGGCGAGCGGACCGTGGACGAGGCCGGCGTCGCCCAGGCCAGGGCCTACCTGGCGCGGCGGTTCCCCTCGCTGGTGTCGGCGCCGGTGCTCTTCAGCCAGGTCTGCCAGTACGCGCTCACCCCCGACACCGAGTGGATCATCGCCGAGGTCGCACCGGGCGTGTGGCTGCTGGGCGGCGACTCCGGGCACGGCTTCAAGCACGCCCCGGAGTTGGCCGCGTACGTGGCCGGGGTCCTCGACGGCGACCACGAGCCGGAGGCGCGGTTCGGGCTGCACGAGCGGACCCCCTCGCGCGGGCTGCGGACCAGCGGAACGGCCGGGTAGGGCGGGCCCCACCTGCGGTTCGGGGGGCGGCGGGCATGCCCGGACAGGGGGTGGCGGCGCAGACTTCTCGGCGTGACCAAGACCGTCGCACCACCCACGCAAACCCCGCAGACCGTGCACGCCGCCGCCATCCTGTGGCTGGTGGCGGTGGCGGCCGGGATCTTCGAGACCGTGCTCGCGGTCACCGGCCTGTTGTCCAGCGGCACGGCCGGTGCCGGTGAGGTGCTGTCCGGGGTCGGCCTGCGGGTCGTCGTCTTCGGGACCGCGTGCTTGCTCATCTGGCGGATGTGGCAGGGCCGTGACTGGGCCCGTTGGAGCCTGACGGGCCTGCTGGGCGTGCTCGGCCTGCTCTCGATGGTGGTCGCGCCGGTCCAGTGGCTGCTGGCGGGCGGCTCGATCACCGAGGCCGTCGCCCAGGCCGGCGTGCGGGACCTGCTCTTCGGCGGCAGCAGGGCGCTGCACGTGCTGGCCGTGCTCGGGGCGGTGACGCTGATGTTCCAGCCGCGGGCCCGCGACCACTTCCGGTCAGCCTGAGACCGGCTCGGGCAGCGGGGCGCGCAGGTTGCGCACGGCGGGGGAGAGCAGCGCGGCGCAGGTGGACAGCACGATGAGGATCCCGCAGCCGATCAGCGCCGCCTGCGGGCCGATGACCGCCGCCGCCGGCGCGGCCAGCAGAAGCCCCAGCGGGCCGAACATCAGCGAACCGAGCGCGTCGTACGAGGCCACCCGCGACAGCGACTCCGCCGGCACCTCCCGCTGCATGGTCGTCTGCCACAGCACCCCGAAGACGTCGAAGCAGACCCCCAGCCCGAACGCCGCCAGCACGCTCGCCCAGAGCGGGGCCTCCCCGCCCAGCAGGAAGTACGGCAGCGCGGAGGGCAGGCAGAGCAGGGTGCCGACCAGGATCGGGCGGCGTGGCCGCACGCGCAGGGAGACGAAGACGCCGGCGATCGTGCCGACGGCCTCACCGGCGAGGAACGCCGACCAGGCCGGGGCGCCGCCCAGGCTCTCCTTGGCCAGCAGCGGCCCGAGCACGCCGTGCCCCGCCTGCAGCGCCATCACCAGCACCGAGAACTGCGCGACCACCACCCAGATCCACTGCCGGGAGCTGAACTCGCGCCACCCTTCGCGCAGGTCCGACAGCACCGACTGCGCCGGGCCCTCGGCCCGCTCGCCGGGCGTCAGCCGCAGCGCCGCGAGCAGCAGCCCCGCCACGGCGAACAGCGCGCCGCTCACCGCCAGCGCCCAGCCGCCGCCGACCAGCACCACCGTGCCGCCGCCGAGCACCGCGCCGGCCACGCGGGACACGTTGGAGCCCAGGCCGAGCAGCGCGTTGCCGGTCTGCAGCCGGTCGGCGGGCACCACCTCGGGGATGATCCCGGTCAGCGCCGGGTAGAGCACCGCCATCGCCACGCCGCTGAAGGCCGCGGCCGTCGCCATCGCGAACAGCGGGGTCCAGCCGCTGAGCATCATCGCGGCCAGCGCGAAGAACGCCAGCGCGTTGACCCATTCGCCGACCATCATCACCCGCTGGCGCGGCAGCCGGTCGGCGAGCACGCCGCCGAACAGCATGAACAGCACCATGGGCAGCGCCTCGGCGGTGAGCACCACGGACAGCGTGGTGGCGGTCGCGCCGGGGAGCTCAAGGATGCCGAAGGCGAGGGCCACGGGGGCGAAGGAGCTGCCGAGCATCGAGATGGTCCGGGCCGACAGGAGCAGGGCGAACCGCCGATCCCGGAGCAGGCCGAGATCACCCATGAAAGTACGCACGCCGCCCCCTTGGAAACACCCAAACAGGTACCAGTGTGCCCGTACCGCTGACCTGGTGTCGCGCCATTTTCCTACGGCCACTCGTGGTACCTCAAAGGGGCTGATCGCATTGAACGATACTGATCAGCCGGATATTGTGCGATATGCCCGACGATCACCCCCTCGGAAGTTAGGCGCCATGCGACTGCGGCAGATCTTCGTCATCGGCCTCGCCCTCTCCCTGCTCGGCATCGGCGTCCCCGCGTGGTCGGAGGACGACCCGCGCAGCTGCAACGACCTGATGTCCGAGGACGCCCCCGCGTACGTCGTCTGCCACTGGATGGCCACCCCGGACGAAGTGGACGACATCGCCAACTTCTGGCTGGGCAACGACGGCCAGAACATGAAGGACACCGGGCCGATGGACGGCAACGTCGTCGACTGCACCACGTCCGGCGAGCAGTGCGCCGACTTCGACGTCGAGGGCGACGGCGAGATGCACGATGGCGGCGCCCCCGGCCCCGACGACGGCGGCGGTGACGGCGGCACCCCCGAGTGCCAGACCGCCGAGCCCTGCTTCGTCGGCCCCGACGGGGTCACCCAGGCCCAGGCCAAGCAGGCCGCCGAGACCCCCACCGGCCAGGCCGCCAAGACCGCCGCCGACACGGGCATGCGCGTGTGGATCGACGCCGAACTGGCCGACGACTACAAGGCCGGCAACCTCGCGGCGGCGGCCAAGAAGCTCGCCGCCCTCGCCGTACAGCCGGGGGTCGTGGGCGTGCGGTTCAGCTCGCAGCTCGGGTACGACAAGGACTTCGAGACCGCCGACGACCTGGACGCCTTCGTCGCCCAGGCCTCGGCCGCGCTCCGCCAGGCGGCGCCGGGCAAGAAGCTCGCCGTGCACACGCTGATGCCGGTGTTCGGCTGCGGCGTCAACGAAGAGTGCAAGACGGCGATCACTGAGAAGTATCCGCTGCTCGACGCCGACCGCGTCGGCGGCTGGCTCACCAAGGGTCTCGTGGACCAGCTCGCCCTCGACGGCGGCCACCTGGCCACGGAGTACGCCACCTGGCAGATCGACGCCGCCACCGCCCAGCGCAACCAGTGGATCCAGGTCCGCGCCCGCGCCTGGGACGCCTACGCGCAGATCGCCGCTGAGGACGCCGGCTTCGCCGCCCCCGGCACCTCCCAGCTCACCCCCGAGCAGGCCACCACGTCGATCACCGACCGCGTCGCGGCCCCGCTCCAGCACGACGCCGCCGAGACCGTCACCCTCTGGACCCGCTGGCAGGACGGCCAGGGCCAGGTCAGCCGGGCCTACGGCGAGAAGTGGGCGGCCAACACCACCTGGGACCAGCTCAAGAAGCTCACCACCATCCGCCCGCGCCTGGCCACCGTCTACGACCCGGCGTCCCCCGAGGTGGACAACGCCACGGACCTGAAGCACCTGTCAGAGGTCTTCGGCCAGGTCTACCTGCACACCGCCTAGCCGCCGCCTGGTCAGGCCAGGGACTCCAGGGACTCCAGGGCTGCCATGGTCTCCAGGGACAGCAGGCGCGCGTTCTCCAGAGCCACGACCACCCAGCGGTCGTCCCGCCACACCACGACGAAAAGCTGCATGGAGAAGCGCGTCGGCGGTGGCTCCTCCTCGCCCGGCATGAGGATGCCGACGCGGCTGTGGACCACGCCGACGCCCGGGCTGATGATCCGGGCGAACGGCACCTCGCCCCGCACCAGCCGGGAACCCTTCATCACGGTGCCGAGGAGCGCCTCGTGTGCCGTGATCGCCTCCGCGCGGCTCCGGTAGATGGTTCCCTCAAGCTCCGCGAAAAGGGCGTCCTCGGCGAAATCCGCGAAGAAACCGGCGACGTCCCCGCGGTTCCAGGCCTCGTACATGTTGGTTGGAATGGTGCTCATCGCCTCGACCGACTGTTCCATGCGATCACCTTTCTGTAGTTCGGGCGCCCCCATCCTCGCTGGGCCGGGCGGCGGGCGCCTTGACTGCCCGTGCACGGTCACTGGACGTCAGCGCCGACGCGTTGTAGCCGTACGTCGCCTTGAAGAGCCTGCTGAAATGCGCCGGATCGGCGAATCCCCAGCGGGCGGCGACAGCCGCGACCGTCCGGTCGCTTCGCGCCAGGTCGGCGCGGCACTGCTCCAGGCGGCGTCGGCGGATGAGGGCCGCGACGGTCAGCGGCTGGTCTTCGAAAAGCTTGTGGAGCCGGCGTACGGAGATGTGATGTGCGGCGGCGATCCTGGCCGGGGCGAGATCTCGGTCGGACAGCCGCGCCTCGATGTAGCCGAGAACGCGGTCGCGCAGCGCCTCGTCGGCGCCCGGCCGCGCGTTGCCCAGCTGGGCATCGAGCGCCACCGAGATCAGCTCGATCACCGCAGCTGCCGATCGGTCCGCCTCGCCGGCGCGGAACCCGGTCAGCGACCGGGTCATGTTCCGTGCCAGTGAGGACACCAGGGCGCCCGGGCCGCGGTCACCTTTGATGCGTACGCCGGCCAGGCTGGCGGCGTCGCCCGGGCGGAGCCGCAGCTCCCGCCGGGGCACCAGGATGGTCACGTGCGTGGAGGCGGTGCTGGCGAACCGGACCGGCCGCGCCGGATCGATGAGGACCAGGTCGGTCGGCCGGAGGTCGGCGATGCCGCGGCCCTGCTCGATGCGTGCCCGGCCCCGCGTCATCAGGTCGATCTGCCACAACTCCTCGTCGGCGTCGCGGACGCGACGAGCGTCTCGGAAGCACTCGCCCTCGGGCGTGACCAGCTCGATCAGCTTGAGAGGCCCAAGGTCGCGCGCCGCGACGGTGGCCCGGAATTCCCTGCAGTCGTGGCGCGCGCTGAGGACAGGCGGCATCCCGCTGGTTGCGAGCGTCTCCTGGAAGGTTTCGATGTCGGTGAACACGGCCCCACGCTAGCGCCGCCGGTGAGGCTCCAGGCGACTCGGCCAGCAGGACGTGGCCGCCGCGTCAGGGCTGCAGGAACGTGCCGAGTTCGGTGACGTCGATGAGGCCGTCGCCGTCGCGGTCGAGCCTGCGGACGCCTTCCTGGGCCGCGTCCAGGGTGATGGGGCGGCCGAGGACCTCCATCAGCCGCACCAGCTCGACGGCGGAGATGCGGCCGTCCTTGTCGGTGTCGATCAGGTCGAAGGTGATCGCGTAGTCGCTCATGGTGGCCCTTCCAGTGGATCGTGTCGGGTCAGACCTTAGTGGCGACTTGTCGTAGTGCGTCAATGAATGTGGTCACTTGTGGGCGTTGTGAGATCGCGGCCTCCCGGGGTAGTGAGGCGCGATGCGACTGACGTACACCAGCGACCTTTGGTGGAAGAACGCCGTCATCTACTGCCTGGACGTGGAGACGTTCAAGGACGGGAACGGTGACGGCATCGGCGACTTCCGGGGGCTCACGCAGCAGATCGACTATCTGGCGGGGCTGGGGGTCACCTGCCTGTGGCTGATGCCGTTCTATCCGACGCCCAAGCAGGATGACGGTTACGACGTCACCGACTACTACAGCGTCGATCCGCGGCTGGGCACGCTGGGTGACTTCGTGGAGTTCATGCGCACCGCCCACGACCGCGGCCTGCGGGTCATTGCCGACCTGGTCGTCAACCACACCTCCGACCAGCACCCCTGGTTCGTGGAGGCGCGCTCGGGCAAGGACTCGCCGCGCCGCGACTGGTACGTCTGGTCCGACACGCCGGGGCCGGAGCCCGCGCAGCTCGTCTTCCCCGACAAGGAGGACAGCGTCTGGGAGCTCGACGAGGGCAGCGGCCAGTACTACCTGCACAGCTTCTACCGCCACCAGCCCGACGTGAACATGGGCAACCCGGAGGTACGCGACGAGATCACCCGCATTCTCGGCTTCTGGATGGAGCTCGGGCTGGCCGGGTTCCGGGTCGACGCGGTGCCGTTCCTCATCGAGAACATCGCCCCCAAGCTGGCCGACCCGCACGAGGTGCTGGCCGACCTGCGTGCCTTCATGACCCGGCGCAAGGGCGACTCGGTGCTGCTCGGCGAGGTCAACCTGCCGTACGAGGAGCTGCTCGGCTACTTCGGCGAGGGGCTCGGCGACCAGCTCAGCATGTGCTTCGACTTCATCGGCATGCAGCGCGCCTGGCTGTCGCTGGCCCGTGGCGACGCCGCGCCGCTCGCCGCCGCGCTCAAGGAGCGGCCCGCGCCGCCCAAGGACTGCCAGTGGGCGGTGTTCCTGCGCAACCACGACGAGCTGACCCTGGACAAGCTCACCGAGGACGAGCGCCAGGAGATCTTCGCGGCGTTCGGCCCCGACAAGGACATGCAGCTCTTCGGCCGCGGCCTCCGCAGGCGGGTGCCCCCGATGCTCGGCGGCGACCCGCGGCACGTCAAGCTCGTCTACAGCCTGCTGTTCTCGCTGCCGGGCACCCCGGTGCTCTTCTACGGCGAGGAGATCGGCATGGGCGAAGACCTGGGAGCCGAAGGCCGTATGGCGGTCCGCACGCCCATGCAGTGGTCCAAGGAGGGCGGCTTCACCAGGGGCACGCCGGTGCGCGCGATGACCGAAGGCGACTTCGGCCCCGACCGGGTCAACGTGGCGGACCAGCTGCGGGACACCTCGTCACTGCTGCGCTGGATCCAGCTGCTCATCGAGCGCTACCGCCAGTGCCCCGAGCTGGCCTGGGGCACGTACACGGTGCTGGCGTCGGGGGACCCGGCGGTCTTCGCGCACCGCTGCGACGCCGACGGCGCGACGGTCCTCGCGGTGCACAACCTCGGCGACGGCCGCGCGGACGTCGAGCTGTCGCTGACGGGACTGGAGGGCTGCCGGCTCACCGACCTTCTGGTGGACGGCACGCTGGAGGTGCCCGAGAGCGGCCGGGTGAGCCTGCCGCTCGACGGGTACGGCTGCCGCTGGCTGCGCGTCTCGGCCCCGGAGGTCCCCCCGGAGGACGCCTCGGTCCTGGCGCACTGACTCCTCAGAGGTACGACGGGCCGCTGACACGGTGCCTGAACGTCCACCACACCCACGCCTGCGACGCCACCAGCAGCGGCATCATGACCAGGATGATCGGCACAAGCAGCGCACCGGACGTCCCCGGCTCCAGGGGCAGCCGCAGCCCGGCCAGCACCCCGACGACGGCCATGGCGGTCGCCGTCAGGGCGAGGGTGCGTACCTCGCCCGCGCCGCCCGACAGCACCGCGGCGCGCTCACGCAGCGTCCCGCGCAGCCGCAGCGCGGCGAAGGCCAGCCCGTGCGTCGCGAACAGCGCCGCCAGCACCAGCGCGGGCAGCAGCGAGAGCGGCCCGCTCATCCCCAGCAGCACGTCCCCGAGCAGCATCCCCCAGCTCAGCGCCAGCCCCCAGCTGCCGGCGACGATCGCCCCGTCCCACAGCCGCCGCCAGCCGGCGCCCGCCACCCTGCCGCGCAGCCACAGCCCCATGTCGCGGACCACCCACGACAGCAGCAGGACCACGACCAGCGAGTAGTGCCCGACCAGCAGCTCGGTCTCCAGATGGGGGAACAGGCCGACGAGCACCCCGGCGGTGGCCACCAGCCACACCTCGTTGCCGAGGAAGAACGGCGCGATCGCGGCGATCGTCTCCCGCCGCTCCTCCGAGGTCCGCCCCAGGTAGGGCAGCAGCATGCCGACCCCGATGTCGGCCCCCGCCAGCACCAGATAGCCGAGTGCGAAGAAGGCCAGGATGAAGAGCTCCATCAGCTCCTCCCGAGGGGACCGTCGCCTTGAGGCGACGGGGGAATCGGGAGCGGGAGGGCCGTCAAGGCCCGAGTGTGCCCTGGCCTGTCAGGTTCGCGCATCACGGATGTCCTTCCTGGTTTTGTCGGCGCCGGCCGATATCGTGGTGTTGTCATTACCGAGCGTGATGGGAGGTGGGTGTGCGCAGGTCGTTCACGTTCGTGTTGCGTCCCACCGCCCGGCAGGTTGCGGCGCTGGCGGCGAAGGCCGCGCTCGCCCTGGTCCGCGCCTACGACGTGATCGCGCACGAGGACCTGCGGATCACCAACATGACCCGCAGTGCCTCCGGTACGGTCGAGCAGCCCGGCCGCAACGTCGCGCAGAAGTCCGGGCCTAACCGTTCGATCCTGGATGCGGGCTGGGGGGTGTTCCTGACGATCCTGTCGCACAAGGCTGAAAGCGCCGGTCGCAAGCTGATCGCGGTGAACCCCGCCGGCACCTCCCGCACGTGCGCCCGCTGCGGGCACTGTGCGAAGGACGACCGCCTCACCCAAGCCGCGTTCGCCTGTACGGCGTGCGGGCATGCCGCGCACGCCGACGTGAACGCGGCGATCAACATCTTGAGGGCAGGGCTTGCCCTTCGCCAGGCTGCGCAAGCGGCTTAGCGAGAAGCCGCTCTCTTCAGGGAGCGGAGGAGTCACGTCCGCTCCCTCAGAACGTCAGGACGGGGGTGGCCGTCTCGATCGGGCGATCGCCCAGGGTCACGCCGGCGGGCCCGCGCCGCGCGGCCCTGGCCAGCAGCCAGTAATTGATCACGACCAGTACGGCGAACACCGAGGTGAAGGCGATGACCGAGAATCGCATCTGCCCGGCGGTCACCGGTGACATCGCGTCGGCCGTCGTCAGCAGCCCGTAGACCGCCCACGGCTGCCGCCCCATCTCACGGAAGATCCACCCGGCCAGCATGGCCACGAACGGCACCGGGATCATCGCGGTCAGCAGCCAGTGCCAGATCCGCAGCCCCCGCACCACCGGCCGGAACAGCATCAGCAGGAAGCTCAGCCCGGAGAAGAAGAACATCAGCGCGAACAGGATCAGCATCGTCATCGCGCCGCTCTGCACCCACGCCACGGGCGGCAGGTAGTCGCCGGGCCCGTGCAGGGCCACCATCTCGGCCTGCGCCTCGGCCATCCGCCCGGCGTCACCGACCCAGGCCGCGCTCTTGGTGGGCTGCAACTCCTGGAACCCGATACCGCCGAACGTGGCGGTGACCAGCGTCGCGGGCAGCGCGACCGTGATCCCGACGCGCAGCGACTTGCGGAAGAAGTCCTGCTCGGCCGTCCGCCTGCGCAGGTGGTAGGCGCTCACCCCGGCCATGAAGAACCCGGCGACCACCAGCGCGCCGCTCAGGATGTGCCCGAACGCCACCAGCGCCGCCGGGTTGGCCACCATCGCGCCGAAGTCGGCCAGGTGCAGCACGCCGCCCTGCATCCGGTGACCGACCGGGTTCTGCAGGAAGCCGTTGGACACCATGATCCAGAACGCCGAGGCGTAGGCGGTGAGCGTGACCACCCAGATCAGCGCCAGGTGGGCCCAGCGGTTCAGCTTGTTCCAGCCGAAGATCCACAGGCCCAGGAACGTCGCCTCGACGAAGAACGCGATCATCGTCTCAAGTGCCAGCGCGGAGCCGAAGGCGTTGCCCGCGAACTCCGTCAGGCCGCTCCACGACAGCCCGAGCTGAAACTCCATGACCAGCCCGGTGACGATGCCCATCGCGTAGTTGATGATGTAGAGCTGCCCCCAGAACCGCGTCATCGCCTGGTGCACCGGGTCGCGCCCGAACGTGGCCCTGGTCTGGACGACGGCCACCAGTGTCGCCAGGCCGAGCGTCAGCGCCACGAACAGGAAGTGCGCGCCCGCGGTGAGCGCGAACTGCAGGCGGGCGAGTTCCACTGTCTCCATGCCGAGCAGCATCCGGCTCGGGCCTGCCCCGGCGCGTCAGCCCGGGGCGGGCACCTGGTGTACACCCCCGGTGACACGGCGCCCGGAAGTGTACGACTCAGGGGGTAAGCCAGCCCGGCGTGATGACTCCGGCCTCGTAGGCGAGCACCACGAGCTGGGCCCGGTCGCGCACCCGGAGCTTGCTCATGATCCGGCTGACGTGGGTCTTGGCCGTGGCGGGGCTGAGCACCAGCCTGGCCGCGATCTCGTCGTTGGACAGCCCGCCCGCGACCAGCGCCAGGACCTCCCGCTCCCGCTCGGTGAGCGCGTTGAGCTCCGGCCCCGGCTCGGGGCGCTTGACCCGGCCCGCGAACTCGGCGATCAGCTTGCGGGTGACCGACGGCGCGATCAGCGCGTCGCCCCTGGCGACCACCCGCACGGCGTGGATCAGCTCGGCCGGCTCGGTGTCCTTGACCAGGAAGCCGCTGGCGCCCGCGCGCAGCGCGCCGTAGACGTAGTCGTCGAGGTCGAACGTGGTCAGGATGATCACCTTGACCTCGGCCAGCCGGGGGTCGGCGCAGATCCGGCGGGTCGCCTCCAGGCCGTCGAGCTGCGGCATGCGGATGTCCATGAGGACCACGTCGGGCCTGCTCTCGCGGGCTCCCGCCACCGCCTCGGCGCCGTTGGCGGCCTCGGCGACCACCTCGATGTCGTCCTCGTCGCTCAGGATGGACCGGAAGCCGGCCCGTACCAGGTGCTGGTCGTCGGCGAGCAGCGTGCGGATCATGACGCTCCGTTCAGCGGTAGTGCGGCGACGACCCGGAAGCCGCCCTCGGGCCTGGGGCCGGCGTCGAGGCTGCCGCCCAGGGCGGTGGCGCGCTCGCGCATGCCCTGCACGCCGAAGCCGCTGCCCTCGGTGAAGGCGACGCCCGGACCGTCATCCTCGACACGGATCATGATATTTCCGGACGTGTTGCTGACGGTCAGGGTGGCCTCCTTGCTGCCGGAGTGCCGGGACACGTTCGTGAGCGCCTCCCGGATGATCCGGGCGGCGGCCAGATCCACCTCCACGGGCACCCCGTCCAGCGGCCCCGACACCTGAGTGCGCACGGTCAGCCCCGAGGCCTCCACCAGCGCTTCCAGCCGCGCCAGACTCCCGGCGGGCGCGGTCGGCGCGCCCTCGTCCACCTGGCGCAGCACGCCCAGCGTGGTACGCAGCTCGCGCAGCGTCTCCTTGCTGGTGTCCTTGATCGTACGCAGCGCCGACTCGGCGTCCTCGGGCCGCTTCTTCAGCCCGTGCAGCGCGGCCGAGGCCTGCACGTTGATCATGGAGATGTTGTGCCCGAGCACGTCGTGCAGCTCCCTGGCGATGCGCAGCCGCTCCTCGCCCGCCCGCCGCCGCGCTTCCTCCTCCTTGCCGTGCTCGGCGTCGCGCACCCGCCGCTCGGCCTCCTGGAGGAAGGCGCGGCGGTTGCGGGTCACGCTGCCCGCGGCGATGGCCGCCGCCACCCAGCCCGCGATCATCACGAACGTGCTGTCGTCGACGTGCCGGACGCCTCCGGCCTCGCCGAGTCCCATGGCCAGCAGCGAGGCCGCGCCGGTGGCGATGGCGGAGATGAGATGGCCCCGGTCGGCGGCGGTGTAGAGGACTATGAACGGCAGCAGGATGAGCGGCCCGTCGAGCCTGGCGAAGGGGTAGTAGGCGACCACGGCCGCCGACACGACCACCAGCGCCACCACCGGATAACGCTCGCGGAGCAGCACCCCGGCCGCCGCGACGAGCGGCAGCAGCACGTCCAGGACGTTGGGCTGCCGCTCCGCACGGAGGACCCCCGTGACGACCACGGCGGCCAGCACCACACCGACCACGGCGAGCGACACGACAGTTCCCGTCGTGAACCTGCGCATGCTTGCCATTCTGTACGGCCGCCGTCATGGATACATCCACCTGGGGTGGTAGCCGAGGTACACGCGGGTAGTGCTGGGGAATGAGCACCAAAGACGACCTGCGCCGACTCGACGAAGACTTGGCGAAGCTGAAGCAGGACAACCAGGATCTGCGCGACCAGATCCGCGACATGGGGGCGACCGACCAGTTCGAGATCGCTGCCATGATCGCGCAGGCCGATGAGCGGGCGGGACTCATCGCCGAGCTGGAAGTGCGCAGGGAGACGCTGCGCCGGCGGCTGGAACAGGACTGAGCGCTCCGAGGGCCGAGCGGCCCCCGAAGCGCGTCAGCGCAGCGGCACGCCGACCTCGTTGAGGTGGCTGAGAGCCTGGCTGTAGGACTTGATCAGCCCGGTCTCCAGATAGCTGACGCCGATCTCCTCGCAGTAGCGCCGGACGATCGGCTGGGCCTTGCGCAGGTTGGGCGAGGGCATGTTCGGGAAGAGGTGGTGCTCGATCTGGTAGTTGAGCTGGCCGAGCAGCACGTCGGTGAAGACGCCGCCCTTGACGTTGCGCGAGGTCAGCACCTGCTTGCGCAGGAAGTCGAGCTTGTCCTCGGCGGTCAGGATCGGCATCCCCTTGTGGTTGGGCGCGAACGAGCAGCCCAGGTAGATGCCGAACAGCCCCTGGTGCACCACGATGAACGCCAGTGCCATGCCGAACGGCAGCACGGTGAAGATCAGGCCGAAGTAGAGGACGAAGTGGAGGGCCAGCAGCGCGCCCTCGGTGCCGCGGCGTTTGGCCGTGGGCTTGAACACCTCTTTGATGCTGGCGACGTGCAGATGCCAGGCTTCGAGGGTGAGCAGCGGGAAGAACCAGTAGGCCTGCCGCTTGGCGATGAAGCGGGCCAGGGGGGTCGTCCTGCCCAGCTGGTCCTGCGACCAGACGATCACCGAGGGGGAGACGTCCGGGTCGTGGTCCTCATGATTGGGGTTGGCGTGGTGACGGTTGTGCTTGTTGTTCCACCAGCCCCAGCCGAGCCCGATGGCGAGGTTGCCGAACAGCAGCCCGGCGACGTCACTGGCGCGGCGGGTCCGGAAGACCTGCCGGTGTCCCACGTCGTGGGAGACGAGCCCGATCTGGGTGGAGATCACGGCGAGCAGTACGGCGACGAGCAACTGCCACCACGAGGCGCCGACCCAGGCGAACAGCGCCCAGGCACCCAGGTAGGCGCCCATGACGAGGCTCATCCGGATCGCGTAGTAAACGGGTCGCCGGTTCAGCAGACCGGCTTCGGTGATCTTGTCGACGAGTCTGGCGAAGTCGCTGCCTCGGGTTCCGAGCGTGACGGGATCGGCCACTGGTCTCCTTCTTTCGCGGTGGAAGCTGCCCCCACATTGGCGCATTCCCCGCGATTGCGGAAGATCGAACCTGGCGCACTCCATGTGTAGCAGCGGCTGGCATGCGTTGCCGCACTGCTTCTACCACAGTACGCAGCCCTTAGACCGCCTGGACCTCGTGAAGGCTTACCAGATGCTTAAAGCCTGGTTATGGCGAGGATGTCACCCGAACTCGCTCGCAGGTGGCCCTATTCGCCGGCGAACACCCTGGCCTTGAAAGCGGGGAAGCGCTGGGCCGTGCGGAGGAACGCCTTGAAGCCGGCCCGTGCCATCCGGTTGCCGCCGACGAACTGCTCGACCGCGCGCATCGAGTCCCGTACGGCCGCGAAACCGTACTCCCGCATCCGGGCCTCGTAGCCGGCGATGGCCTGGAGCGGGTCCTGGCCGTGGGCGAGGGCGCTGGTGAGGGCTTGGGTGAGGAGACGGGCGTCGCGGAGCGCGGTGTTGGCGCCGATGCCGCGCATCGGGGTCATGCTGTGGATGGCGTCGCCGAGCAGGGTGATGTTCGTGGTCTGCCAGGGCTCGACGGGGATCGAGGTACGGATCGGCAGCAGGGAGACCGTGCCCGGGTCGGAGTCGTCGACGAGTCTGCGCAGGTCGGGGTGCCAGGACTGGATCATGAGGGACACCGTGGCCTTGAGCTGCTCGCCCGACATTTCCGAAATGTCGGGCGGGAAGTGGTGGCCGGCCGCGCCGAGGGCCCACAGGACGTAGCTGCTGGTGTTGTCCATCAGCGCGCCCTCCTGCTCGGTCGCCCCGATACCGCCGAGCCCGGCAGCGGCCCCGACGCCGCAGGCGCCGGAGCCTGTGGCGGCTCCGAGGCTGCCGACGCCGCCTGTGGTGGGGCCGATGTCGCGGATGTTCGCGGTGCCCGTGGACTCACTCAGGTCGTGCGGGGCGCAGAAGAGGCCGAGGCCGCTGGGCGGGATGACCGTGTTGGGGCCGTCGACCAGCCGGGGCGACAGGAGCCCCCTGGTCTCCTCCGTGAGCGGGAACTTGCCCGCCACCGTCGTGATGCCGGTGTCGACCCGTCGGGCGTGCGGCAGATACTGCCCGCGCACCCGTGAGTTCCCGCCGTCGGCCGCGACCACGATGCCCGCCGTCTCGCTGCCGCCGTCGGCGAAGTGCAGCCTGACGCGCCCGTCCGGCAGTCGCTCGTAGCGCTCGTACGTCCTGCCGAACCGCACCACCTCGTCGAGCCCGGACAGCAGCACCTGCCTGAGCGTGATGCGGCTGGCCGAGTGGTGGCCGTCGGCCGGATCGGCGACCTCGGCGGTCTCCAGCAGCGCCAGCAGGCGCATCTTCTCGCTGAGGAAGCCGAAGTCCTGACCGCCTTGTCCGGTGGTGTCCAGGAACGCCTGCCACAGGTGTGGAGGCAGGCAGTCGTGCAGCGCCCGCGCGCCGTGGGGGTCGATGTGCACGCGGTAGCCCTGCAGCCGGTCGGCGGGGGTGCGGTCGCGCTCGTAGACGGTGACCGGAAGGCCCGCCTTGCGCAGCCCCTGAGCCAGGCAGAGACCGCCGATGCCGCCGCCGATGATCGCAATGTCGTTCGTCATGTCTTCGACTATCAACCAAACGGATGAAACTGTCAACCAAACGGATGGATGATAAAGTCCCGGCATGAGACGAGCGCCAGAGGAGAAGCAGCGCGACCCCGAGCGCACCAAGGCCCGCATCGTGCAGGCGGCGCTGGAGGAGTTCGCGGCCAAGGGCTTCGCCGGAGCCCGGGTCGGCGAGATCGCCGCCAGAGCCGGCGTCAACAAACAGCTGATCTCCTACTACTTCGGCGGCAAGGAGGGCCTCTACCAGGCGATCAACACCCGATGGCAGGGCGAGGAGAGCGCCTTCGCCGACCACGGCGCGACACTGGCGGAGCTCGTCGCCGGCTACGTACGAGCCAACTCCGAGCGCCGCGACTTCGGCAAGCTGATGCTCTGGCAGGGGCTGACCGACGACGGCCCACCGGACGAGAGCTTCGCCGAGGACATGCGCCGCGACGTCGAACAGCTCCGCCGCCGCCAGGAGGCCGGCGAGTTCCCGGCGGACCTCGACCCTGCGGCGGTGCTCGTGGCCCTGTTCGCGATGACCGCGGCCGGCATCTCCTTCCCCCAGCTCGTCAGGGCCGTCTGCGAGCGGGACCCCGCCTCACCGGAGTTCGGCGCCTACTACGCCGAGCAGGTCCAGCGGCTGGTGGCGCACCTGGGCGACGTTCCCGCTTCGTAAGATCGGCACGCGCCGGGCGGGTGTTGGATCGGCGGCATGCGTGTACTGCTCACCGGCTCAGCGGGTTTCATCGGCAGCCACATCGCCGAGGCGCTCTCCGGCACTGAGGTGCTCTCCGGCACTGAGGTGCTCTCCGATCCACCGGGCGCCGGGGCGTCCCCCGACTACGAGGTGCTCGCCGCAGACCTGGTCAGCGGCGTGGACGTACGCGACGCCGACGCCCTCGACCGGCTGCTGCCCGGCGTCGACGCCGTCGTGCACCAGGCCGCCAAGGTCGGGCTCGGCGTCGACGTGGCCGACCTGCCCGACTACACCTCCGTCAACGCCTACGGCACCGCCGTCCTGCTCGCCGCCATGGCCAGGCACCGCGTGCCCAGGCTGGTGCTCGCCTCCTCGATGGTGGTCTACGGCGAGGGCGCGTACGACTGCCTCACCCACGGGCGGGTACGGCCGGGCCCTCGGCAGGCGGACGACCTGGCCCAGGGCCTGTTCGACCCCCGCTGCCCCGCCTGCGGCAGCGTGCTGGCCCCGGCCGTCATCGCCGAGGACGCCCCCCTCGACCCCCGCAACGCCTACGCCACCACCAAGCTCGCCCAGGAACACCTGGCCGCCAACTGGGCCCGCGAGACCGGCGGCACCGCCGTGGCCCTGCGCTACCACAACGTCTACGGCCCACGCATGCCCAGGGACACGCCGTACGCCGGAGTCGCTGCGATCTTCCTGTCGGCGCTGCTGGCCGGGCGGGCGCCACGGGTCTTCGAGGACGGCGGCCAGCGCCGCGACTTCGTACACGTCCGAGACGTGGCCCACGCCAACGTCCTGGCCCTGCGGGCAGGCGTCCCCGGCGCCCTGACCCCGTACAACATCGCCAGCGGCACCCCGCACACGGTCGGCGAGCTGGCGACGGCCCTCTCCCACCAGACCGGCGGCCCCCACCCCGTCACAACGGGCGCCTACCGCCTGGGAGACGTCCGCCACATCGTCGCCTCCCCGGCCCGAGCCACCAGAGACCTGGGGTTCCGCGCCCAGATCTCCTTCACCGACGGCCTCAAGGAATTCACCGCCTAGGCGACCGCCGGCCCTCTGGAGACCGGCTCCGAGGACACGCGTCGGGCCGTCATGACTTCGTAAGACCGCTGCCAGGCGGTGGGGCCTAGCGTCTGTCGCATGATCGATGTCGTGCTGCCCTGTCTGAACGAGGCCGCCGCGCTCCCGTGGGTGCTCGAACGCATCCCGTACGGATACCGCCCCATCGTGGTCGACAACGGCTCCACCGACGGCTCGCCGGATATCGCGGCCGCGTACGGCGCGCTGGTCGTCCAGGAGCCGCAGCGTGGCTTCGGCGCGGCCTGCCACGCGGGCCTGCTGGCGGCGACGGCCGACCTCGTCTGCTTCATGGACGCCGACGCCTCCCTCGACCCCCGCCAACTGCCCCTCGTCACCGCCCCGGTCCTGGCGGGCGAGAGCGAGCTGGTCCTCGGCCGCCGTAGGGAGCTGGGCGATGGAGGCGACAGGGCGTGGCCGGTGCATGCCAGGCTGGGGAACGCGGTTCTGGCCTGGAGGCTGCGGCGGGGGGCCGGGATCCCGCTGCATGATCTGGGGCCGATGCGGGCCTGTCGCAGGGAAGCGCTGGTCGGGCTCGGGCTGGCCGACCGCCGCTTCGGGTACCCGCTGGAGATGGTGCTGCGCGCCGCCGCCGTCGGCTGGCGGGTCACCGAGGTGGAGGTGGACTACCTGCCGCGCGCCGGACGCTCCAAGGTCACCGGCACCGTCCGGGGCACCCTGCGGGCCATCTCCGACATGCGCTCCGTGCTGGCCGAACATCGGGCCTAGAACCCCGGCCTAGAACCCGGCCGCCAAAAATCCGGGTGCCCGGAATCCGGCGCAACGCGAACAGGCGGCACCGCTCGATGGCGGTGCCGCTGGGGAGTGGGCCGAACCCGGGTTAGCCCGCCGAGAGGCGGTCGAAGAGGGCCAATGCCGCTTGCCGGACGTCCGCGGGCGAGAGCCCGTCGAGCGTCTGTCTGGCCTGCGTGACGTCGCGAGTCGTAGCGAGCGTGATCGCCACGGACTTCGCCGCGGCGCGGTCGATCGATCCGGCCGGTGCGGCGTCGGCGAGCTGCTGGGCGTTCGCGGCGAGGTCGAGGTTGTCTCTCAACGGGCCTCCTCGGGTGGTGGTCGGCCTATTGCATCACCTTGCGTCATGCTCCATCCACCATTCGGTGAATTCCCGGCACCTGCCGTCGGGAACGAATCGGATCACCCACAAGTTGCTGTACGTTTTGTCCGGATATGTAGTGACGCCCTGGATGACGCTCACCTCGTCGGTGAGACACACCGGATGCCACTCGAACGTGGTCTCGCCAGGCTTGTCCTGGCGGGCGAGCCAGTTCGCGACGATCTCGTCGCGCCCGCGCGCGGGGATGCTGTACGGCTCGTTGGAGTAGATGGCGTCCTCGGTGAACAGGGCGGCGATCTCGTCCGGATCATTGGACTCCCACGCCCGGAGGTAGCCGTCGATCCACGCCTGCGGCTCGACCATGGCGCTAGGCCCGCAGCGGATCGTGACCGGCGGACATGAGCAGGTGCCGCGACTCGTCGTCCGTCTTGTCGCCCACGGTCTCCACCAGCTCGACGACCCGCCGCATCGTGTCGTAGTCGTCCTTGGTCAGGTCCACCTTGCGCTTGCCCAGGACGTGCAGCACGCCCCGGCCCAGGCTGTCGATGCCCAGGTCGGGATCGGGCGCGAAGCCGTCCTCGCCGGAGGCGTCGGCGAGCAGGTAGGCCCGCAGCTCCTCCGACGTCATGTTCACCACGCGGTGGAACTCATCCCAGAGCATGTCAATCTCAATGCCGTCCGTCATACGCCCCGGCCTACCCTCCCGGCCGCGCCTTACGCCCCCGGCACGGCCAGCCCGGATTCGTAGGCGGTGATCACCGCCTGCACCCTGTCCCGCAGCCCGAGCTTGGTGAGCAGGTTGCTGACGTGCGACTTCACGGTGTGCTCGCTGACCACCAGGGCCGCGGCGATCTCCGCGTTGGACAACCCGCGGGCGATGAGCTGGAGCGTCTCGCGCTCCCTGGCGGTCAGTACGGCCAGCGCGCCGGCCGCCTCGGCGGCGGGCCTGGCGGCCGGCCTGGACGTGAACTCGTGGATCAGCCGGGTGGTGACCGTGGGAGCCAGCAGCGACTCGCCCCCGGCGACCACCCGCACGGCGTTGACCAGGTCGTCGCGGCGCACGTCCTTGAGCAGGAACCCGCTGGCCCCGGCCCGCAGCGCGTCGTAGACGTAGTCGTCCAGGTCGAACGTGGTGAGCATGAGCACCCGGCAGGCCGATTCGGCGCACACGATCCGGGCCGCCTCGATGCCGTCCATCCTGGGCATCCGGATGTCGAGCAGCAGCACGTCGGGGGCGTGCTCGCGTACCGCCGCCACCGCCTGGACGCCGTCACCCGCCTCCGCCACCACGTCGATGTCCGGCTGTGCGTCCAGGATCATCGCGAACCCGCCTCTGACCAGCTCCTGGTCGTCGGCCACCACCACCCGGACAACCGGGGTGGACTCCGTGCCGGTCATGATCGAGCCGCCGGGAGGCGTACCGAGACCTGGAAGCCGGGGCCGTCCGGGCGGGGGCCCGCGGTCGCGGTGCCGCCACAGGCGGCGGCGCGCTCGCGGACGCCGATCAGCCCGTGCCCGCTCGACGGCAGTGCCAGGCCGGAGCCCCGCCCGTCGTCGGTGATGTCGATCATCAGCGTGTCGTCTCCCCAGGTGAGCCGGATGTCCGCATGGTGGGCGCCGGCGTGCTTGACGATGTTCGTGAGCGCTTCCTGCGTGATCCGGTAGGCGGCGACCGCGCAGTCCGGTGTCACGGGGCGAGGCTCGCCCACGGTGTGGAAGGCCACCTCCAGGCCGGTGCCCGAGACCTGGGCCGCCAGTTCGGGCAGGTCCTCGACGGTGGGCTGAGGAGCGCGGGGCGCCTCGTCCTCCTTGAGGGCGCCCAGCATGCGCCTGAGCTGGACCATCGCGTCGCGTCCGGCCCCCGCGATGGCCTCGAAGGCGGCCTCGGCCCGCTCCGGGTTGTTCCTGACGGCCACCGGCCCGGCTTCGGCCTGCACGACCATGAGGCTGACCGCGTGGGCGAGGATGTCGTGCATGTCGCGGGCGATTCTGGCCCGCTCGCGTTCCGCCGCGCGTTCGGCTTCCATCTGGCGTTCCCTTTCCAGCCGCGCGGCCCGCTCCTCCAGCGCCGCGGCGTGCGCGCGGCTGGTGGCCGCCGCCCTGCCGATGGCGTACGAGGCGACGAGCAGCACGGCGCTGCGCAGCGCTGTCTCCGACGAGCCGACGAACACCGCCATACCGGCAGCGGTCAGGACGAGGGTGATGATTCTTGTCCAGAAAGTGGAGTAGGCGGCGACGGTGTAGAAACCGACGAGCGAGCCGTACCACACGGGCTGGTCCGCCACCTGCTCGGACAGGTCGTACAGGGCGCTGATGCTGAGGCTCGACAGCAGGACGGGCACCGGGAAGCGGCGCCGCCAGATCAGCGGGAGCGACGAGGCGACCGCGACGGCATAACCCCACCAGCTGTACGGCACGCCGGTCGAGTTCTCGCTGGAGACCAGCGGCCAGAGCTGCGCGATCGTGATCAGCGCGGTGAGCGCCCCGTCCGCCACGAGCGGCGGGACCGCTCGCAGACGCCTGCGCAGTACGGCGATGAGCGGAGGATCGGGCACGATGTCCCATCCTTTCAAGTCCGCATGGTCACGCATGAGCCAGGGCGGTCTTCGTCGGCCGCGTCGCCAGCGGCAGGAACGCGATCATCGCGACCACCGCGCCGACGGGGATGAGGTCCAGCGACGCGAACGGCAGCAGGATCTGGACCAGCACGAGCACGGGCACCCAGAGCTTGACCTGGCGCTGGACGGCGAGTTGGATCACCAGGGCGAGCTGGGCGAGGTAGAAGAGGATCGGCCCGGCCTCGTAGACCAGCAGCGGCACTCCGGGCACCGCCTGCACCTGGTCGAACAGCGGCCCCATGGCCTCGTGGTCGGCGGCCATGAACCCGACCACGATGTCGATCGCGAACTGGACGAAGGCGAACGCGATCCCGGCGAGTCCCGCCGCCAGAAGGCCGGTGGCGACCCGGCCACGCCCGAGCATCCTCCACATATCCCGAAATATCACGGCGAAGAGCACCAGGGCGCCCATGAAGGCGAGATGTCCGAGCGTCCAGGCGAGCCCGGGACCCCGGCTGCCGTCGAACCCGTCGACGACGCGGAGCACTCCGTAGACCATGGCGAGCGCGGGGGCGGCGAGGTACGCGGGGCGAGTGATCATGAGCTGCTCTCCTCGGGGGTGGGGCCGGGATGACGTCCGGTGCGCGAGATCGGCTGCCCGGAGTCGACGTCCCAGCGGTTCGGCTGATGCCCCTAATCCTGCGATGATCCGCCTCGCCTGGGATCGCCGCGAGGAGCGAACCTCGGCCTCACTCCCAAGAGCGAGCACCCTCGCCCGCGAGAGCGAGTATGCGACGTGAGGGCGGTCACGCCTCGCCGTTGGTGAGGCGGGTGATGATGTCGGCGGCGACGCCCGCCCCGGCGCGGTTCTCGGCGCTCAGCGGCACCAGGAACCGGCCGCCCATGGAGGCCACCGTGGTGCGGAAGATCATTGGAAGAACTCCTTGAGGACCGGGGCCAGCGCCTGCGGCTTGACCATATGTGTCTGGCCCGGCAGGGTGCGGCGCTCGGCGCCGGGCAGGACCCGCGCCAGGTCCGTGGCGCCGTTGCGGATCCAGGCCGGGCTCTTCGCGCCGTCGGCCACCAGCGTGGGCACCTTGATCGAGTCCCACTGCCCCTCGGGCAGCGGCCTGCCACGCTCGAAGTCGGTGACGAAGGCCGCGTCGTACGGCAGCGTGCGGGCCACCTCCTTCATCCCCGACCAGCCGGGCATGAACCGCATCATGGCCACCATCGCGCCGGGCAGGTTGACCCCCTTGCGCATGAAGTAGCCGATCGCCTTGTCGGGCCGGCCCGTGGCCAGGAAGTCCTGGAGCCGCTCGGTGTAATCGGCGGGGATGGGCGGCCGGGTGTCGTCGACGATGAACGGCGGCTCGTAGACCGCCAGCCTGCTCACGGCCAGCCCACTCTCGACGGCGGCCAGGGCCAGCGCCGCGCCCGACGAGATCCCGTACAGGAGGACCGGACCGCCGGCCTCCTCGATGAGCGCGGCGAGGTCCTCGAGCTCGCGCTCGGGGGCGTACGGCGCGGTGTCGCCGCTCTCGCCCCGGCCGCGCCGGTCGTAGGTGTAGACGGTGAAATCGTCGGCCAGCTCCTGGGCCAGCGGCCTGGCGGGGCCCGAGGCCCGGTGGCACATGGCGCCGTCGACCAGGATGAGCGCCGGGCCCCGGCCGATGCGCTCGAAGGCGATCGTGGTGCCGTCGGCGGAAGTGACCGTCTGGGTGCTGTGCTTCGTCTCCATGCCCCGAAGCCTTTCACCGACAAATAAATTTGTCAATGCCTTACCTGGGAGGTAATCGCCCAGCGTCGGCCGCTTCTGACACAGTTAGGGCCATCCGCTGATCAACCGGGAGGAACACCATGTCCACGCGCGACGTCGTCCAAGAGCTGCTGCGCCGGATCGGCGAGGGCGACCCCGAGCGGATCGCCGAGATGTACGCCGAGCACGGCGACTGGAAGCTCGACTGGCCGGAGTCGGAGCACGGCCGCATGGACATCCCGTGGATCCGGCACCGCAAGACCCGCGCCGACGCCGCCGACCACTTCCGCCTGATCGCCGAGCACCATGTGCCGGAGGAGGCGGGCACCGTGGTGGAGCGCATCCTGGTGGACGGCGACGACGCCGTCGTGCTCGGCGAGATCCGGCAGACCGCGCGCTCCACCGGGCGCGCGTACCGCTCCCGCTTCGCCCTGCACCTCACGGTCGAGAACGGTCTCGTCACCCGCCACCACGTCTACGAGGACAGCCTCGCGGTCGCCCAGGCATTCGCCTGAGACAAGGGAGACACGGGGCAGGGGAGGCGCGGCGCGGGGGGCTACGTCCGGTAGTCGTACACCAGAAGACCGTCCTCGCGCAGGCGGGCGCCCGGGGTCGGCGGGTGGTCGGTGAGGCGGCCGTCGTGCGCCAGGTGCTGGACGGTCGCGTGCCTGGCCAGGACGGCGAAGTCGGCGATGAGACGCCGATGGCAACGCCACCACACCGCCTCGGCGCACATCACCGCCGTGCGCCCGGCGGCCGCCTGCGCCAGCAGCTCGTCCATGGCCGCCAGGAAGTCCGGCTCGCGGGTGTGGCCCGCGTAGCCGCGGAAGGAGGCGTTCTCCCAGAAGACGTCGGGGGAGTCCGGCGCCGGCTTGCGGAAGCCGCCGAGCCGGCCGTCCCACCGGTAGCCGAGCCCGGCGGCCGGCAGCCACTCGGCCAGCGCCTCCCGGCCGGCGTCGGGGTTGCGCCTGCTGCCGGGCGCGGTCCGTACGTCGACGACGGCCGTGACGCCGGCCTCCAGCAGGAGGGCGGCGAGGCGGTCGCGGGTGGCCGTGCCGTGCCCGAAGGTCAGCAGGGTCACCGGGTCAGGGCAGTTTGGCGACGGTGAGCAGGGCGGCGGAGTCCTCCAGGGCCTCCAGGCTGTGGCGGGCCTGCGGGATCACGATGAAGTCGCCCGTCATCCCGTCCCACGAGGTGCCGCCGCTGCGCAGGCGGACCCGTCCGTGCAGCACCAGGAGGGTGGCCTCGCCGGGGTTCTCGTGCTCGCTGAGCGATTGGCCGGTCGTCAGCGCGATGAGCGTCTGGCGCAGGGTGTGCTCGTGACCGCCGTGCAGCGTCTCCGCGCTGTGTCCGGTCGAGGCCTCGGCCGCGCGCTTGAGGTGTTCGCGGACCACGGCGTCCAATGAGGTCTTCTGCATGGCTTCGAGTCTGTCACCGAGGGCGCGGGTTCACCCCGACGGCGGCGGGGGGAGGCGATTTATTACCCCAAAGACGTCATAATCCTGTCCAACTCATGGGGGCTGGAGAGGCAGGAACACAATGGCCGAAATCGCCGGCAGTGCCACGGCAGCGGGCGGAGCCGTGGCCGCCGCCGAGAGCTCGCCGGCGCGCCTGGCGAGCGGCATCGCCCTGCTGATGGCGGTGGTGTCCCCGGCCCTTGAGGTGACGGGGATGCTGGTCTGGGCCGGCCTGCCCGACGAGTGGACGCCGCGGATGACCGTGACTCCGCAGTCGGCCGTCGCGCTGACGTTCCCGGCGGTGGGAGCGTTCCTCATCTTCCACCGGCCCCGGTTGAAGCTGGCCTGGCTGATGTGCGTGGGCGGGCTGGCGGCCGGCGTCAGCGACGTCATGGGGGCGCTGATGCTCCGGTCCGCCGCCGACGGCCACCTGGTGACGGCCGGCTGCTTACGCTTCCCGAACCTGGTCGGCTGGGCGGTGTGCGGCGTGACGCTGACGCTGCTGCTGCCGATGTACTCCCCCGACGGCCGGCTACCGTCGCCGCGCTGGCGGGTGGTCCCGATCGTCGGCGCCACCGCGCTGGCGGCCGAGATGCTGCGCAACGCCGTGCGCCCGGATCCGCCACTGGCGACCTATCCGTACCCCGCCGTCATCCCGAACCCGCTGCAGGTCCCCGCCCTCGCGCCGTTCACGTCCACCGTCTTCGTGATCACCTGGACGGTCATCTACGCCTCGATGGCGCTGGCGGCCATCTCCCTGGCCTCCCGGCTGCGGGCCGCGAGCCCGGTGGTGCGGCGGCAGATCGGGTGGCCGCTGTTCGCGTTCTCCGGCTACATCATCTGCCTGGTCGTGGCCTCGTTCGCGGACGAGCTGGTCTGGCCGGCGATCATCTGGGCCGGGCTCATCCCGATCGCGATCGCCTTCTCGGCCATGCGTTACAGGCTGTACGGGATCGACACGGTGATCAGCCGGACCTTCGTGGCCGCCGGGCTGCTGGCCGTCGTCAGCGCCGTCTACTTCGGCTTCGGCGCGGCGTCGAGCCTGTTCGTCTCCGGTTATGACCAGGTCGCCGGGCTGGCCGCCGCCCTGTTCGCCGGGGCGTTCTTCCAGCCGCTGCGGCGGATGCTGCAGCGGGCCGTCGACCGGATGCTGTACGGCAAGGTCGGCGATCCCGGCCTCCTCGCCGAGCGGCTGACGCAGGCGATCCGGCGCGGCGACCCGGCCAAGGCGCTGACGTCGGTGGTCGGCGTGTTGCGCGACGGGCTCGCAGTCGAGGGCGTCGCCGTGGTGGTGATCGACGGCGAGCCCCGCTACGTCGAGAACGGGCGGGTGGGAGAGGCACAGCGGCGGGTGCCGCTCGTCTGGCACGGGGAGCAGGTGGGCTACCTGCTCGTGGGCCTGCCGGGACCGCGCCGGTTCCCCGCCGCGCACAACGAGCGGATGCTGGCCGCCCTCACGCCGTACGTCGCGGACGTGGCTCACGCGGTACGCATGGCGGCGGACTTGCAACGTTCCAGGGAGCGCATCCTGACCACCCGTGAGGAGGAGCGGCGGCGGCTGCGCCGCGACCTGCACGACGGGCTGGGGCAGAGCCTGTCCAGCATGGCGATGATCATCAACATCGCCCGCAGCCGGTTGAAGGACTCGCCGGACTCGGCCGACACGCTGCTGTTGCAGCTGCGGTCCGGGATGGACGCCGTCGCCGGGGACATCCGCGAGCTGGTGTACGGCCTGCGACCGCCCGCCCTGGACGATCTGGGCCTGGCGCGGGCCGTACGGGACCTCGCGGGGCAGTCCTCGCCGGAGATCTCGATCGAGGTGATGGTCGAGGGCGAGCTGTCCGAGCTGCCGGCGGCGGTCGAGGTGGCCGTCTACCGGATCGTTCAGGAGGCGCTGACGAACGTGCGGCGGCACGCCGAGGCACGTACGGCCTCCGTCGTCCTGCAGCGGGAGGACTCGGTGCTGCGGGTGACGATCCGCGACGACGGCCGAGGGCTGCCGGAGGGCCACCGGGCCGGGGTCGGGCTGGGGTCCATGCGCGAGCGGGCGGCGGAACTGGGCGGCATCTGCGTCGTCAGCGGCCTGCCCGGCGCGGGCACGCAGGTGGAGGTCATGCTGCCGCTGTCGTCCAGCCGTCGCCACGCACCGAGGGAGAAGCCACCGAGGGAGAAGCCACCGAAGGAGAAGCCACCGAAGGGAGAGCCGGCGCAGGAGTGGTCAGCCTAGGAGTGACCCGGCCCCCTTCCGCGCTCCCATAAGCCGTGGACCAGGCCTAACCTGGAGCGCATGGACAGGGACAACCTGCTCGGCCAGTTCCTGAGAGCCCGCCGGGAGCTCATCAGGCCCGAAGACGTGAACCTGCCTGCCGGCAGCCGGCGACGGGTGGCGGGACTGCGGCGGGAAGAGGTCGCGATGCTGGCGGGAGTCAGCGCCGACTACTACGTACGCCTGGAGCAAGGCCGCGAGCGGCACCCGTCGGCCCAGGTGGTCGACGCGCTGGCCCGCGCGCTGGGGCTGACGGACGACGCGGTCGCGCACCTGCACCAGCTCGCGAACCCGGGCGTCCGCCGGCGCCGGGCCCCACGCCAGGAGCGGGTGAGCCCGAACCTGCTGCGCATGATGACGGGCTGGTCCCACACCCCGGCCATCGTCCTGGGCCGCAGCCTGACCGTGCTGGCGCACAACGCGCTGGGCGGCGCGCTGTACGCCGGCCACACCTACAGCGCGGACCTCGTACGGCTGGTGTTCCTCGACCCGGACGCCCGGGAGTTCTTCCCGGACTGGGAGCGGGCGGCGGTCAACACCGTCGCCGGGCTGCGGGCCGTGGCCGGGGCGGACGTCGACGATCCGGCGCTGATCGAGGTGGTCGGCGAGCTGTCGTTGCGGAGCGAGAGCTTCCGGCGGCTGTGGGCGCGGCACGACGTCCGCCACAAGACGCACGACACCAAGCGTTTCCACCACCGCCTGGTCGGCGAGCTGACCCTGCACTACGAGTCGTTCACCGTCAACGGCGCCCCCGGCCAGCAACTGGTCGTCTACCAGGCCGAGCCGGGCAGCCCGTCCGAGCAGGCCCTCGCGCTGCTGGGCAGCCTCACCGCCGAGCTCGCGCCCCCGGCCGCGGCCGAGCGGTCGACAGCCGAATAACCGCCGAACAACCACCGAGCAACCACCGCAGTCACCGAACCCGCCGAGCACGCGGGTCGATGCCGCACGCCCCGGCATGCCCCGGGGCACGAGAAACGAAACGAGACACGTACATGAGCAACTCCAAAATCATCCTGGTCACCGGCGCCAGCAGCGGCATCGGTCAGGCCACCGCGCTGCGCCTGGCCCGCGAGGGCAACCACGTGGTCATCGGCGCCCGCCGTGAGGACCGCCTGAAGGCGCTCGCGGAGGAGATCAGCCACGCGGGCGGCAGCGTCGACACGCGCCGCCTGGACGTGACCGACGGCGCGGACGTGGTCGCGTTCGCCGAGGAGACCGTGCAGCGGCACGGCCGGATCGACGTGATCGTCAACAACGCCGGCGTGATGCCGCTGTCCCGGCTGGACTCGCTGCTGATCGAGGAGTGGGACCGGATGATCGACGTCAACATCCGCGGCCTGCTGCACGGGATCGCCGCCGGGCTGCCGATCTTCCAGCGGCAGGGGGGCGGGCACTTCGTGACCGTCGCCTCCATCGGCGCCCACCAGGTGTCGCCGACCGCCGCCGTCTACTGCGCCACGAAGTACGCCGCCTGGGCGATCACCGAAGGGTTGCGGCAGGAGTCCGACCCGAGCATCCGGGTCACCACCATCTCGCCGGGCGTCGTCGAGTCCGAGCTCGCCGACACCATCACCGAGGCCGGCGCGAAGGACAGGATGCGCGTCTTCCGGGCGGAGACCATCGCGCCCGACGCCATCGCCCAGGCGATCTCGTACGCGATCGGGCAGCCGGCCGACGTGGACGTCAACGAGATCGTCGTCCGGCCTGCCCGGCAGCGTTAGAGCCAGCTGGCCCGTACGGCCACGGCGGCGCCGTCGTCCGGCGCCCTGCCGAGCTCGCCCGCCCTGACCTTGGCGAGCAGGCGCTCGACGCAGTCGATGATCTCGGGGGCGCAGGCGCGCAGCGCGTCCGCGTCCCCGGCGGCGTCCTGGCCGGTGCCCGCCTGCTCAAGCACGCCGTCCAGGTCGGACAACCGGCCTTCGAGCCACTTGAGCGGATCACTGGACAGGTCCCTGGCGAACACGCGAGGGCCGGGGTCCCATCCGGTGAAGACCGGATGATGATGGGTCCGGTCGAAGCTGCCGGGTCGTCCCTCCACGGACTCCAGCAGGTCCACCCGCCAGATCGGCCGGTCGACGTGGATCGGGCGGGCGGAATAGACGGTGCCCTTCAGCTCCCCCTGGGCGAGTTCCCGCACTTCGAGGCGGACTCCCCGTTCGGCGCCCTCTTGGCCCTTGTTCGGATTCGGGTCGCGGAAGTAGATGTCGCTCACGGCCACGCCGATGCGCTCGAAGCCGAAGACGTACAGCATGAGGAGTTCCTTCCTCTACGGGTGTTTCTCGGAGTATGAACAACTCCCCGGCCGCGTTCAATCAGGTCCCGCTCCGCCGGGGGGTCGGCCACGTGCTGCCGGGTAGCGGTCCGGTGTGCTCGCTCGATGGCCGCCGCGCGGCCTCGCTGTCGCGGCCGGGGCCTGCCTCGCGCTCGCCTTCCCTGCCGCGGGGGCGTGGTGGTGGGCGTGGGTGGGGCTGGTTCCGCTGCTGGTCCTGCTGGCCGGGGCCGGGACGTACCGCGAGGCGGCGTGGCGCGGCTGGTGCGCGGGGGTGGGCTTCTTCGTGACGCTGGTCCACTGGCTGCTCCCCTCCCTGGAGGTGTTCGCGCCGCTGGTGATGGGCGTGGTCGGCCTCCTCTGGGTGCCGTTCGGGATGGTCTCGTACGGTCTGCTCAAGTGTCCGTCGCCTGCCCGGGTGGCGGTGGCGCTGGTGGTGCTGCCGTCGGTCTGGGTGGGGGTCGAGGCGGTGCGCTCCTGGAAGCATCTGGGCGGCGCGTGGGGGCTGCTCGGGCTGAGCCAGTGGCAGGTGCGGCCGGTGCTCGCGCTCGCCGCCCTGGGCGGGGTGTGGCTGCTGAGCTTCGTGCTGGTCGCCGTCAACGTCGGGCTCGCCGCCGCGGTGCTGCCCGCCGCCGGTCGCCGCGCCCGGCTGGCCGGGGCGGGGGCGGCCGCCGCCCTGGCCGTGGCCGCCGTCAGTTTCGGGCTGGTACGGCCCGAGCCCGTGCCCGTGGGCGCCATGCGGGTCGCGGGCGTGCAGACCGGGCCGGTACCAGGGGCGGAGCAACGGATCGCGGCACATCTGCGGCTGACCCATGAGCTCGCCGGTCGCGATCCCGACGTGGTCGTGTGGGGGCAGAGCAGCGTCGGGCTCGACCCGGCCCAGCGGCCCGGCCTCGCCCCCCGGCTGCGCTCGGCCGCCGCCGCGACGGGCGGCGACCTGCTGGTCAACGTGGACGCCGCCGACCCAACCGGGCAGATAGCCAAGTCGACCTACCAGTACACGGCCGACGGCCTGGTGAACACCTACGTCAAGCAGCGCCTGGTGCCGTTCGGCGAGTACGTCCCGCTGCGGCCGCTACTGGGCCGGCTCACCGACCACACCGCGGCGGCCGCCCAGGACCGGGTCACCGGTGACCGGCTGACGATCCTGGAGGTCTCCGGCCACCGGGTCGGACCGCTCATCTCGTACGAGTCGACCTTCCCGGACATGCGGCGCGAACTCCTCCGCATGGGCGCGGACGTCACGATCGTGCAGGGCTCGCTCACCACGTTCCACGGCAGCTGGGCGCAGCCGCAGCAGGCGAGCTTCGAGGCCGTCCGGGCCGTCGAGACCGGCCGGTCAGCGGTCCTCGTGGAGCTCGACGGCACGTCGGCGGCCTTCGACGCGGGCGGTACGCGGCTGGCCTGGTTCCCGCCGGAGTACCGGGGCGGCTTCGTGGTCGACGTGCCGCTGTATCGCGGGACGACCCCGTACGTCCAGCTGGGCGACTGGGTGCCGCTGACGGCGGGCGCGATCGTGCTGGTCACCGGGCTCGCTCACGGTGTTCGCGGGTTTCGGCAGGGCACGGTCAAGAGCCCGGCCTCCTGAGCCGTCGGCGTCGTACGGGATGGTCGGGGCCGCCCTTGTGCAGGCGGGCGTTGATCTGTCCGGCCTCGTCCGCGGTGATCAGTCCGTGCGGCAGCTCCATGCCCAGCGCGAGGGCGAGCTCACCTTGGCGGATGTCCACGAGGCTCTCCACCAGGGTCGCGTAGGCGTGCGCGCACCGCCGCGCACGCGTCGCGCCGCCGATCAGCAGGCCGACGGCGATCAGCAGGCCGGGCCACCAGGCGCAGCCGGCCAGTGCGTAGAGCAACCCCCAGCCGATCATGGTCGCCGCGGTGTCCAGACCGGTCCTGGCCTGCTGCACCGGGAGACGCTGATGCTCCTCCAGGAGAGACCACAGCCGGGGCCACACCAAGGCCGCCCGCAGCCCGTGATACTCGGCCCGCACCCGCTCGTCCACCAGCGCCAGGCGGCGGCCCGGCCAGGTCACCCTGCGCCCACGCCGTTCCAGCAGCCACAGCCGCTCCATCGCGCCGACGGCCAGCCGTGCCAGGCTCGCGGCCGCGACGGCGACCAGCAGGACGACGGCGACCGTCACCACCACCGTCACCGCGTCGCCGCCGGTCCCGGCCAGGCGGGAGCGGGTCTGTTGGATGAGCATGGCGACGTCCACGGCGTGGGAGTGCCCCAGGAGGACGGCGCACCACAGAGCCGCCACGAAGCACAGGCCGGGGAGCAGGATCAGGGTCAGCCAGCGCTCCGTGACCTTCTTGCCCAGCTCGGTGAGCAGCCCGTCGATCACCGCTCAGTCCTCGGTGAAGCGCATGGGCCGCCCGCGCAGCCGGCACATGGGCGGCCGGTTGCCGTCGTCGCGGCCCGCGCGGCGACCGCACCAGCCGTCGGGGCAGGTGTAGTCACCCCGCAGCTCCTGACCGGCGACGCCGAACAGCAGGAAGGGAACCTCATCCGCGCGGTCCTCCGGGACGCCGGGATCGAGCAGCGCGAGCACCTCCACGGCGGTGCCCCCCTCGTCCAGCGCGGTCAGCATGTCCTCCAGAGCGGCGGTCCAGCCGCCCTTCTCGGCGTCCCGCCGCAACGAGGGCAGCTCCGCGCAGAGCCACGCCCGCGCCTCGCTCTCGGTCATCGACACCGTCCATCCTCGGATTTCCCAACAGCCATGGGCATCTTCCATCACAAGCCGGGATCGGCGATATACGTTCAGGCGGATCCCCCCTTCTGGAGTGCCATGGAGCCCTGGCGGCCGCCTTCCACCTGGCCGGCTACCGGCACGTCATCGGCACCCTCTGGTCGTTGAACGACGCCTCCGCCGCCAGGGTGGCCGCGGACGTGTACAGGAGGCTGGCCGAGCGCACCCCCGGTGCACATCGGGGCGTGAGCGCGCCCCCGGCGAAAAGCGTTGGGAAAGTGTCGGACCCCGGTGATAGAAAGCAGGTTCGACGCCCACCCACCCATGGCCAGGGGGCCTTGCCGTGTCCAGCACCACCTCGGAGTTCTCCGTCTCCGGTCAGCCCTATGACCGGCGCGGCCCGGTGCGGTGGCTCTGGTCGCATCTGCGCCGCCACTGGGTGCACCTGACCGGGTTCCTCGGCGGGTCACTGATCATGGTGGTGCTCAACGCCATGGTCCCCCAGCTGACCGGCCAGGCGTTCGACGCCGTGCTCGGCACCCGGGGGGAGCCGATGGACGCGCTCGGCCTGATCTCGCTGGCCCTGCTCGCGATCATGCTGGCCCGCGGCCTGTTCGACCTCGTCGCCCGGCTGTCCAGCGAGGTCCTGGCCAAGCGGCTGGAGCGGGACGCCCGCGACGAGCTCTACGTGAGCCTGCTCGGCAAGAGCCAGACCTACCACAACCGGCAGCGGGTCGGCGATCTGATGGCCCGCGCGGCCAACGACATCCGGCAGCTGTCCATCATGGTCACGCCCGGCATCGACCTGATCGTCGACTCCGGCATCCAGGGCCTGGTGCCGCTCGTCTTCATCGCCACGATCGACCCGCGGCTGCTGCTGGTGCCCGTCACCTTCGTGGTCCTGTTCGTCTTCGCCCTCTGGCACTACATGCGGCAGCTCAACCCGGTGGCCACCCGCATGCGCGAGGAGTTCGGTGACCTCAACGCGGGGCTGAGCCAGGCCGTGCGCGGCATCGAGGTCATCAAGGTGACCGCGCAGGAAGGGCAGGAGCGGGCCCTGTTCCGCACCCGTGCCCGCCGCTACCGCGACTCGTTCGTACGCAACGGCCTGGTCCAGGCCCGCTATCTGCCCACGCTGCTGTTCGCCTTCGCGATGGCCGGCGCCCTCTGGCACGCCCTCTATCTGCACGCCGCCGGCGGGATCACCATCGGCGAGCTGGTGGCGTTCATGGGGCTGATGAGCATGCTCGGCTTCCCCACCCAGATCTCCATCTTCACCTTCTCGCTGGTCCAGCTCGGCATCGTGTCCTCGCGCCGGATCCTGACCGTCCTCAACGCCGAGACGGAGCTGGAGCAGCGCCCGGACGGCCACACCGCCCGCATCACCGGAGAGATCGTCTTCGACGACGTGACCTTCGGCTACGACGACGGGGATCCGGTGCTGCGCGGGGTGACGTTCACCGTGCGGCCGGGGGAGACGGTGGCGATCGTCGGCGAGACCGGCTCCGGCAAGAGCACCCTCACCAAGCTGGTGCCGCGCATCTACGACGTCACCTCGGGCCGGATCCTCGTCGACGGGGTCGACCTGCGCGACTGGGAGCTCGACTCGCTGCGCTCCCAGATCTCCACCATCGAGCAGGACATCGTGCTCTTCTCCCGCTCGGTGGCCGAGAACATCGCCTTCAGCCTGGGGCAGCGCGCCGACCGCGAGGACGTGATCAGGGCGGCCGAGGACGCCCAGGCCGCCGAGTTCATCGCCGAGCTCGACGACGGCTACGACACCGTCATCGGCGAGCGCGGCGTGACGCTCTCCGGCGGCCAGCGTCAGCGCCTGGCCATCGCGCGGGCGCTGCTCACCGACCCGGCGATCCTCGTGCTCGACGACTCCACCAGCGCCATCGACTCCGCCACCGAGGACAAGATCCAGCAGGCGATCGGCCGCATCCTCGACGGCCGCACCACGCTCCTGATCACCCACCGGCTCTCCCAGATCCGCTGGGCGGACAAGGTCCTGCTGCTCAGACGCGGCGAGCTGGTCGACTACGGCACACACGACGAGCTGATCGAGCGCAGCGGCCTCTACCGGCGCATCTTCGCCCACTACGACGAGGTCGCCGACGCGGTCATGGCCGGCGAGCAGGAAGGGGCGCTCTGATGGGCTTCATCATGGACGGCCTCGACGCCGAGGACTACGACCGCACCTACAACGACCGTGACCTGCTGCGCCGGATCCTGTCCTACTTCCGGCCCAAGCTGGGCGCCATGCTGCTGGTGGCGGCCATGATCGTGCTGCTGTCGATGAGCCAGGCGGCCGTGCCGCTGCTGGTCAGCGAGGCCGTGGACGCGATCGAGGCAGGCACGATCACCGACGTGGGCCGGCAGCTCGCGGCCGGGCTGCTGCTCGTCGGCGGGCTGGGCTGGCTGTTCAACTTCGTACGGCAGTCCAACAGCTCCAGGGTCACCGGCGATGTGGTCCTGCGGCTGCGCGAGGACGCCTTCGACGCGGTGCTGGCCCGCGACCTGTCGTTCTACGACGAGACGCCGTCAGGCCGGATCGTCAGCCGGGTGACCTCCGACACCGACGACTTCGCCACCGTGTCCACCCTGACGATGGACCTGATCAGCCAGGTGCTGATGGTGGGGTTCGTCACGGTTCTGCTGTTCCTGCGCAGTGTCGAGCTCGCGCTGCTGACGCTGCTCGTGGTGCCCGTCGTGATGGGGCTCGCGCTGCTCTTCCGGCGCCTGGCCCGCAGCAGCACCCGCAAGGCGCAGCGCTCGCTCGGCCGGGTCAACGCCAACCTGCAGGAGACCATGGGCGGCATCGCCGTGGCCAAGAACTTCCGCCAGGAGCAGCAGGTCTACGACGAGTTCCGGCCCATCAACCAGCAGAGCTACCAGGTGACGCTCCGGCAGGGCTACGTCTTCTCCGGGATCTTCCCGGTGCTGTTCCTGGTCGCCGGGCTCGCCACGGTCGCGCTCGTCCAGCTGGGCGGCACCCGGAGGGCCACGAGGATTCGGGCGAGCGAGGTGGCTGAGACTTTGACGACACCTTCGCCGGGAACCGCATTGAGCACGCCGTGACCCACCCGCGACCGGACGGTTGGCACTGTCAGCTTGAGAATCTTGGCTGCCGTCGACAGGCGTACCGGGGAGGGCCGGGGGTCCCTGATCGTGTCGTTGTGCCATGCGCCGGATCGTCGCGTGCAATGCCCTGTCCGCTGTCCGTCGCTGGGCCAGAGCCGGCAAATAGTCAAGATTCGGGTTAATCAGCCTGATGACCCGCGATCACACCTGATATAGCGTCACGGGCAAGGCGGGGCCTACCGGAGGAGCGGTAGATGACTGATCAACGGCCCGACACGACAGGCGAGCAGAACAGACGTCAGCTGGTCCGGGCGGTGATCGCGTCCGCCGTGGGGACCTCGGTCGAATGGTACGACTTCTTCCTGTACGGCTTCGCCGCCAGCACCATCTTCGCGGAGCTGTTCTTCCCGACGAGCGACCCGACCACCGGCCTCCTGCTGGCCCTCGGCACCTACTTCGGCGGCTTCGCCGCCCGCCCGATCGGCGCGGCGATCTTCGGCCACTACGGCGACCGCATCGGCCGCAAGGCCACGCTGATCATCACCCTGCTGACCATGGGCGTCGCCACCGCACTCGTCGGCCTGGTGCCCACCTACGAGCAGATCGGGATCTGGGGCGGCATCCTGCTGACCCTCCTGCGCCTGCTCCAGGGCATCAGCGTCGGCGGCGAATGGGGCGGATCCGTCCTGCTCGCCACCGAATGGGGCAAGTCCCAGGGCGGCCGGCGCGGCTTCCTCGGCAGCTGGCCGCAGTTCGGCGTCCCCGTCGGACTCGTGCTCGGCTATGCGGCCCTGCAGGTGTTCCAGCCGCTCGACCCCTACTGGGGCTGGCGCATCCCGTTCCTGCTCAGCATCGTGATGGCCGGGGTTGGCCTCTACATCAGGCTCGGCATCCTGGAGACGCCGGTCTTCACCAAGCTCCTCGCGGAGAACAAGGTCGAGCGCGTCCCCGTGCGCGAGGTCATCGTCAGAAACTGGCGGGAGATCGTACTCAGCGCCCTGCTCCGCACCGGTCAACAGGCGCCGTTCTACATCTTCACCGTCTTCATCCTGACCTACGCCACCAGAACCCTCGGCTTCGAAGCGGGCGACGTCTACCTGTACGTCATCGTCGCCGGCGTCGTGTCGCTGTTCACCGTGCCCTTCTGGGGTTACATCTCCGACCTCGTGGGCCGCCGACGGCTCTACATCGTGGGCGCCGCGGCCATGGTGGGCTGGTCCTTCATCTACTGGCCGCTGCTGGACACCCGCGTCCCGGCGCTGGTCTTCCTCGCGATCGTGCTGGCCGCGCCCATCCACGACATCCAGTACGGCCCGCAGGCGACGTTCATCGCCGAGAGCTTCACCGGCCGGTTACGCTACAGCGGCGCCTCGCTCGGCTACCAGCTGGCCTCGGTGACGGCGGGCGGACCCGCGCCCCTGATCGCCGTCTGGCTGTACGCCACCTACCAGAGCTCGTTCGCCATCGCCGTCTACATGGCGATCTGCGGGCTCATCAGCATCGCCGCCGCCTTCGCCCTGAAGGACCGTTCGCAGAACGACTACGCGGTCGAGTACGACGAGGTACGACCCACATCCGGCTAGCGGCGGCCTGCTTTGGCCAGGGCGGCAGCCGCGCGGTTCCAACGTCGTCACCTTCAACAGCGAGTCTCAATCACGCTCTGTAGCGTCGCTCTGCGGCCACCGGTACGGTGCGCGCGTCGGTTCATGAGCGGAGCAATTCCTCCAGGTCGTCGTCGCTGTACTCCACGAACTCGGTCGTCTCGGCCATCGCTTCCTGGGCCCGAGTTAGCAGGTCTCGGTCTCGCTGCGCGTCGATCACCTTGGCGAGTCTGTGGCCGGAGTCGTCATCGCCGATCTCCCGGAGGACCACCAGGACCCGGGCGAGCGAGGTGGCTGAGACTCGGGCGACGCCTTCACCGGGAACCGAGTTGAGCACGCCGTGGCCCACCCATGACCGGACGGTGGGCACCGTCACGTTGAGCAGCCTGGCCGCTGTCGACAGGCGTACCGCGGAGGGGCGTGGACCTTGGTCGTGTCGTTGTGCCATGCGCCGGATCGCCGCGTGCAGTGCCCTGTCCGCTGTCCGTCGCTGGGCCAGGGACAGCAAATCAGCAAGATCCTCTACCACGAGTGATTCCTGCTCATCATGTACGGCCATGCCCCCACAATACCCAAGTCCTTTTCAAATCAGCCGTAAAATTGAAAGCTATGCGTGAGGTGGGCAGTGCGTAAGGCGTCCACCAAGGCTGCTGATCCGTGGACGCCCTCCACGGTCTACGCCACGGTCAGCACACGATGAAGATGCTCTTCCAGCCGACAGGGGTCCGCTGCTCCGCGTTTCGGTTGGAGGCGAGCTCGAAGTGCATCACGCCCTTCGCGTCGCGCTGGTTGTACATCCGTCCGGACTGGCCGTCGCCGTACCACTTGTAGGAGCCGTGGAACGGGATGTTGGACACCCCGCACGCGTCGATGACGACGGATCGGCCGGTGAAGCCGCGGCCTTCGTAGGCGATGTACTGCGAGGCATGGGCGACGCCGGCGGTGATCGCGATGATCCCGGCTGCGATGGCGGGGACGAGAAGGAATCTCTTCACAGTGCTCCTTGGGGAGTGATCGTGCCGTACCGGGAAGACGCCTCGGCAGCGCCTCCATCCCGCTCGTCACGGGACGAACCTAATCATGCACGCAGAGTGACCATGGTAAGCCTTACCGCAACGACAGCCTGTGGTCCCTAGGAGGTCGCCATAACTGAGGGCATCGGCCAGGATCTCTCGATGGATTCCTGCGGCGGCTGGTCCTACGCGGATGGCCGCCCTTGGCTGTCGGCACCACTATCGAGATGCCGACCGCTGGATCCGGACGACAATGCGTCAAGACGCCGGCCTTCGGCAAGAAGCACGGGTGCGCTCCCGGTCGCTACGGCCCGCCAGGCTAACACTATCTACCGATATTTCATGGCAACGGGGGAGTGACGCGGTTACCGTGGGTTTCCGCCCCGAACCCACACCTGGCTGGAGCGTGTCATGGGGGAGTTCGTCGGCATCGACCCCAGCGCGGCGGGGATGCTGATCAAGCACCTGGAGCGCGCCAAGGCCGCGCTGGGCCGTACCCGCCCGCCGCTGGAGAGCGCCATCACCGAGGCCGGCGCGGACTGGGTCGGCGGGGCGGGAACGGCGGCCATGCACAGGACCTGGGCGTTCTTCGACGACTCCCAACGCGACCTGAAATGGCGGATCGCCACCATCACCCGCATGGAGGACACCCGCCTAGACGGCAGGTTCCTCACCGGCACCCTGCCCTTCGCCAGTAGGGCCGAGGCCACGGAGAAGGGGCGCAGCGCCGGGGCCGTCCTCCTCGCCATCCTCGCGGTGCACCTCGCGGAGGGGTCGCCCGAGAGCTGGCGGAGAGTGGAGGCCGCCATGACGGCCGCGAGCCAGGGCGCGATCGATCCCGCCTATGCCCAGGCCCTGCTCACCGCTCTCGGGCCGAAGACGTACAGCCTGCTCTTCAGCCAGTGGATGGACGTCAACGTCAACGGTCCCCGCCGAGGGCTGAGCCCGGAGGAGCTGGAGCGCGCGCGTGCCTCCCTCGGCCCGCTGGCCGAGCTCTACGCGACGGCGGACACCGACGGGCGGCTCGGCGGCGACTGGGCCGACGAACTGCTGAAACACCCCGCGATGCTGTCCGCGCTGCTGGCCCTGGGAAAGCAGTCGCCGAAGTTCCATGACAGGGCGGGCCGGGAACTGCTGAGGTTGGGTACGGCGGGGCACCAGCCCTCCTCGCCGCATCTCGACTGGAACAGCTACTGGCTGGTGAAGGCCTTCGACGCCGACCCGGACGCGCTGCGGCGCCTGCTGGCGGGGGACAAGGAGGCGGCTTCGCTGCTGTTACGTCCTGGGCTGGTGAAGTTGAACGGGATGCCGGAATTCGAGGACGTGCTGGCCAGTGCGCTGGACAAGGCGCTGGGGCGGGGGGACGAGGGGGAGCGGACGCGGGCGTTGTTCAACGTGGTCAACGCGCTGGGGGCGGAGGGGTCCGACGAGGTGGGCGGGCATTTCGGCTCTCTGAAGAACTCCCCGATCAACGAGGTGCTGGCCAGGAAGGTGGTGCCGTATCTGGGGGAGCTCGGACTGGGACATGCGAAGGAGACCGCTGAGGGCGCGTTGCCCGGACAGTTCGCGCCGGCTCCACCGTGGAATGGATTGAAAGTTGACGTAGGAAGTCGGTTCATCGGCGCGGTGATGCAGGACCCGGCAGCGGTGAAGATTCTGCAGGCTGAATCCCAGAAATACGTCCAGGGCTTGGACATAGGTAAGTTCCATCCCTTCGGGGATGAGGGCGAACGCCACGAATACACGGTGCGTAGCGCGAAAGCCGGCGGGCTGGCGAGCCTGCTTCTGAGCGGTTCGACGCATGTGGAATGGAACGACGACCAGACTAACGAGTTCATCGCCGAGGTGCTGACGATGCCCGTCGGCTATGCGATCAACAAATGGTGGAATATTCGTGCTCCGGTGGTGGCGACCGGACGGGATCAAGGCGTCGACCAGGCTAAGGGCGACATCAGCGACCTGCTCCAGGACTATATGGACGGAAAGACGCCATTGACCGCGAAGGAAGTGGCGGACGCGCTGATTGACAAGCAACACGCCTGGACGCTGCGTGCGCTGGAGCAGCACGATCAAAAGGCGCTGTCCGCTTCGGATAAATTCCGCCTCCGCCTTGAGACCAGTGGCCACTTGCACGCGGCACTGCTCAAGATCCTTGAGAAGCGGGGAGGATGAGCCCGGTCATGTCCGTACAGCAGGATCTGCTGCGGGAAGCGGCCCAGAAAGAGTCCTTGGCCACGGCTTTCGATGGGTACGTCAAAGAACTCGCGGACGTCTTCAACGGCATTCCGACCACCCCTGAGCGGAGCGCCGCAGTGTGGAAGGGGCAGGCCGCTGACCGTTACACCGCGCAGGGGAGGCAACTTTACCTTGAGATCGTCAACCTCGGCGAATCCTGCGCAGCCACTGCCCGAAACCTGCGCAGGCGGGCGCAGCAACTACGGGAGGAAGCGGCGCAGGCCCGTGAAAGTCCGTAACACCTTTCTCTGCGTCATTTACCGCGTGCGTAGCATTCGGTCTTTCCGACGATCATGATGCCCGGTTCGGGGTCGGCTCGGACGGCGATCATAAAGGTCAGTCGGGTGGTCGCGTGACGTACCACGGCCACGCCCAGATGCTCATCCTCGAGATCAGATTCGTCCATGACCTCGGCATAGCCCATGAAGCGAAGTTTGCCCTTGAGCAGGGCGACTGTGGTGGCTGGAGATTGGAAATCAGGTGGGCCTGAGATATTGCCTTCGGCCCGGTAGAACCGCTGTACCTCATCAGGTGCGCAGGACGTTCGCCGATCCTGATCGGCTCGTTCGGTTGCCTTCGCTGTCCCCAACTGGGTCATATCCGAGGAAGCCAGTAGTTCGTCGCCGTCGCTGACGAGTTGCTTCGTAGCCTCATTCAGCGTTGGCCTATCGTCCGCAGAACACGCTGTGACCACGGCCAGGAAGACGAACGCGGCGGCGACGAGATGGAACCGAGTGCCAAGGTGCACGCCCCGGACGATACCCAAGCGTCACCGCCCGGTACAGGCGATATGCGAACTCCATCACGCCCGGCTCAATAAAGCTCGTCGCGATGCCGCATCACCCAAGCATGAGCACCCCTGACCTGCTCGACCGCACCAGAGGCGCGCAGCCGTACCATCGCCGGATCCCCCGCCTCGGCCGCCTGATCGATCCCCCGCCAGCAGCGGTCCTGCCACCACAACACGGTCTCGACCAACTGCGACCGGTCGACCAGCCCGTACCCGTCGCAGATCACCATGGAGCGCCGCCGCACTTCGGCCGGGTCACCGCCTGCCCACCACCCGGCGTACTGCCAGCACAACCGGGCCACATCGTGGATCCGTTCACCAGGCGACGCGAGGTCCCAGTCGATGAACGCCACCGGCCGCAACCCCTGCCCAAGGTCACGGTAGACGATGTTCCCCGGCCACAGATCGTTGTGGCAGACCGTCTCCCTCTCCCCGGCGAGAGCCGTGCCGGCGGTCAGGTCATGCAGCTCCCGGGTCAACTCACCGGCCCGCGCAAGACTGCCATCGCCGCTGACCGCCTCAGGCTGACCGGCCTCCCAGTCCCAGGCGACGTGCCCGTCCAGGAAACTCAGAACCTGCCGCCCCTGCTCGTCCACCCCCAGAAACCGGGGCGCGCCCGCCCATCCCGCCCGCTCCAGAAAGACCAGCAGCTCGCGGACGAACCCGGGGTCGCCATGACTCCCCCCACCGACCGGCCGCCGCACCGTATCCCCAACCTGGACCGCGCCGCTGACCCGGCCACCGAGCAACACCTGCTCCTCCATACCCGCCATGCCTGCCAGTCTGCCGTGCACCTCCGATGCTCAGTCGCAGGTGAACCCGTGTGGGGCGGCGCGGCAGAAGTCGTGGAACGTCTGCAACCACTCGGTGCTCGCCGCGTAGTTGAGGCCGAGATCGGTGCGGTGGAACTCGTGGGTGTCGGGTTCGGTGGTGACCGCACCGTTCATCCGGACGCGGCCCTCGCCGGGCAGGCCGGCCAGGTAGGTGCCGAGATAGTCGGCGATCCGCGCGGCCTCTTGTCCGGTGACGGAGATGTGTCCGTTGATACCGAGCAGGGCAGCCGTCTCGGCATCGAGCACACCGGCGTTCTCCAGCAGGGCCAACGTGGGACGCCAGTTCCACGCGTCCACGCCCAGCTGAGCGCCCTCGGCCGACTCCAGAGTCCAGCCCATGCCCGCCCCTCCTCCAAGGTCAAGCCGTGGACCACCTTACGGGCCACACGTGCTTCCCCACCGGCACCTGGAGTACCCGGCGGTGGGTCCGTCCAGTTGGCTGGCCACGAGCGTCCCTTTGCGCCAGGTTGGTGACATGAGACCCGCCACGATCATCGTCGCTGTGAGCGGACTGCTGCTGAGCATGGCGATCGGCTGGATACTCGGCCCGGGTGCGCCCTGGTGGCTGGCGCATGTCGACGGGGTGCGCGGGCTGCAGGGCGAGAAGCTCGCGGCGGCACTGGACGCGATCAGAGGCCGGGCACTGGCTGTCGGCACCGGGCTGGCCGCCCTGATGGCCGTGTTCTACACCGCGCGCAACGCCGACACTGCACGGCGCACCTTTCAACTCGGCGAGCGTGGCCACGACACCGACAGGTACGGCAAGGCCGCCGAACAACTCGGCCACCTTCATGCGCCGGTCCGGTTGGCAGGGCTTCACGCGCTGGAGCAACTGGCCCAGAACACGCCTGCACTCCGGCAAACGATCGTGGACGTGATCTGCGCGTATCTGCGCATGCCGTACGACGAGGCCGCACCGCGGGACCGGGACGCGAGGATCCGGGCCGCGCAACGAACGGCCCGCGCTCGCGCGCCCGTCGCGCGCCCGGCCGGTCGCGACGTGCGGGAGGAGCGGGAGGTACGCCTCACCGCGCAGCGCATCTTGGCCGACCACCTCCGTTACCGGGAGCCGCCGAAGACGCGGTGGAGGAGAGGGGCCGATTCCCATCCGCGGTTCTGGCCAGGCATCCGGCTCGACCTGACCGGTGCTGTCCTCTGTGACGCCGACTTCGTGAGCTGCCGTATGGCCGAGGCCACGTTCACCGGGGCCACCTTCATCGGTGCCGCGAGGTTCGGCGGAGTCGTCTTCACCGATACGGCCTCCTTCGGCACAGCGTCCTTCACCGGCGATGCCGAATTCGGCGAGACGAGATTTCTGGGCGCCGCGGAGTTCACCTCAACCGTCTTCGCGGGTGCCGCCAGATTCGGTGGGGCGACCTTCGAGAGGGACACCATCTTCGGGTTCGCATCCTTCGAAGGGCGGGCCGGCTTCAGTGAGGTGGTCTTCGGGGGGCATGCCTCGTTCGGCCTGGTGAGTTTCGGGGGCGATGCCAGGTTCACCGGGGCGGCCTTCCACGGAAACGCCGGATTCGCTGCGGCTAGGTTCACCGGTCTTTCCGGATTCGTGGAGGCCGTCTTCCACCAGCAGGCGATGTTCAAGGGCGCCACCTTCACCAGTGCCACCTCGTTCGACCGGGCCACGTTCGGCGGACCGGCCGATTTCGCGTACACGCATGGAGCCGAGCAGGTGCGGTTGCACGGAGCGTCCGTCGCACGACCCGCCGACACCCACAGGTGGCCGCCCGGGTGGCGACTGGAGAGCGAACCGGACGGGCACGCCGTGCTGAGCGCCCTCTGAGGCCTCCCGACGCGGTCGGTTCGGCGCACTGCGGTGAGCTGATGTGCCGACCCGATGTAAGGGTTATAGTTTCGCTTATTCGGTTACCAGGAAGCAGGTGAGGCATGCGGATCTCCATCACTGACTATGCGCTGGGGGCTGCGCTGGCCGGTGATCTGGCCAACACCTCACCCACCGTGCAGACCACGCCCGGGGACGCCTTGCCGACCCCCCAAGCGTTGACGCGGTTCCTCGCGGAGCACGGGGTACGGCTCGACGCCCTGGCGGATGGGCGGCAGCCGACCGGTGGCGACGTCCGTGAGGTGCACTTGCTGCGCCGGGAGGCCAGGGGCGTCGTGGAGACGGAGACGGAGGAGCAGGCCGTCGCGGGCGCTGCCGTGCTGGCCGGGCGAGCCGGGCTCAGCCCGGTGCTGGACCGCGATGCCGATGGGCGGTGGCAGTGGTACGTCCCGACCGCGCCGGGGGCGTCGGTGGCCGAGGAGTTGGCCGCGCTCATCGGCGTCGGGCTGCTCGGCGCCATGCGGGCCCTCGGCCACGGCCGGTTCCGCGCCTGCGCGGCCCCGGGCTGCCGAGGGGTGTTCGTCGACACCAGTCGCGGGGGGCGCCGCATCTACTGCATGCCTGACCTGTGTGGCAACCGGCTCAATGTCGCCAATCACCGCGCCCGGCAGCGACTGGGCGGCGCAGCCCAGTGAAAGACACGAGGAGAACTCGATGCAAGACCCCAGGGACAGCGCAACAAACGGCCCGATCGGCAGGCCGGTGAGCGGACCGCTGCTCGCAGGCGCTCTCCAACTCCCGGACGGCTCGTGGATCCGCGGCCGGGGCCTGCGCCATCCGCTGCCGGCGGGCCCGACGCCCGACTTCGGCCTGTACCTCGGCTCCGACCGGCTCCGCCGTCGCCACGAGGGCGAGCTGAGGTGGTCACACGCGTGGATCCAGTGGCCCGACTTCCTGCTGCCCCGCGATCATGACCTGGCCGTGCGGCAGATCCGCGCGCTGCACGAGCGGGCGCGGGCGGGCACCGCCGTGGAGGTCGCCTGCGGGGGCGGCGTCGGACGCACCGGCACGGTCGTCGCCTGCCTCGCCGTCCTGGCGGGCCTCGACCCGTCCGACGCCGTCGCCTGGACACGCGAGCACCACCACCATCGGGCCGTCGAGACCCCGTGGCAGCGCCGCTGGGTGCTGCGCTTCCCCTCGTCCCCCAGCTCGAACCCGCACGGCCACAGCTGATCCTCCATCCGGGATGCCGGCCCAGCACGTCGCGGGGTGCCGCTCCGCCGTGTCGCCGGCCTCCAGATCACTCTTCGCCCCCCGCACCCGCCCGGAAGCCCGGGGCCTCGATGCCGGCGAGCTCGCCTACCTTGTCGAGCGCCTGCCGCATGAACCCCCGCCAGACGACCTTGACGATGGGGACCAGCGCCGATGCGGCGAGCGGGTTGCGGGCGTTGAAGGTGTACGTCCACCTGACGTCGGTCGTCTTGCCCGGGCCGTCGGTGAACCACCACTGCCCACCCGCGTCCACGGTCAGCGGGCCCAGGAAGTTGCTGAACTGACTCACCCGATAGGCGAAGTATCCGGGCCGTTCGTACGCGGTGACCGTCTCGACGGCCGTGTTGCCGTCGGCGGTGTGCACCTTGCGGCTGTTCCCGACGACATCCCAGGGGCCGTTCTGCCCGCTGGTCGAGATGATCGCCGGAATCGGGCCGTACCGCAACAGGATGCGCGGCAGCTCGATGGGGATGAACCAGTCGAACAACTCGGTACGCGGAACGTTCACCCGGGTGGTCACCGTCGCCTGGATCTTGATCATGGCAGTTGGCCTTTCGGTGCGGAGTTCGTACGTCTCCGACCATGGGCCCGGTTGCGGCCGACCACCAGAGCACCCGTCAGCCTGGTATCGGCAGTCCCTCCCAGTGGGTCAGGGGTCCGTCTCCTTCGCCACGGCGGACATCGAGAGCAGGTCGTCCGCGAAGCGGCGCATCAGCCGTTCGAGCTCCAGCAGATCCCTGTCGCTCCACTGCTCGAGCACGGGGGCGCTGAGCCGCTGCCGGGCAGCGTCGAGCGCGTCGGTGACGCGGAGGCCGGCAGCGGTGATCATCGCTTCCTTGACCCGCTTGTCCGCCGGGCTCGCCCGTCGCTCGACCAGGCCGAGCTCGGCGAGCTTGGCCACCTGCCGGCTCACGGTCGTGTGGTCGCGGTCCATGCGGTCGGCGAGCTCGCCCACGCTGATCGGCCCGTACCGATGGATGCCCACGAGTAGGCGGAACAGGGCCTGGTCGAGCTCGATCCCGGCCTCGGCGATGAGCTCCTCGTCGCGGCGCGGCAGGTTGGTGAACGCGACCAGGTCGACCAGAGATTCGTGCAGGCGCCGGAGCGCGACTTGCCGGCGGTGCTTGGAGGCCATGTCGCTACGGCTGCCTTTACGTGAACGGGTGCGGACGGATCAACGCGAGGATACCGCTCGGCTCACCTCGCCGCTATGGGTTCCTCATGCATGAATTTATGACGATCCTACGTGCGGCGTTACTTGACCGTAGCCAGGATTCCGTGCAAACTACACATAATTTCCCAGCGAAGGAGACCAGCCATGTCACCCGATGTGATCATCTGTGGAGCCGGTCCGGCCGGACTGACCCTGGCCATCGACCTCGCCCGCAGGAACGTCGGCTTCCGCCTGATCGACAAGGCGCCGCACCCGTTCGTCGGCTCGCGGGGCAAGGGCATCCAGCCCCGCAGCCAGGAGGTCTTCGAGGACCTCGGCGTGATCGACCGGATCGTCGCCTCCGGCGGCGAATACCCGTTACTGCGGCTCTACACCGACGACGGCCCCGTCGACCGCTCCACGGGCGTGCTGCCGGAGCCGACACCGGACGAGCCGTACCACATCCCCCTGCTCGTCCCCCAGTTCCTCACCGAGCGCCGGCTCCGTGAGCGGCTGGCCGAGCTCGGCCACGCCCCCGAGTACGGCCACGCGCTCGTCGGCTTCGAGCAGGACGCCGACGGCGTGACCGCCACGATCGAGACCCCCGACGGCCCGCAGGGCGTGCGGGCGAGATACCTGGTCGGCGCCGACGGCGGATCGAGTTTCGTGCGCAGGACCCTCGGCATCGAGTTCCGGGGGAAGACCCTCGGCGTACGGGCGCTCGTGGCGGACGTACGGGTGGACGGCCTTTCCTGGGACTTCTGGCACCGCTGGGGCAAGGAGTTGTCGCTGTGCCCCCTGTACGGCACCGACCTGTTCCAGTTTCAGGCCGCCGTCCCCTTCGGCGTGGACGTCGACCTGTCGCCCGAGGGGCTCACCGCGCTGATCCGCGAACACACCGGCCTGGACGACATCGTGATCCGCGAGATGCCGTGGGGATCCGTCTACGAGATGAACGCCCGACTGGCCGACACCTACCAGCGCGGACGCGTGCTGCTGACCGGGGACGCGGCCCACTGCCATCCCCCGACCGGCGGGCAGGGCCTGAACACCAGCATCCAGGACGCGTACAACCTCGGCTGGAAGCTGGCCGCCGTGCTCGGCGGCGCGCCGGAGTCGTTGCTGGCGACGTACGAGGAGGAGCGCCGGCCGATCGCCGAGGCGGTCCTGGGCCTGTCGGAGCGGCTGCTCGACGCGTCCAAGAGGGGTGATGTCCGCCGTGGCCGCGAGGTGAGCCAGCTCGACCTCGGCTACCCGGACTCGTCCCTGACGGTGGGCGGTCCGCCGTGCGACAAGGGCGTCCAGGCCGGTGAGCGTGCCCCCGACGCCCCCGTGACCGGCGCGGGCGGGCTCGCGACGCGGCTGTTCAGCCTGTTCCAGGGGCCGCACTGGACCCTGCTAGGGTACGAAATCGACGAGGACGCCCTTCCGATGCTGCGCGTCGGCCTGCGCGTTCACGTCATCGGCCGGGACATCCTCGACACCGGCGGCCACGTGCGCCACGCGTACGGGATGTCGCCGGGGGACTGGGCGCTCATCCGTCCTGACGGATACATCGCGGCCGTGGGCGGCGCCACCGGGGTTCGCCACCTCCCGACCTACCTCGACGCCGTCGGCATTCGCACCCCGCGATGACAGGATTCGTCCCTCCATGATCCGTGATTTCATCACCCCGGGCGGCACGTCCGCGGCTCAGCGCCGCGTGCTGCTCGGGGCCGGCACGGGTCAGTTCGTCGAGTTCTACGACTTCGCCATCTACGGCTTCTCGGCCGTGTCCATCGCCGAGGCGTTCTTCCCCGGCCAGGACCCTGTGGCCGGCCTGCTGTCGGTCTTCGCCGCGTACGGCGTCGCGTTCGTCGCCCGTCCGCTGGGCGGGCTGTTCTTCGGCGCACTCGCCGACCGCACCGGCCGCAGGAAGGTGCTGTACGCCACGCTCATGTGCATGGGCGTGGCCACCGCGCTCATCGGCCTGCTTCCCACGCACGCCGCAGCCGGGATCATGGGGCCTGTCCTGCTCGTGGTGTGCAGACTGGCGCAGGGCTTCTCGGCCGGTGGCGAGTCGGTCAGCGCGCCGTCGTTCGTGCTCGAACACGCGCCGTACGAGCGCCGTGGCACCTGGATCGGCATCACGGTCGCCGCGACCGCCGCGGCATCCGTCATCGCGTTGGTCGTCATCATGGCCTTGTCCGGCGCGGTGTCGGACACCGCCTACGCCACCTGGGGCTGGCGCGTCCCCTTCCTGCTGGCCCTGCCGCTCTCGCTGATCGGCCTCTACATCCGCCGCCGCACCGAGGAGAGCCCGGTGTTCCAGGAGCTGCGGCGAGAGAACGCGATCGAGGCCGGCCCGGTGCGGAGCAGCCTGCGCGGCAACCGGACCCGGCTGGGCCAGATCTTCGCCGTCATGGCCCTGTCCGGCCTCGGCTTCTACATCCTCGTGGGCTACTTCGTCACCTACCTGCAGACCGTCGTCGGGCTGAGCCCGATGCGGTCGCTGGCGGCCAACGCCGTGGCGCTGCTGTCGTTCGCGGTGCTGCTGCCGATCGGCGGCCGGCTGTCCGACACGTTCGGCCGCAAGCCGATGCTGATCGCCGGCTCTGCGGCGGTCGCCGTCGTGGGGCTGCCCGCGTTCATGCTCGTGACCAGCGGCTCGTTCGGCAGCGCGGTGGTCGGGCAGCTGTTGCTGGCCGCGGCCCTGTGCGTTTACGGGGGCGGCAGCTACACCTTCTTCGTCGAGCTGCTGCCCGCCGCGACCCGCGTGACGGGCGCCGCCATCAGCTACAACGCGGCCCTGGCCGTCTTCGGCGGTACGGCGCCGTTCGTGGGCACCTGGCTGGTCGACGTCACCGGGGAGGCCGTGGCTCCCGGCTACTACCTCGTCGTCGTCGCTCTCGCAGCACTCGCGGTGGCGGCTACGACCCCGGAGACGCTGCCGCGTCGAGCATCGCATCCAGCATCCCCTGTGAGCTCTGGAGCTGCGCGATCGTCTCGGTGATGCGGACGCGTTCGCGCCGCAGGTCCTCGATGAAGGTCGGGCAGCCGGACGGCACCGACAGTTCGTCATCACCGTGGACGCAGTGCAGGACCCGGGCGATGACCGCGGTGGGGAGCCCGGCGGCGAGCATGGCGCGGATGTTGCGCACCGCCGCGACGTCCGCCTTTGTGTACTCACGGTAGCCGTTGACCAGCCGGACAGGTCTGAGCAGGCCCTGCTCCTCGTAGTAGCGCAGCAGTCGCCTGTTCACCCCAGTCTCGTGAGCCAGGTCGCCGATCCGCATACGGCTCCTTTCGCTTGACCTTCACATGGATGTGACGCCTTAACGTTCCAAGTGTCGCTGATTGCGAAAGGTGAGGAGATGTCGGTGCCGAGTGCAGTGATCATTGGTGCGGGTCCAGGGATCGGACAGGCGGTGGCTCGCTGGCTCGCCAAGGAAGGGCTATCGATCACGCTGATCGCCCGAAGCGAGCGGACGCTGCGTACCGTGGCCGAGTTGGGGGTCCCGGTTGTCAGGCTGAAGGCCGACAGCACCGACCAGGTCGCGTTGAACGCCGCACTCGACAAGGCTGCCGACGAGCACGGCGTGCCGGACGTCGTCGTGTACAACGCCGCGATCATCCAGGCCGACGCGCCGGGCGAGCTGTCGGTACGCGGTCACCTGGAGGCGTGGGCGGTGAACGTGGTCGGCGCGCTCAACGCCGCCGCCCACGTCGCGCCCACGATGGCGGCACGCGGCAACGGAACGTTCCTCATCACGGGCGGCATGCCCGAGCCCAAGCCGCGATACATGAGCCTCTCATTGGGCAAGGCAGGCGTCCGGACCCTGGTCACGCTGCTCGACCAGGAGTACGGGCCCGCCGGGGTGCACGTGGCGAGCGTCACCGTGGCCGGCCCGGTCGCCCCCGGCACCGACTTCGATCCGGATGACATCGCCGAGCACTACTGGCGGCTGCACACGCAGCCACGCCATCAGTGGGAACGGGAAGCCCTGCACGCCGGCGGCTCGCGATGACCGGCCCCGTGGCCACAGCGGCGTCAGCAGGTCATTCGCCGCGCCTGTTGGACGGGCCGCGCAGGCCGCGCACTCCGATGATCACGATGGCAAGAGCGACGATGAGCACGATGGGGCCGATGATGGCCCAGGTGGTGTCGCCACTCATCACGCTCCCGCCGACGGCGCCCAGCCCTTGAAGCGTCCATAGGCCGCCGACCGCAGCCAGGAGGACGCCGATGGCGACGAGAATCCATGCTTTCACTGCTTTTCTCATTTCCGTTGCCCGGGGACGAGCCGCTGTTGGCTCGAACCGTACTCCCGGATCCAGGGCGCAGGCGAGATCGCCGGGAAGGATGGGGCGGCAACGGTGGGCCTGATGCGGGAGCCGAGTAATGCTTGAGACCTGTCGAACGCGGCGTCCTCGTCGAACGCGAGCCGGCGACCGCAGTCTGACGTGCGGTGCTCAACAGAGACACCGTGAGAGAGGCAGCAATGGACCAAGGCACCCGCGGCGAGCTCATCAGTCGGCTGGCCGAGGCGATCAGGTCCGTCACGACCGCGCACCCGCTGCGGGTCGCCATCGACGGTCCGCCCGCCGCCGGCAAGACCACGCTGGCCGACGAGCTCGCCGTCGTCCTGCGCGCGCAGGACCGCGACGTCATCCGCGCGACCATCGACGACTTCCTCTTCCCCCGTGCACAGCGCTACCGACGCGGCCGGTACTCGGCCGAAGGCTGCTACTTCGACGCCCACGACCACGCCGCGCTGTGCCGGGTCCTGCTCGATCCGCTGGGCCCAGGCGGAGACCGAAGGTTCCAACACTCGGTCTACGACAGAGACACCGACACCCCATCGTCCCCGCCGGCCACGATCGCCCCCGCAGCCGCCGTACTGCTCTTCGACGGCGTCTTCCTCCTGCGCCCAGAACTCATTGACCGGTGGGACCTGCGCATCTTCGTGTCCGTCCCCTTCGAGCAGACGGTAGATCGCGCCCGGGACCGAGGCACAGCGCCGGCCGGATCCACCGCCGACACCGCCGAAATCGAACGGTCCTGGCGCAACCGCTATATCCCCTCCCAAAAGCTTTACTTCGCCACAGCTCGCCCAACCGACCACGCCGACATCATCGTGTACAACGATCAGCTCCAACGGCCGACCTGGGATGTCCGACCACACTCATCGATTTGACCATTGCTCGCGGGAGCCGCCGCTAGGGGTGTCCGGGCACGTACTGAAGGCTCACTTCGCCCATGTGGTCACCGCGTCCTCTATGGCCCGTTGGGACGCCGATTGAGAGTGTGCGTCCGCTCTGATGATGTTGTAGCGGACCTTGAGGCGGGCGACCGCCTCGTGATCGCTCGTGACGTCACCGACGAGCACCGAGTCCGCCGACACCACCTCGGCGCCGCCGCGCAGCCGTGCCAGCGAGAACGCGCTCATCATCCCGGCGGCGCATCCTGCGGCGACGGGCACGAGCTGGATCGTGATGCAGGGGTGCTGAGCCAGCTCCAGCAGGTGGCGAAGCTGCTGGACGAGAACCGCCGGACCGCCGACCGGGCGGTGGAGCACGCCCTCGTCGATCAGCGCCAGGAAGACGGGCGGGCTGGGGCGGTCGAAGATGTGCAGCCGCCGGGTCCGGGCTTCGACCCGCTCTTCTACCTGGTCGGCGGGGGTCATCGGGGAGAAGATGGCGCGGGCGTACTCCGGGGTCTGGAGCAGGCCCGGGATGAGCAGCGGGTCCCAGGACTGGAGGATGACGGCCTGCGGCTCGACCTCCTCCACCCAGCGGGCGAACCAGCCGAGGGCGGGGGAGTGGGAGATCTGCCGGAACAGGGTGGTGAAGTGCTGGTCCAGTTGGAAGGCATGGTCCAGGGCTTCGGCGAAGTCGAGGGTGGGGGGTCGGCGGCCTCGTTCGATGTGGCTGATCAGGGAGGGGTGGCATTGCATCCGGGTGCCCAGGGCGACCAGGGACAGGCCCGAGTTCTTGCGATGATGCTCCAGGTCGGAGGCGAATCGCACTCGGGGGGAAATCGGGTGGCTGGTGCTTTCGTTCACGCGGCTCCTTGGTCGTCGCATCCCCTGCCCTGCTCGGATTGATCACCCTCCGCGACGATACCGCTACTGGATATGACAATCAATGTCGTTCTTGTATCGTTTCTGTGGTTAAGAAAAATGCCGTGGCCTGTTGAGTTATTGGGCATGCCGATAATGCGGTTATGCGATACCGGGGAGCCGCATGATTGCGGACGAAACACCGCTGCTGCCGGACGTGGTCCGGGCTTACCCCTTCTCGTGGAGCTCCGGCTTCACCTGGCCACCGGAAGCAGAGGACCTGGCCTACGCGCGGGCTGTGCTCGAAGCGTGCCTGCCCCCGACCATCCTGGCCTCGCCCGAGCCCCCGGAGGAGCCGATCGTCTGGGATTGCGAAGACGACGAATACCCCGAGTGGACCAGGATCCGAGCCATTCTGCGCGAACGCATGCCGTACGCCCGGCACGTCACCCCCGAGCGCATGGCCGATGCCAGAGTCGAGTGCGCCCGTCAGGGCATCGACACCGTGGACTTCGAGGAGATCTGGACAAGGCGCATCCTCGCCTGGATCGCCGAGCAGACCCTGCGCTGGTGCGGCCTCATGGTCGATGACGAAAAGGCGCTCACACCCTGGCTCATGGACCTCGCGGAGTTGTACGTGCGGCGGGGGATGGCCGCCGATAAGGCCGTGTGGGCGCTTCGCTGCACCAAAGACCTACCCGAGAGCCGTGCGGCTCTGGCGCGGCTGGCGACGTACGAAGGATTGCCGGACGAGATCCGTGAGCAGATCACGTACGAGCTCCGGTGACGCTGCGCCAGTCGCCGCCAGAAGGCAGTCAGAGGTCGAAGTCGCCGCGGCCGGCGCCTTACACTCCTGGGCGGTGAAGAGCAGTGTGGGTCCGTTCGGGGCCGCGCTCGCGCGTTACCGTACGGCGCCGGACTGGGCGAGGAGGTTCTCGTACCAGGGGGCGTAGGGGTGGTTGGTCGCCGGGTGGTTGGCCAGGGGGGTCGTCGCCAGGTCCGCCCTGTCGAAGTCCCAGCCGCGTACGAGCCGCCCGGATCGCCGTGCTGACGTGATGAAGGCGGACTCGCTCGCCGGTGCGGCGTAGAACAGGGCGCCCTGCTGGAGCTCCGCGGCATCGCCCTTCTGGAACTCGGCGAAGGCGACCTGCGGGTAGCGGATGCGGTCGCCGGTGAAGCGGTCGGTGTCCACGCGCAGGGTCTGCGCCGGGGCCGGGCCGTCCGCTCCGGTCCACACCCGCACGCTCGACGTGCCGCGGGTGGAGGTGGTCTTGTCGAAGCGGGCGTCGGAGGTCTTCGCGTTCCCGCTCCACGAAACCGTCGACGCGCCGCTGTCCAGCAGGCCGTCCCACACCCAGTTCTGGCTGTTGCTCTGGCTGCGGTGGATCTCGCGCAGCCGTGTGCCGGCCGCGTCCGTGAACGCGACCGTCGGCAGGACACCGTTGTCGTACTGGCGGCTGGCGGACCAGCTGATCTCGCCGTCCGCGCCGAGACGCCCCACGCGAGACCACAGCGTGGTCGCGTTCTGGGACTGGTGAACTTCGACCACGTCGCCGTTGTCGTTCAGCGCGACAGCGGGCGTCCTGCCGTTGTCATACCTCCCATGGCGGAGCCAGGTCACCCGACCGTCGTCGTATCTGCCGGTCCAATACCAGAGCACGCCCGAGCCGGAGTCGTGCACCTCGACGATCTGCCCGTTCGCGTTGAGTACGACCGCCGGGTCGCGGCCGATGTCGCGTCTGTACTCCGTGCGGCTCTTGCCGTTGCCGGAGAGCAGAGCCAGTACGCGGCCGCGCAGTGAGTCCAGCTGCGGTGGGCTCGCCGGGTAGTCCTCGGCCCTCAGCAGCCGGGGCCCGAAGACTTCGCTGAGCTCCTGGTTGAGCGCGGCCAGGTTGCCGGCGGCGGACGACGGGTTGTCGGTCAGATCGTCCTTGAGATCGAGCATGACGACGAGCGGGGCGGCGGTCGGATGCGACTCGGACCACGTGTCGATGACGTTCAGCCAGTCGCGCAGCAGGTTCGAGGCCGGGTTTCCGGCGTGGTCCACCTGGTCACCGGGGGAGTCGTGGCCGATGGCGTAGTCGCGCGCCGTGGCGTACCCGTTGTCGTGGACGTCGAGCTCGATGAAGCGGACGCCGTGGTCGAGCTGGTAGGTGATGGAGTTTCTGGCGCCGTCGACGTTGCCGGAATAGCTGTTGTGCGTGGCGCGGAAGACGGCGGACGATAACGGCAGGTCCGTGTCGGCCTGGGCGTTCCCGCTGATCAGCAGCACGGACGCGGCTACGGCGAGCATGGACGACAGAGCTCTTGAACGGGTCATCCTCGGATCCTCGTGTGTGGGGGGTGGCGGGAACCGCTGAGCTCGTTGTCGAACGACGCCTGGACGTAAGCCATGATCCGCATGGATCGATGATCTGTCCAGCGTCGTTGGTGTGCGGCCGATCACGCATGAGCGCCCTGGTCGCGGGACCGCGTAAAAGGGCGTGGATAGAGCGTGCATTTGGTCACTGACCCACCCCATTGCCCGCCGCACTCTGAGATTCCTGCTTATCGGCATGAAACGCAGGTCAACAGAGGGAGAAACGGCATGCGATCTCACAAGCTCGTACTCGCGCTCGCACTGACCGCGAGCCTGGCCGTCCCGGCGGCTGTGTCCGCGGCCTCACCCGCCGGCGCGACGACCAGGGCCTCCACGTGCAGAGTGGAGCTGAATTTCGTCGACGCCTACGACACGGACGAGAACAACGGCGACGAGATCCGGGTCAACCTCGCCGGGTACATGTACCCCAGCGGCAACCAATACGTCCCCATGAACAACGGTGACCGCGCCTATTCCGGCAACTTCGCCAACCCGACCACCACCATCGGCACCACCGGGTCAGCGCTGTTCAGCCTGCGCGAGGTCACCCCGCCCGCCGTCGGCCAGGGCAAGGTGCTCGGCTCGGTCACCGCTTGGGGCTTCACCTGCGCCACGCTCACCACCGGACAGGTCACCGACATCCCGCAGCACATCTTCGGCAACGGCTACTGGTATTTCATGAGCCTGGTGATGACCGGCCTGTAGCTCCTCCGGCGTGTCGGCCGCTCCCAGGCAAGCTCCTATGCCTGGTCGCGGCCGTTATCGATCAGAGGTCGAACTCGCCGCGGCCGGCTCCGTGGAGGAATGCCTTCCACTCCTGAGGGGTGAAGACCAGCGCGGGTCCGTTCGGGTCTTTGCTGTCGCGTACGGCCACGATGCCGGGCAGGTTGGTCGCGACTTCAACGCACTGACCGACGTCGCCGCTGGCGGTGGCCTTGCGCCATTCCGCCATCTCTAGATTCTGCTCGCCCATTTAGTCACCGCATCCTCTATCGTCCGTTGTGAAACTGATTGGGAGTGTGCGTCCGCTCTGATGGTTTCATACCTAACCTTGAGCTGCACGACCGAATCGTAATCCCCGGTGACATGGCCGGATAGGAGCGAGTCGGTCGACACAATCTCGCCACCGTTGTGTAGGCGAGCGAGCGCGAACCCGGTCACCATCCCTACTATGCAACCGGCATCGACGGGCACGACCTGGATCGTGATTCTTGGATGGTGCGACAACTCGAGCAGGTGGCGAAGCTGATCTACCAGAATGGCCGGGCCGCCGAGAGGACGATGCAGCACATGCTCGTCGATTAGGGCCGTGTAGACGGGAGGGGTGGGACCGTCGAACATCTGCACACGCTGCGTTCGAGCCAGGACCTGCTCCTCCACCTGATCTGCGGGGGAAGTCTTGGAGAACAGAGTCCGCGCGTACTCCGGCGTCTGGAGGCAGCCTGGGATCAGCAGCGGGTCCCAGGACTGCAGGATGGCAGCCTGAGGCTCGATTTCCTCTACCCACCGCGCGAACCACCCGATAGTTGGCGAATGAGCTATTTGCCTGCATAGGCCCGCGAAATGCTCGTCCAGTTGGAAGACCCGATCCAGCGCCTCGGCGAATTCGCGTGTAGGCGTCCGCCGCCCTCTCTCGACGTGGCTGATGAGAGACGTGTGACACTGCATCCGGGTGCTCAGCGAGATCTGGGACATACCCGCATCCTTGCGATGATGTTCCAGGTCAGAGGCGAAACGGGCCCGAGGGGACATCGGGTTGCCGGTCTTATCGTTCATGCCACTCCTCGGGGGGTCGCGTCGTCGTCCGATACGGTCGACTACTCTCTGCGACCATATCGCTACTTCTCTATGACATTCAACGTAGTTATCGCGTCTTTCTTTGTCTTTTATATTTCTCCAGGTAAATGCCCCATTGGCCGAAGCAAATGCGCATGCTGATACTCCACTCAGTCGTACAAGACGAGACGCCTGTCGTGAAAGCGGCCGGATGCGTCTCCAACGAGGGAGGTCGGTGTGACGAACGTGACCTTGGTGCGGTGCTCATCGCCGGCGATGAGCCTGGCGGTGATCGCATGACCGCAGCGCCACTGTCCGATGGCCAACAGGCGTACCTCTACCTGGTGCGTCTCGCCTGGGACCTGCGCGAGCTGGGCCTTGGCTCGCTGCTCGATCTCTCCGTACGGGCGGAGCCGGCCGTGGTGATCTATCAGGCGTCCACCCGACTGAAGATCACGGTCGTCCAGCGCAAGGAGGTCTGGTTCTTCACCTGGGGCCATGGCCGCAAGCAGTCGGCCTGGGTGGGCGCCGAGGGCGTCGTCTCCCACATCGCCCGCTGGGCGACGCGATGAAAACCTCACTGACCCGCCGGACGTACACGGACCTCCCGGCCCACCCCCTCTCGGTCTCGATCGCCCGTACGTACGTCGCGCGGATCCTCGCCGACTGGGAACGCGCGGAACTGACCGACGACGCCCAGCTCGTCGCGAGCGAATTGCTGACGAACGCCATCAAGGCGACCCAGAACGCCCACAAACCCAACGACCTGACGCACGGCATGTCCGCCGGGTACGAATGCCACCCGTGGCTCGGCCTGCACCAGGTGAGCGACGACGTAGTCCTGGAGGTCTGGGACTGCAACCGCAACCCCCCGAAACTGCGTGCCCCCGAGTCATGGGAGGTCGGCGGCCGTGGCCTGCAAGTCGTCAACGACCTGGCCACGAGCTGGGGCTACCGATGGCCGAAGACCGGCGGCAAGATCGTCTGGGCCATGCTGGCCGTGTCCCGATGACCGACCCGGACATCTGGCCCTGCCCACAGCTCGCCCCGCACCCTCCCACCCGCACCGGCCGACGCATGACGAGACTCGACTGGACGGCCGAGAGACCGTACCGCGTCCGCGTCCTGGCTTACACCTGCTCGTGCCGCACGATCGTGTACGAGCTGCTCGCGTCCGGCGGTACGTACGTAATCCGCCGTTCGCACCAGGTTGCCCCTCGAAAGGAGACGTACGCCGGCCCCTGGGCCCGCTGCGAGGCGGAACGCATGTGGACCCTGATCCTCACGGGCGAGGCGATCTTATGAACAGTCGTTTCTCCACCTGGAGTTGTCATGGACCGGCCATCCTGCCAAGACTGGCGAGATGAAGTGGAACGTCTGGGTCGACGAGTGGCAGATGCAGTGTTGCGGCGATCCCTTCAGCATCGGCGCAACGGTCTCCTGGACCCTCCGCCCGGTCGACCGCGACTGGCTGACCCGAGTCCTAGGCGAGGAGACCGCCGCCACGATCGACTGGGGCGAGGATCACCACAGCGACCCGTCCGCTGACCAACTCCACGTCGAAGCCCAGGTCACCCACATCTCCGCAGTCCACGCCCAACTGGAACGCGTCCCCGACGAGAACGCATATCAGCCGGTCAACGGAGTCCTGTCCTCACAGACCTCCGCCGATGGGTGGAACCCAGATCAGGGCGACCATAAATTCATGGGGTACCTCGTGACACTGGCGGTTGACCAGTAGATCCAACCGCAACAGCGCAGGCTGGAGACGCGTGTGCGAGCTGCTCGCGTCTGGCGGTACGTACGTGATCCGCTGTACGTGCCGGGTCAGTGAGGCGAGCTTGTGGAGCAGCGGGCCGAGAGGTCGGCGTGGAGCGATCCCGGCGATCTTGTCGATCAAACGCGCATGTGCGAGATGGACTTCCCCTAACGTAGGAATTGTGAGTGTCCCGCGCCCTGTCCGAGCATCCAGTGCAGCCGTACGCAAGAGCATGCAGTCGAACAAAGGGCGTGACACGAAACCCGAGCTGGCGCTGCGCAGGGCCGTTCACGCACAAGGGCTCCGCTATCGGGTCTCCACCCGCCCTCTGCCGGCTGTACGGCGCACTGCCGATATGGTTTTCACCAGGGGGAAGGTCGCAGTGTTCCTGGATGGCTGCTTCTGGCATGGCTGTCCCGAGCATCACACCAAGTCGGCTACGAACGCTGACTACTGGGCGGAGAAGGTCAGGCGGAACCGCGAACGCGACGCGGAGACGGACGCCTTGTTCGCGGACGCCGGCTGGCTCGTCATACGCGTTTGGGAACACGAGGCACCGCAGCAGGCAGCGACGAAGATCGTGCATGAGGTCACCAAGCGCAGATCGTGAGATGTCCGCCGACCAGGTGCACTACCGCTGTCCACATGGGTGTAGATCCGGAGCGCAATCGCTGCGCAGATTCCACGAGACAAACATGCCCCTCCGCCCGTTGACCAACGGGCGGAGGCGGCGAGGCTGAGTAACAGGGCTCGCCTCGCCGCGTGTCGTCGCGCAGGTGTAACTAGGTTCTGGCGACGAACGTCCCAAAGAGTCGTTGCGTGTGGACGAGGTGCGTGACGGCCTCCTTGCCAACCGACAGAAACCAGAGTCGGATCTCACGTGCGCCGTACAGCAGGTCCGCCCCATCAGACATGCACGAGCGGTATCACGTCTGGTTCCTTCGGAACCCCTGGATACCGCCGGACCTGCTAATACCACCTTCGCGCGCCTTGTGCACAAGGCGCTCAACACGCTGTCTCGACACCTGGGCTAACGATGCCGCCTCCGTTCGTCCTCGCTGGGAGCTATGTCCTCAGCGGGCTGCCGATTGTCGGGCTCAAGTCGTATGTTGATTCTGGCTGGCCGAGCCAACCGATCACTCGGATCGTTCCAACAGCTCCACCGGCCTGAGTCGTGTCTTGCCCACCAGTCGTATACCGCTGACCCGTAGAACCCCAAGCAGGAGATTCATGAACGACGAGTTCGAAGACAATTACGGCACATTCAGGGCACTCCTCGACGCCTTCACTCCCTCTGAGGTGATCAAGAGGCTCGAGGTGATGCAGGTCGATCCTGGTGTGATCCAGCGGATCAGGGAGCGGCATGAACAGCAGACCATCGTGATCAAGGAGCTCGAAGAGCCACGATCGGTTGTCCTGGGCAACAGGTACACCTGGTATACAGGCCCGTCTCCCAAGGACAAGTGCTGGCCAGCGGTAGCCGGCCAGCTTGAAAAGGCGAGCTGGTCGGCATCTGCCATCGACAGTCTTGACACCGCCTCGACTCGCATCGTCTCGCTCTTAAGCCACCCCAAGGAGAAAAAATTCTCGACACGAGGCTTGGTGGTTGGTCACGTACAGTCCGGTAAGACGACCAACTTCACCGCGGTCATGGCCAAGGCGGCCGACCGCGGTTACAAGCTGTTCATCGTCCTAGCCGGCATCCACAACGGTTTGCGCAGACAGACCCAGGCGCGACTCGTGCAACAGCTCGTGGCGCCGAACCCCACCCGCTGGCACCAGTTGACCGACCTCAATCGGGACTTCGTGCCCACGGCCAACGCCGCATCCTTCTTTGGAGGGGGCGACAAGGCGCATGTGCTCTGTGTCGTCAAAAAGAACGCAACAGTCCTGCGCAAGTTCGCCGAGTGGCTCAAATCTGCCTCCGTCCATCTACAGGACTGCCCCGCCTTGATCGTCGATGACGAGGCCGACCAGGCAACCGTCGCCACGAAGAGGATCAACCCGAGGATCAGGGAGATCCTCGATTGCCTGCCCAAGGCGGCATATGTTGGCTATACCGCCACGCCGTTCGCTAACCTGCTCATCGATCCGAGCGCAGACGATCTCTATCCAAAGCACTTCGTGGTCTCCCTGCCCAAGCCAGAAGGGCACTTCGGTACGGAGGTGCTCTTCGGCAGATATGCCCTTGATGGGGAGAACCCAGAGGATGTCGACGACGGCTACGACATGATCCGCGAGGTTCCCGACGAGGATGTGAAATGCGTGCGTCCACTCAAGAAAGTCGACGTTGCAGGGTTCATACCCGAGATCACGGAAACTTTGAATGATGCCATCCGCTATTTTTGGATGGTCACCGCAGCCCGGCGTGTACGCGATACTGGCAACCCCCACAGCACCATGCTCATCCATACGAGTGTCAAGACCGCGGTTCACAACAGCTTCCGGATCCCTATCGAGCGCATCCGCGACCGGACGAAGGACGATCTCTCAAATCCGACCTTGCTGCGAGGGCTTCAAGACCTTTGGGACGCGGAGATGGCCAAGGTCCCGGCGGAGGACTTCGGCGAGGTCAAGGTGGAGTTCGACGATCTACTCCTCGAGTTGCCCGGAGTCCTGGACGATTGCCGAATCGTCATGGATAACTCCAGCAGTGAGGACAGACTCGACTACGAGAACGGGCCGGTAGTGGCCATCGCGGTCGGCGGCAACACTCTGTCACGGGGCCTCACCCTGGAGGGGTTGTCGGTCAGCTACTTCGTGCGTGCTGTGTCCGCGTACGACACCCTGCTGCAAATGGGTCGCTGGTTTGGATACCGCAGCGGGTACGCCGACCTGCCCCGCATCTGGATGACGGCAGAGCTCAGCGAATGGTTCCGCCATCTGGCCACGGTCGAGACCGAGATGCGCCGGGATATCGACACCTACATGATCGAAGACAAGACGCCGATGACCTTCGCGGTGCGTCTGCGAACCCATCCTGCGCTTCGGGTCACCCAGGCCGCCAAGATGAAGGACTCGGTGAAGACTGCCTCCGCCTACGGTGGTCAGCGTGTGCAGACCCGGTACTTCCGAACCGACGCTGACTGGCTAGATGCCAACCAGACAGCGGCGAAACGACTCGTAGGCCAGGCCGTGCAGCATGCAGCCAGGCGCGAGGAGCGCCCTGCGGATGGGCGATACATCTTCCGCGACGTACCGTACGATCTGGTGGTCGATTTCTTGAGGAGGTACCGTTTTCACGAGAAGTCCCAGGAATGCGATGCGAAAATGCTCATCGGCTACATAGAGAAGAGGGTTCGCAGTGCGGGATCCCTCCGGCGGTGGAACGTCGCGATCGTGGGAAACCCGATGAGAAACGAGGATGAGGGGTTCGAGTTCGCTCCCGGCGTGACGGTCCAACGCATTGTTCGTGCACGGCTGGACACCTCGGAGTCAGGCTTCGCCGACATCAAGACGCTGATGAGCCGTCGGGACGCCGCCGTCGATCTGGACGGCGACACCGGAAGCCTTACCGAGCAGGAGATTAAGACCGAACGGCAGAGGCAGCTTCCCGACAGAGGACTCCTTGTGCTTTATCCCATCGACAAAGTGTCCTCACCACCTCCGAGGGAGAAGCAGCGCCGCCTGTCGATCGACGCCGACGAGCACGTGATCGGTGTCGGCCTGGTCTTTCCTCAGCCGCGCGGTGAGGACAGCGCCATTGAGTGGATTTCCGCTGACCTTTCTGGAGTAGATGTCGATGCCGACATCGAAGAGGTGGACTTCAGTCCGATCGACGCAGAGGACATCGCATGAACGACGGCGTTCGAGATCTCATCGATGGGCACTGGAAACAACTGGAGTCCCAGAAAGTATCCGGGGAGCGCCAAGTACGCCTGTCCGAACTCCCCGTCGACACCGACGAAGGGCGATTAGCCGCTGCTGTCGATCATGAGGGGTACCGCCACATACTGGTTCCAATAGCTTCGCATCAGAGCGTGCGACGAAGTCTCAATGGGCCAGTCCTCGTGTTACGGAAGCGCCCCCTCGAGGGGATGGACAGCTATCAGGTGTACGCAGATCTGGGGTGTTTGCGCCCAGATCTTCACGATCTATTCACCATGCTGTGCGCGGATGTATTGAGGACGATTGGCGGTCTACCACATAGCCCGCTGAAAGCCCTTTACCGGGTACTGGACCGGTGGAAGGAGCTTTTTCGAGTGCAGGGCGCTCCGCTCGGCACGGAGCAATTAGCTGGGCTTTTCGGTGAGCTGACTGTGCTCACGCGGTTATTGGAAATAGACAGCAGCGCCCATCGATTGTGGCGGGGCCCCCGCGGCCATCACCATGACTTCTCCGCCCTGTACGACGCTGTCGAGGTCAAAGCATCGATCGGTGGCGAAGACCGTCGCGTACGCATCCACGGTCTTGAACAACTCCAGCCGCCAGTAGATGGATCTTTACAACTTGCTTGGTATGACCTGAGGCGGACGTCCGAGCAGGGTGAGGGTCTCCTGGAGTTGATCGAGCGGGCACTGCGACTCTGTGATGACGAAAGTGCCCTATTGGGCCTGCTCGCAGCCATTGGCTTCCGGTCGTTCGACGCCGCCTTCTACCAGGATGTCCGTTTCCTCATCATTGAGGAGCGATGGTACGAAGTAGATGCCTCGTTTCCCAAGCTCATTAGTAACGATCTTGCAAAGGCGGGCATCCCGATCTCCGTGACGGACGTCAACTACACGATCGACTTGTCCACCGAACCTCCGTCCCTTCTGGAGCCGACCCGAGTGAGCGAACACCTGTCCAGCATGATCCGGGAGGCCACATGACGACGATGTCCTGGTTCTCCCAGCCGTTCCGGCCCGAGGGCGCGAGCCTGGCCGAGGGAATACGTAACCAGCTTGGTCGGCCGGAACTGGACTTGCTGACAATCCTGGTCCGGGAATCGGCACAAAACAGCTGGGATGCACGCTTGCGCAACCACGCCCAGCCAGTTGACTACTCCATCGAGATGTGGACCGTGGGAGCGGCCCACGCCGTAACGTGGCGCAGGCTGCTGTCGCGGAACCTTCCCCTTAATGATCACCTTCCGCTCCGTCAGTCACTGCAGAACTCGACGATCCGTGTGATGGCGATCTCCGATCGAGGCACCAGCGGTCTCGGCGGCCCCACTCGTGCGGACGAGGCTGTGACGAAGGAACACGACTTCGTCTCCTTTGTGCGCAACATCGGAGAGCCACGTGACACTGAACTCGGCGGAGGCACTTATGGCTTCGGTAAGGGCATCTTCTATCTGATCTCCAAGCCCGGGACAATCCTGCTACACACCCGCTGCATTGTGAACGGCGCATACGAGACCAGGCTGATGGGGTGTGCTCTCTGGAAGAGCTATGTGGCCAGCGAATCCGGGGGAGCCAAGCGTTACACCGGCCGACATTGGTGGGGCGACGTCACTGCGGATGTAGTCGAGCCGCTCGTTGGCGACGAGGCGGAAACTGTGGCACGGCAACTAGGTCTGCGTCCTTTCAAGGACGAGGAGACCGGCACGACCGTCGTCATCATAGACCCCAACTTGGAGGGGCGACAGTCGGCCGAGGTGGCCGAGTACCTGGCAGAAACCATCACATGGAACCTGTGGCCGAAAATGCTGGAAACCGCCGAAGGGCAGCCCAAGATGCGCTTCGGCGTGGTCTGCGATGGCGTCGACCATCCTGTCCCCGATCCACGAGAGATGCGCCCCCTGAACCTGTTCGTCGCCGCATACGAGGCCATGAACGGCCTCGAAGGCAAGGTGTTGGAGTGCTACAAGCCCAAGAAGCGTCTGGGGCGATTCGGGTTGGTAAAACGCACCGCACCCGTATTGGAGGCAAGCGATGCGTCGAGGATGGTGGACATCGAAAGTGTGGTCCACCACGTATGTCTGATGCGTCCAGCAGAGCTCGTGGTCACATACTGGCCTGGGCCGAAATCTCCGAGTGAATACCAGCACTACGCCGGTGTTTTCCGTGCTGACGTAGACCTCGATGAGATCTACGCAAAAGCGGAGCCTCCGACACATGATGCGTGGAATCCGCAGTCTCTTGAATATCCCGAGAGTACCTATATCAAAACCACATTCCGCCGTATCGACGACGAGCTGGTCAAATTGTTCGGCGTTGGCGGCGGCGCGCGGGGTGGCTCCGCCAATGTCGCTTTGGGAGCGGCCAGTACCATATTCGCTTCGCTAGTCGGTGGTGCGTGGGGAACGGGCGGTGCCACCGATTACGGCAAGCCGGCCAGTACTGAGACGTCCTCTCAGGCTCCTAGCCCGGCTCTTCCCGATGAGGAAACGGTCTCTCCTTCCGGTGGCTTCGAAGCCTCTGACGGTCCGAGTGCCGACGGCCCTTGGACTGGCACGACAGTCCCTCCTAATGCTTCTGGCTCCACTCCTGCGGGTGACCCCGAGGCACCCGATCGAACGGAAACGACGGGTGGGTCCACCTCATCCGGCACAGACACGGGATGGACGAGCGGGGGGAATCCGGTCAGACCCCCTCGACGTCGACCGCGTGTCGAGTATATCGGCGACCCCTATCTCGCTGAATGGTCCGATGCCTCCGTAGTGATTCAGGAGTTCCGCCTGCCAGTACCGGGTACTCAACGTGTGCGCATCGACCTGTCGGTGGCGTTGACCGGTGCAAGTGGACGTGAAACTGACCCCCCTCTGCGAGCCGATATGCCTATCTTGATCGGCTTGGAGGGCGCGGATGGCACTCTGGCCCCCTCTCCGGTCGTCGAAGGCGGCGATGGCACGACCTGGCGAGCGATCATACGTCCCGCGCCCGACACGATGACCGAGATCGATATCGCCGCCGAAGCGGTGTCCCCGTCATGAGCCGCCGCGCACTGCCCTACCGTCGTCCATCCGAGGATGTCGTACGGGCCGAACCGTGGCTGCTGATGACCGACGACGGCGATCTTCCGCTGCCCGAGTCGCTGCCCGACTGGGACTACCAGATGGACGTGCGACTCCGTCGCAAGGTGCATGTCGACCCTGATCGCGCCAGGTCCGAAGCAGGTCTGCCGCCGGAGGTCGCTCTCACCTTGGCGGCGATTTGGACGGCCACGGGATCGAATCTGCGCGGCCCTGGCCACCGCACAAGGATCAAGGGCTCCGATTCCGGCCAGATCGAGATCATTACACACCTTCGTGGGTCGGACCTCGGCGGAATTCTCGTCCTGGACACAGCTCTGGTGTTGTCGGAAGCGTTCACCAGCGGCGAATCCTCGGTGCCGCGCCGCGCGGGCTCGGTACTTTGGAGCGACCGCCGATCGCTACGACTACAGGGTGACGCTCCGCAGTTCCCCATGGCGGTGATCGACTTCGCCAAGACCTCGTTTCCTGATGGTGCCGCCTGGCATCTTCAGATCGGCGGCAATTTGCACGGGGCCACCATGGGATCGCTACTGCTGCTAGTGAATGAGAAGAACACCATCACAGCGACGGCGTTCCGGAACGCGTCGAAGCCGCGCCCCATAGACAGGGTTGTCTTGTCATCCGTCTACGCTGACGTCGCCCGCATTATGATCGAACACTCTCTGCGCCACGATGACTTCAAGGAAGAGGCGGTCTTCTCAGACGACTCTCTGGGTTTCACATTGTTGTCACTGTTCCACCAATTGTTTCCCGGCTCATCGATCAACGACGTCAGACTCAGGGCCGATCGCTCACCCAGCCTCTTCTCTTCGGATCTTCAGGCTGCCGTCAAGATTTTCGGGGAGGTGTGATGGGGATCCTTTATCCACGGCTTCTCATCGGCCAGGCCAGGCCAATGCACGAGGAATACCGGAAGCTACGGGTCGACGCACTCACTCACCAGGCAGCCACCAGTCATGACTCCGCCGTATATGTGGCTACGGGTGGTGATCGAGTTTCAGAAGCCAAGCTACGTGATCTCCGCCAATTGGCGGTAGATTTAGCCAAAGAGTCGGGCTTCCCCAACGAGGCCAATCGCGACCTTCGCGCTGCCTTCGACCTGCGGATTGGCGCCGCTCTGCACTCGGAGATGGGACTCGTCCCGGCAGAGGCTGCTTCTGGAGACGTGTGGGCCTTCTTCGCGCTGGTGCTACTACCCGATGTCGCCTATTGGCGGTATCCCGTTCCGCCGGGCGATCGAGTCCTTGGTACCGATCTCACACGACATGTCTTTGGACGCATGTGGTGGCGGGCTCAACTCGTGCACTCCTCTGAGGACTCCGATCCCTACGTGGCACTAAAGATCTTAGGCGAAGGCGCCTTCGACCAGATCTACGCGCGTCGCAGAGCGCTTGGCAACAGTCCACACCTGGTCAAGGCCATACTGCGGCTTTGGAGCGGGCTTGACCTGACGGGGTTCGTCGAACGGGATGTCCTGCAGGACTTCCTCAAACGACTGCTCCGCCTCACCCCATTCGTCCTTTTCGAATCTCTCAGCGATCAAGCGCTCGACACCGAACTTCGCACCGCCGCGAGGGAGACCGTTGCCGCATTCCTCAGCGCGACGACGCTGACTGCCCGGCAACAGCAGTCCAGGATCGAGGCCGTCTTTGCTGGCACATCAGGTGGGGGCACAGGTGCCACGTCGCAGGTGTCGGCAGCGCTCGCTCTCAATGAGGCCTCTCCTGCGCCCATCTTTTCGGCTTAGCCAAGCGAGCCCTGTGGGTGAATCGACGTCGGAGAGCGCGGAAAGCGCGGCTTATCGGAGTGCAGCTGAAGTGGCGCGAGTTCCGTAGAGCCGGCTTGTTTCACTTTTATGCCAGTGGAAGTTCGGGTAGAACATCCCGTAGTCGATCGGAGTGTGCATCTTTGAGGCGCTGTAGTGTCGTTTCCGGTCGTCAATTACGGATTGGATGAGTTGATCGATTGATCACCCTATCGTTTGGCTAGCGTTTCCACTGAGAGGGCGAAGCAGGCGCCTCTGAATTAGCTGGTTCGGTTTGTCTCGTGGTGGAGATTTCGATGGCGGGTGTGGTCGGCTTTCCCGCGGAAAGCTTTGATGGTGCCGAGTCTGTAGGCTATCGGGCTGCCACTTCTGAGTTCGATGTGAAAGTCGCGGCTGAGCAGCTCAATTCGATACTCCAGTTCATGAGGCTTCATGGGAAATTTGAGCGCTCGGGCAATCTCGTCGAGACTTATGAAGTCCCCTCGCTCTCGAAGGGCGCGGTAGATGGGGTCGTGTTCCACTTCCTGGTAGCGTTCTGTTGGAATAGTTGATTTGTTGAGCGCGTCGGCGATCGCCAGGCCGAGAGCTTTGGCAACCGGGGGAGGGAAAGCATTTCCTATTTGCCGATAGCGGGCAGTCTTCTTGCCGCTGAATTCCCAGCGGAACTCCTCGTCATCCCATCCCTGCAAGCGGGCCACCATGTCGCAGGTCAATTTGGGGCCGACTTCGAAGATTTCGTCGGGAAAGGGAGCTGTATCGGCCACGCTCCACCCATTAACGCCCATCGCCGCCCACTTGGCTTTGGCTCGGGTCGGCCCTAGGTCCGCACCGCCATGCTTCTTTGATCCTCCGACGATAGTCGGGGCGATACTCGTGATCCTCCTCGCCCATGCTTCGGCCCCTTCCCAGCCGTTAGCGGACATCAAAGGAAGAAGGGCTTGCCCGACGGTAGGAGGGTTACCGACAGGTGTAGGCCAATGGAAGTATGCGAGGTCATCTGGCTGCATCGCGATGAGTATCAACCTGGGCCGAAGTTGAGGGACGCTGTGATCGCATGCGTTCACGAGTCGCCACTCTGCTGCGTATCCGAACTCACGCAAGCGATCCAAGACATGCTGTCGATAGCCGGCGAACCTCGGTTGATTCAGACCGCGAACGTTCTCCAGTAAGAGGGCGCGAGGCCTGATGATCCCAACTTGCTCGATCGCCCAGGCGAAAAGGTCGCGCTCATCGGTCGCTCCGAGCTGCTGACCCGCGGTCGTGAACGGCGGGCACGGCACCCCGCCGGCCAAGAGGTCAACGCCCTCCGCGTAGTCACTGGGAGCCCAAACGTTTCTATCTGCGACGTCCCCCTGTGTGACCCTCCACGCTGGCCGGTTCCATCGGAGCGTCGTGACCGCGTCGTCGTCCAGCTCTATCAATAGATCATGCTCGAAACCTGCACGCTCAAGGCCGAGTGCCTGTCCACCAGCGCCGGCGCAGATCTCAACGACTTTCAACGTCCCCTTGGTGTCGCCCACACGCCCTCCTCTGCCGTGAGCTAGGAGGATAGCGATCCGATCCGACAAAATTGGAGCATTACGCCCTTGCCTGGGTTCGGCTGTTTCGACGAAGATCTTCCGGTGTCTGAATGATCAGTCTTCGGCTCCGTACGGCATCGCTCCGCCCCGGGATGGCCACCATGATCAGGGAGTAGGCTTGCCGCCATCACGGCTGGCTCATAGGTAGATGATCGTCACAGCTGTCCCCCACCTTCCACTTCGACCAGCAGGAGAGTACGTGCAGACGCGGCCGAGACGCCCTCCGAAGATCGTGGATCTGTTCGCCGGTCCTGGAGGGTTGGACGTAGCCGCACGGTGGCTCGGTGTGCCGGTGGTCGGTATCGAACTTGACAAGAGCGCATGCGAGACACGTTGCGCCGCAGGGCTCGATACACGACGTGATGACGTGCGTAACTTCAAGCCCTCAAACTTCAGTGATGCGACGGTCCTGGCGGGCGGACCTCCTTGCCAGACGTACACCGTGGCGGGTTCGGGCGTGGGACGCCGCGCGTTGGACGACGTCCTCGACTTCGCCGAGCGTATGGCGCGTCGCTTGGACGTCACCAATGACCTCGAAAAGCTGACGGCCGATCACGATGGCGACGATCGCACGGGCCTGGTCCTGCAGCCGCTGAAGTGGGCACTCCAGGCGATAGATGACGGTAACCCTTACGACGCGATCGTCTTGGAGCAGGTACGCGCTGTGCTCCCGGTATGGGAGGTCATGAAGACGATCCTTGAGAAGGAGGGATACAAGGTCGCCTGCGACGTACTGCGTACAGAGGAGTTCGGGGTGCCTCAGACCCGTCGTCGGGCCGTGCTCGTTGCACGCCGACACGGTGAGGCCGCTCTCCCTGAACCGACGCATCGCCCCTTTCGCAAAGATGTGCCGCGTGAAAAGGGTGATCCGGAATTGTCCCCATGGGTGGCGATGGATGATGTGCTCGACCGGCCGGATCCGTTCATTGTCGTCTCTAATTACGGCACCGGTGGAGATCCGAAGAATCGAGGCCAACGCGCCTCCGCTGAACCCGCTTTCACTGTTACTGGAAAGATCTCCCGCAACCGACTAGAGACGCTCGATGGGCGCCCCGCCGATCCTTCTCGCTTCACTCTTAGGGAATCCGGGCAGTTGCAAACCTTCCCCGCAGACTATCCCTGGAGCGGGCGAGACATTGCGCAACAAATAGGCAATGCTATTCCGCCCCGGCTGGCTGCCTATATCCTCACAACTGCGCTCGATCTCGACCGCGATATTCTCGAGAAGATTTTTCCAGATCTGAAGCGCCCGTCAGCATAGTCGGCCCGGGCGCCGAAGTCTGCTGCTCCTAGTCGCGTCAGTGCCTTTCATAATTAGCGCCCTGCTGCTTCCATGTATTGTTCATTAATGGACGAAGTCGTACAGGCTGTCATCGCGTAAGCGCTCAGTCATCTGTGGCGATCCCGTCCGGGTGACGAGGCTTTGGCCGGCAAGGCATTTCACGCCGATCGACTGCACGGAAGTCGTCCTCGAAATCACGTGGCATCCCACCCTCGTGAAGGGCCTCCATCATGTATTGCTGGTCAACCGAGGAAGACTTCTGCACGGTGCCAGGCGTAGTACTTCTCGCGAGCCTCGCTCCACCAGGGGGTTCGACGTCCAAGCAACCCAATCCGGAGGAACTCAGCCGTGGGATCCGGGAGGAGGAGGGCTTCCGAGCTGACCAGAAGCGTTCCGCCGTGGGCGACACCGATGTAGCCGAGTTCGTAGAGAGCGTCACAACCGAGCAGGCATGCTGCCATACCGATGTTGGAAAGTTGACGACGTTCGTCGTCGGAGCATTCGCTCCGGGGTTTGATGTGCGCAGCCACGAGCAGGCGACGAGGAAACTCCACCCCGCACAGGGCGCACTGACCAGCCTGGACCTCGGGGGGCAGCAGGTGATTCCTTAATTGCTCTTGCTCTCCACGGTGGAGGTCCATTCTGTGACGGTTCAAAGCGCCTTCGAACAAGGCCTCTATAGCGCTGGGTGGCGCGGTAGGAGATGGCGCGGGGCGGAATTGGGCGAGCAAAGTCTCGAGGCGCTGTCCGTCCTCGGGGCCGAAACCAGGCACTTCGAGCGCGAGGCGAATTCGCTTTCTCCGGTTGCCGTCTGGCGACCTGCCGACCCTGCTCTGACCTCTCGTCAGCTCGCCCGCAAGTGCAGCTGTTTCCGCAAGCTCGCCGAGACTGACGCCCTCGGGGAGGAGCCTCCTGTCGTCCTCTGCGAAGTCCTGCAGCGCTGTCCTGGAGATGACCTGCGCATCTGTGATCATGGCATCGAGCGCGCGGAGCCTGTTGAGGAGCAGGGTGAGCACCAGTTCGTAGTCCGAGTTTCTAGGCAGATCCTGCCTTGGCTGGTTGCGAGGCGGGCTCCCCCCAGCGCTTTCCAGGATCAAGGCCAGCCTCGCTCCCAAGCGTTCCACGGTGAACACGGCATTCAGCTGGACATCATTTTCGTCATACGGCCGCACGCGGCAAAGATCGCACGAGGCCGGCTAGTTTGCAAAGTGAACGTTGCGCAGCCACATATCAGGGCGCTGTTCCCCGTCCATGATCGTCGCGCCCCGTGGGCCCTGGGTTATGTATCTGCGCGAACTGGTCGCCGCCGTTCACCCCAGGTCTTCCCCGTGCGTGCACGCCATGCGTGGCCGCGGTTTGTCCCCGGCAGCGTGGGCAGAGCCGGGATTGATCCCAGTTCCCCAGCAAGCAGTGGAGGGTTCGACATGGACGAGGCGATGGAGAGTCAGACGGTGCGGCTGCTCGCGGCGCGCCTGCCGAGCTGGACAGTCTGGTACGGCCAGCACACCGGCCGCTTCTGGGCGCTGCTCAAGCGACGGCCGGGCGTTCACGAGCTCCACATCGAGGCCGGGACGGCGGCTGAGCTGGAGAACCAGGCCGCGCAGGCCGAGCGGCGGCTGCTGGGAGCGACCGATGACCCGCCATCGCTCACGCACGTCGCTCCGCTCGAGGGCGTCCTGGTGGATGACCGCGCCGGCTCCTAGCCAGGGAGTTTCTGTCGATTCGGCGTACCGGAGCCAGTGCATGAGCGAGGTGCCGGCGACACCCGCCAGGACGCTCCAGCCCCAGCCATCACAAAAAAGATCTCAGGGTCGCGAACCATCCTCTCTTCGGAGGTATCAAAACCAGATGTACGCAAGGCACAGAAACACCTCCAGAAAGGGCATCCCACGATGCGATCGAAGCTCACCACCCTGCTCCTCACCACGCTGGCCGCCGGCAGTTGTGTTCTCGCCGCCGCCTCACCCGCCTTAGCGTCCTCGGACGCGCAGGTCGGCAAGCGTAAATGGATCAGCTCCGAGAGTGGCTGGCAGCGGGCGGGCGTCTTCGTCGAGCCCGGCGACCTCGTACGGGTGCAACAGGTCGGCGGCAGCTGGACGGTCGACCACCGCAGATTCGACTACGTGTCCGCGCGCGGGTACACCTGGCGCGCTGACCGCCACATCGCCCAGGGATGCAAGATTCTCAACAGCCGCACGTACGGCACGATGGTCGGGAAGGTCAACGGGCACGTCTTCAAGGTTGGCACTGGGCTCGTCTTCCGGGCGCAAGAGGAAGGCTTCCTCGAGCTGCGCATCAACGACGCCGACCGTTGCCTCGGCGACAACGATGGCGCCATTCGCGTGAAGATCTCCATCCTCGACGAGGGCTGACGAGCGTCGAACACGTGATCAACGTGCACGCTTGAACGGTCGATCGTGGGGATGTGACCGACAAGGCGTGGGCGCGGATAGAGCCGTTGGTGCCGATGGCCGACGGGCGGGGGGACGTCCCTGGCGAGGCCATCGGCGTACACACTCCAACACCGCATGCACGGCATGAACATCCAGGTCATCGCCACATCTGACGGCCTAGGTCTCCTTGATGCGGCACGGTCCGCCAGGCCGGGCGCCGAACCCCGGCTCAGTCGCAGTTGCCCCAGCGCTTCCAGCGGGATTTGCCTTCGACGGCATTGCGGCCGTCATCCTGAATCCTCCCCATGTATTTGACACACCGGCCCTTGCCGTAGGTCTTCACCGGGCCCAAGTAGCGTTTGACGCTTCGGCCCTCGTTCTCGCCGCTCGCGCGTGGGTTGGCCCCGCGCGTCTGGGTCGTGATCGTGGCCATGGTGAAGGTGGGGATGCCGACATTCGAGGTCTTGAACGTGGTGACGCAGTTGTAGCCGGTCTTGCGGTTGTACAGCAGGTAGACGTAACCGAGGACGCGTTTGGAGGGAGTCTTCACGGCCTGCTTGCTGTGGGCGACCCGGGCGAAGCCGGGACCGCACACCCGCTCCGGGGTGGCGGCGGAGGCGGCAGCGTACGCGGGAGTGACCATGAGCCCTCCGGTCGACAGTGCCGCGGCGAGGAGGATCGTCGTTGACTTGCGCATTCAGCCAGCCCTTCTCAACCGTCCCCCGCCATCCGGGGGGACTAACGGTTGATCATCTTGCCGGATGATTCCACATCGAATGACCGAATGGTCGAATTGCTGGGTGGTGGAACGGTCGTCCCCCCGATCCTGATCGGCGCGGACTGGTCGCCACATGACCGCACCGTCTCCTGGCGAGGTCATGATGTCGGATCCGTGGGCACAGCCGCCGTGTGCCGGGGCCTGGTAGCGATGAGATAGATGACCGCCGCCGCGAAGACGAGCATGGCCGTCCAGTCGTTGAGCCGCAGGCCGAGGACGTAGGGGGCGGGGTCGATGCGGAGCCACTCGATCCAGACGCGACCGGTGGCATAGGCCGCGGCGTATACGGCGAACGTCCGGCCACGGTCGAGCCGGAACCGCTTCTCGGCCCAGAGGACGAACCCGGCCACCCCCAGGTTCCACACCGACTCGTACAGGAACGTCGGATGGTAGGTGGCCGTCGACTCCAGGCCGGGCGGCCGGTGGGCCGGGTCGATCTCCAGCGCCCAGGGCAGGGTGGTCGGCCTGCCGTACAGCTCCTGGTTGAACCAGTTGCCCCAGCGGGCGATCGCCTGTCCGAACGCGATCCCGGGCGCGACCGCGTCGGCGAAGTCGCGCAGGCCGATGCCGCGCCGGCGGCAGGCCAGCCACGCGCCCACTGCGCCACCCGCGACCGCGCCGAAGATGCTGATCCCGCCCTCCCAGATCGCGAAGGCGCGCAGCGGCTCCCTGCCGGGGCCGAAGTACTGCTGCCAGTCGGTGGCCACGTGGTAGAGCCGGGCGCCGACCAGGCCGAACGGCACGGCCCAGGTCGCGATGTCGCCCACGGTGCCAGGCTCGCCGCCGCGGGCGACCCAGCGGCGGCGGGTCACCCAGACGCCGACGAGGACGGCGAGCACCATCAGCAGGGCGTAGGCGCGGATCGGGATCGGGCCGAGGTGCCAGACGGCCTGGGACGGGCTGGGGATGGCGGTCACGCCGTCGAGTCTGGTTCCGGTACGGCTCCGCCCGCATCGAGCGGACCGCCGATCATGCGATCAGTCGACTGGTTGATGCCGATCCGACGGAAGGCTGATTATCGTCAGCGGTGTGGAGTCCTGGGAGCGGTCGCGGCGCCGGTGGCAGCACGCCTTCTTCGCCGCGTGGCTGGTGCTGACCTCGGCCGGCGCCCTGATGGAGACGGGACGGGTCCTCCCCGTGGTGCTGGTGGCCGGGCTGGCCGCCTGGTACGCGGTGTGGTTCGTGCTGCGCACGCCGCCCTTGAGTGACGTGCCCCTGCCGTACGTGCTCGGCGGCGGACTGCTCTGGCTGGGGCTGTTCGCCATCGACTCCTCCTTCCTGGTGGTCGGACTGAGCGTGCTGGTGCCGTACTGCATGGACGCCGTGCGGGTCGGCCTGGTCGCGGTGGTGTCGTGCGCCGGGGGCTGGCTCTGGCACCGGTTCCACGCGAACGGGACGATCACCTGGACCGAGATCGCCATCAGCGCGCTGATCGCGATCAGCGCGGCCACCGCGGTCGGCTACTTCAACGCGGTGGCCCGGCAGAGCGACGAGCGCAAGCGGCTCATCGATCAGCTGCAGGCCGCGCAGGAGGCGCGGGCGGCGGCCGAACGGCGGGCGGGCGTGGCGGCCGAGCGGCAGCGGCTGGCCCGCGACATCCACGACAGCCTCACCCAGGGGTTCGCCAGCGTGGTGATGCTGCTGGAGGCGGCGCAGGAGACTCTGCCGGACGACAGGCACCTGACCCAGGCGCTGCGGGCGGCCCGCGAGAACCTGGCCGAGAGCCGCCGCGTGGTGCGGGCGCTGCGGCCCGGCGAACTCGACGAGTGCGGCCTGCCGACGGCCCTGCAGCGGTCGTCCGGCCGGCTGTCCGACGAGACAGGCATCGAGGCGCACACGGTGATCACCGGCACGGTCCGGCCGCTGGACGCCCAGGTCCAGGCGGAGCTGCTGCGCGTGGCGCAGGAGGCAGTGGCCAACGTACGCCGCCATGCCCGCGCCGAGCGGGTCACGTTGACCCTGTCGTACATGGAGGACCTGATCGTGCTGGATGTCCACGACGACGGCGACGGGTTCGATCCCGGGCGGGCCGCCTCCGGCCACGGCCTGTCGATCATGCGGGAGCGGATGGAGCAGCTCGGCGGCACCCTGCTCGTGGAGAGCGCTCCTGGCGCGGGCACCACGGTCGTGGCCAGCCTCCCGGCTGTGGCGCTGAGCGGGGCGCGATGAGCGGGTGCGCTGAGCGGGGGGTGATGACCGTCCGGGTCCTGATCGCCGACGATCATCCGGTGGTCCGCGACGGCATCCGGGCGATGCTCGGCACTCAGGACGATCTCAAGGTGGTCGGCGAGGCGGTCTCCGGCACGGACGCGGTACGGCTGGCGCACGACCTGCGACCCGACGTCACGTTGATGGACCTGCAGATGCCCGAGATGGACGGCGCCACGGCGATCAGCCGGATCCGCGACCACGACCCCGGCGCCAAGGTGATCGTCCTGACCACGTACGACACCGACACCGACATCTCGCGCGCCATCGACGCGGGAGCCATCGGCTACCTGCTCAAGGACACCCGCCGGGAGCAGTTGTTCGACGCGATCCGGGCGGCGGCGCGCGGGGAGAGCGCGCTGTCGCCGGCGATCGCGACCCGGGTGCTGTCGTGGGCGCGTGCCGACGCGCGCGACGCCCTCAGCGCGCGGGAGATCGAGGTGCTGGGCGTGGTCGCCCAGGGGATGAGCAACAAGGCCATCGCCGCTCACCTGTGCATCAGCGAGGCCACGGTCAAGACCCACCTTCTGCACATCTTCGCCAAACTCGGCGTCGACGACCGCACCGCCGCCGTGACGGTCGCCGCGTCCCGCGGCATCCTCCGCCTCGGCGGGTAGGACAACCTCGGCGGGTAGTACCAAGGGTGGGGCAACGGGTGGGGCAACCACTACCGCCCACTCGGGTGCGCACGTGATCGTCCAGGACCGCCCCGGTTTCTTACCTTCGCCCTATGAAGAACACATGGGTTCTGCTCGGCCTGGGCACCGTGGTGTCGCTGGCCGGGCTGCATGGGCGATGGGAAGTGCTCGGGTCCTGAAGCAGGCGCCGTGGATGCGCAACGAGGCGGTCATGGTCGACCCGCGGGGCAAGGTGGTGTGGACCTATCAGAAGGCGCATCCCGTGCCCGGTATGGACCCCTTCCCCGCCGGTGACGGGGTGGTGCCGACGGTGGACTCGCCGTTCGGGCGGCTGGCCAACGTGATCTGCTTCGACGCCGACTTCCCCACCCTCCTACGTCAGCCTGACGACGTGGACGTGATGCTGGTGCCGGCCAACGACTGGTACGGCTTCGGCGCCGCGCACACGGAGAAGGCCGTGATGCGTGCGGTGGAGAACGGTTATGGGCTGGTCCGGCAGGACAGCAACGGCCTGGCCGCCGCCTTCGACCACCAGGGCAGGGTGCTGGCCTCCGCGGACTACTTCACGACGGACCAGCAGGTGATGGTCGCGTACGTGCCGACCGAGGGCACGAGCACGATCTACGGCACAGTGGGCGACGCGTTCGCCTGGCTGAGCATGGCGGGGCTCGTGGCGCTCGTCTTCGTCGGTCGCAGGGGCTCGGCCGTTCCACGAGCCCTGGGGAGTCAGCGGGCTCCCACTCGGCAAGAACCGATCAGGAGGGCCGATCGTTGACGTGCCCTGTGGTTTCCAGGGGCGCGCCGAACCAGCATGAAAGTGCTGCTCGCAGTGTGCGCCCGGCGGGTTCGTCGAGGGTCGCGGCCCAGGCGATGTGGGCGTCCGGGCGGATCAGGAGGGCGTCGGCCGGTCGATCATCGGTTTTGGCGGTGTGGACGTCGACGCGATGCCGCCAGCCCTGGGCGATCTCGCGGAGGTCGGGGCGGTCGGCGAGGTCGAGGAGGATGGGCCGTGCGGTGTGCGTGAGTTCCGCGACGCTGGTCGTGCCCTGGTCGGTGTGCAGGGTGAGGTCCGGGGCGAAGGCGCCGGCCAACGGGTGATGGTGGGAGCCGGGCATCGGGTAGCGGATGTCGGCGCCGGAGATGAGGGCTCCGATGCGGCGCAATGGCTGCTCGTCGGCGAACAGCTCCAGGAAGACCTCCCTGAGCGCATCGGCGGCTGGGTCGTCGCCGCGCCGCAGTGCCACCTGAGCCTGGGTGTGGAGCATGGTGCGGGCGCCGGCGAGATGGCGTTCGTGGTGGTAGGTGTCCAGCAGGCCGTCCGGTGCCCAGCCGTGGATGTCGGCGGCCAGCTTCCAGGCGAGGTTGACCGAGTCGAGCATGCCGGCGTTGAGGCCCACGCCCGTGGAGGGGAACTGATGAGCCGCGTCGCCGGCCAGCAGGATCCGCCCGTCACGGTATCTTTCGGCCTGCCGAGCCTGGAACCGGTAGCGCGACAGCCGGCGCGGTTCTCCCAGGGGGAAATGAGCACCGAGCACGCGGCGGATGCTGTCCTGGAGCTCGGTCAGGGTCATCGGCGCGTCATCGTCGACTGCGGTGGATTCGTCTTCGGCGGATTCGTCTTCGGTGGTGGAGACCATCAGAATCTCCGGGGTGAGCCACCCGAGCCCGAAGACGCCGCGGTCCGTCCGGGTGAAGGCACCCGCGCGCATCCTGCCCAGGCCGGGGACGTCGAGGTCGCCGTCGTCCAGCCGGGTCACCGAATCGGGCACGGTGACCTGGCCCAGCCGGTTGACCTCCGGATACGTCGTGCCGGGGAACGGGATGCCGGCCCGGTCGCGGACCTTGCTGCGCCCGCCGTCGCAGCCCACCAGGTATCGGGCGGTCAGCTGGTACGGCCCGTCCGGGCCACGCACGTCCGCGGTCACCGTGGCGTCGTCCTGGCTGACCTCGACCATCTCGTGGCCACGGCGTACGTCGGCGCCGAGTTCGCGGGCGTGCTCGTCGAGCAGGCGTTCGAGGTGCGGTTGCGGGAGGGTCAGCCCCCGCAGTGGGGGCTCCGGCAGGGGCGAGAAGTCCACATGCACACCGCCGAACGGGTAGCGGGGAGCCGGGTGGCTGGGGGCGGTGCAGGCTGCTTCGAACCGGTCCAGCAGGCCTCGGTAGCGCAGCAGTTGCAGGATCTGCCCGCCGAGACCGTTGGCCTTCGGGGTCTCTCGGAGCTGCGGCTGCCGCTCCAGGACCAGCGGTCGCACTCCGGCCAGGCGCAGTTCGCTCGCCAGCATCAGACCGGTCGGGCCGGCGCCCACGATGATCACATCGGCGTCCGTCACCGGGCACTCTCCGGACGGCTTCTTGGTCATCGCTACTCCCATTTCCGCAGGTTCTGGCCTCGGCCGACGATTCTGCGGCACGACCCGGGTCTTGCCGCAAGCCCCCTGCTGCGCTATACGTTGAGAGTGGAAAGGAGTAGGCGCTCCATTTCCTTCATCGTCCGCTCTGGACGGGCAACCTCGTCGCCCGATTCGCCCGAGACCTGAGCGCGTGTCACGCGCACGATCGGACGTCGCAGTAGCCTCACGAGGATGCGAGCCGAAACCCCCCAGGTATGAGCCCGCCAGGTGCCCGTGACGCGCTGCGACGTCGCCTGCGGTCGCTGGCCGTCCTCGAAGTGGCCAACATCCCCCTGCAGGCGTTCGCCTGGTTCGGCGCGATCGGATTTCCCGCCACGGGGGCCAACCTCACCGGCTTCGCGCTGTTCGTGATCATCCTGATCCAGGGCGCGGCCTACTGGGCGGCCAAACTGGATCAGTTGCGCAACCGACGGCCCCACCCCCGTGGCCTGGCCGCCTTCGCGGCGGCACGCAAGGTGAATCCCGTCCTGCTCGCCGCCGGACTGCTGGTGACGGGCGCGGCGGCGCTCGCCGATCCGGGGGTCGGCTCGTGGCCGGGGCTTGGGTTCGCCCTCTTCGCGGTGCTGGAGCACGTCAACTACTTCCACGTCCAGCTCATGCACGACACCGCCGCCGACCTTCGGCGCCTTCGTACGGTGGGGTTGCGTCGTTCTCAGCTCGCCCGCGACCTGGCGCGCGTCAAAGGCTTCCCACGGGCCCGGGTCTTCCTCGAAGAGTAGAGGGCCTGGTCTCTCGTAGATCGCGCTGATGATGAGGCGCCCGAGCCAGGTCGTCCGCAGTGAAGTGAATCCTCCGCATCCGTCACCCGGCATACGCGTCAGCATGCCGCCACGCGGTCACAGAATGCGCTGGGCTCGTGCCCTCGTCACTGATGGGCGGTCGGAGGCTTGGCAGGAATCCGGCGAATAATGGCTGTTGTGATGCTTTCTTTGGGTGCTCAACCTGGCATGCTGTGACTGTATTTATCTAGTTTGATTTTGAGCAGGATGTGCGGCGTGGTGGAGCCATTCGTCGGACGATTTCAAGTGCCGAAACGTTCGTGCCGCACTGGCGGAAAGTGGTGACCTATCAATGGAGACGCATGAAGATACGTAATGGCCGCGCGGTCACCACGCTCATCTTACTATTGGTGACCGGGCTGATGGCAGAGGTCTTCGGCATGCCGAAGCCGGCCGCGGCCAGTATGCCCTTGCAGGGCAGGGGCGCCGCATCGGCGGCCTACCCCTGCAGTGCCACTACGGAGACCGATCGGCTCTCCAGAATCATGGCGAAGGTCGAGGAGAACGTTCCTGCCAATCACAATGGTTCGGCAGTGGAAAACTGGGACTCCAGGCCCTTGGCGAAGCAGATAGAGTACGAGTGGAGCGAGACTCTTTCAACGACAACGAGTTTCGACGCTGGAGGCACCGGTGGCGAGGCTGCGAAAATCTTCAACGCCACCGTAAATATCCATCATGAGACCAGCATCTCAAAGACTCATCGCCAGAAGATAAATTATTCCCCGGTGGTAGACGCCCACAGGGGTCTCTGGCATCGCCCCATGGTCCGCAGATGGTGGATCGTCTACTACAATGAAACCTACCTGGATAAATGGTGGTTCTTCGGCTGGTGGTGTACGCCGATGAAGAAAATGGATCTGCGTTCCGCCTATATCCCGACCGTCTCATACGACTGTAACTGGAGTTTCCCCCTCCCGATGGGCGCGACTAAATGCCCATCACAAGGCATGGTCAACCCAGCCGCGACAGAAGGCGGGAGCGGGGGCGGGGGGCAACCGCCGGCCGGTGGGACTCCTCCACCGGCATCAGGACCGATTCCAGTGACCGATGTGCGTGGTCTGGCTGACGGCACACTGTTGTCCACCACCGACACCGGCAGGGTGTACAAGATGGTGGGCGGCGCACCGATCTGGCAGGCGACCTGCGCCGACGGGATCTGCGCCACCACCCCACGGCCCACCACCCAGGCCGTGATCAACGCTGGCCCCGCCACCCCGCGTAACGGCGTCACCGTCGTGGACCAGCGCGGCAGGGTCCACATGTTCGTCGGTGGAGCCCCCATCTGGCAGGACAGCTGCGCGGCGCCGGTGACCTGTGGCACCCCCGTCAAGGTGTCCAACTGGTCGGTCGACGCCCGCGACCACATGAACCACAGTCCGGCCGACGGCAACCTGGTGCAGGCCAAAGCCGGGACCACCGACCTTCCGGTAGCGGTCACGGTCGGCGGCGCCCTCATCCCGTTCGCCTCCCCGCAGGAGGTCATCGACGCCGGGTACGGCTCTGACTGGGCCGGCAGGGTGGTGGCCATCTCCGCCAACAGTTACAACACGATCAGGCGCACCCCGGCCGACGGCACCCTGGTACAGGGCGCGGCGGGTGGCACTTCCACGCCGGTGGCGATGCTGCTGGGCGGCGCCGCGATCCCCTTCGCCAACCCGCAGGAGGTCATCGACGCCGGATACGGCACCAACTGGGCATCGCACGTGCGTGGTGTCCCCGCCCGCTACCTCAATGCGCTACCACCGGTTCCGCAGGATGGCACCCTCGTCCAGGGCTCGAAGGGGTCCACCCCAGTGGCCGCCATCATGGGTACGGCCAGGGTGAACTTCGGCAGCCCGCAAGAGGTCATCGACGCCGGGTTCGGCACCGACTGGGCCTCCAAGGTCCGAGCCATCCCTGAGCGGGCTTTCAGCGCCTTGCCGACACAGATCATGGACGGCACCCGGATCAAGAACGGGGCCTCGACCTCGCAGGCCGTGGTCGTCGGCGGGGCGAAGATGCCCTTCGCCAGCATCGAGGAGCTCAACGGTTCCGGCTACGGTGACCGGCCCGTATGGACCGTCCCTTCCCGCACCTGGGACGCCCTTCCGGAGAAGATCGCGGACGGGACGCGGATCAAGAACGCCGGTTCGGCGGCACAGGCGGCCATCATCGGCGGCGCGAAGGTGCCCTTCGCCAGCATCGAGGAGCTCAACGCTGCCGGCTACGGCGATGACCCGTTGTACGTCGTGCCCGCTCGCGTCTGGAACGAGCTGCCCAACGACATCGGGGACGGCACCCGTATCGGCAAGGCCGGCAACACCGCGCAGGGGGCGGTCGTCGGTGGGGCGAAGGTGCCTTTCAGCACTATGGAGGAGCTCGAAGGCGCCGGTTATGTGGACAAACCACTGCACATCCTGCCACCTCGAGTCTGGGACGCCCTGCCGGAGCAGATCGGGGATGGGACGCGGGTTGCCAAGGCGGGTTCGACTTCGGAGGCCGCCATTGTGGGTGGTGCGAAGGTTGAGTTCCACACGATGGATGAGCTCGTTGCCTCTGGTTACAAGGACAAGCTGCGGCAGGTGGTCCCTGTTCGGGTCTGGGATGGGTTGGCCAGGCAGATCGGTGATGGGACGCGGGTCGTCAAGGCGGGTTCGACTTCGGAGGCCGCCATTGTGGGTGGTGCGAAGGTTGAGTTCCACACGATGGATGAGCTCGTGGCCTCTGGTTACAAGGACAAGCTGCGGCAGGTGGTCCCGGTTCGGGTCTGGGATGGGCTGACCAGGCAGATCGGTGATGGGACGCGGATTGTCAAGGCGGGTTCGACTTCGGAGGCCGCCATTGTGGGTGGTGCGAAGGTGGAGTTCCACACGATGGATGAGCTCGTGGCCTCTGGTTACAAGGACAAGCCGCGGCAGGTGGTCCCGGTTCGGGTCTGGGATGGGCTGACCAGGCAGATCGGTGATGGGACGCGGATTGTCAAGGCGGGTTCGACCTCGGAGGCCGCCATTGTGGGTGGTGCGAAGGTTGAGTTCCACACGATGGATGAGCTCGTCGCCTCTGGTTACAAGGACAAGCCGCGGCAGGTGATCCCCGTCCGCGTCTGGGACGGGCTGACCGAACAGATCGCCGACGGCACCTACGTCAAATCCCCCGATTCGGCATCAGTGTGGCTGATCAACGGCGGACGGAGGACGGCGGCGCAGCAGTCCAGCAACGTGCAGGTGATCCCCACCCGCGTCCTGGACGCCATCCCGTCGAGCTGACGATCTCGGTGGAGATCTGCGCCGCGGATCGAGCGACGCGGATCTCCACCCTTTTCATGAGAGGACCCTTTATGCGGGCCTATCGATGGTGGCTGTGCATCGGCGCCCTTCTCCTGACCGCACTGGTGCCCAACGCCGCGCAGGCGAGCGGCATCACGCTCCCGTACCCGGTACGAGACGCGTACCGGATCAAATCCATCCAGCCCGATTTCTGGCCCGACAAGGCGGAAATAGCCGGGAACAACACCGGCGGCGTGGCGATCAACCTGGTGTGGGCCCACTGGGAACCGCAGATCAAACAGGCGCCCTGCGCCGCGAGCGAGCAGGAGTACGACGGCCGCTGCTTTGCCGTGCCGGCTGCCGTGGACGCCGAGATCCGCGACTGGAGCGAGCGCGGGCTCGTGGTCACCGGCATCGTGTACGGCACGCCGGCCTGGGCGCGTGCCGGCAAGGCGTGCTCGCCTGCCGCTCCCGGGTTCGAGATCTTCTGCACCCCTGCCGACGCGGCGGACTACGGCCGCTTCGCCGGCATGCTCGCCGAACGATACGACGGGTTGCACGACCACGGCCGGGTGGCCGACTTCGTCATCGGCAACGAGGTCAACAGCAACGTCTGGTTCGACATCGGCTGCGGCCAGGGCACCGCATGCGACCGGGAGCAGTGGCTGGCGGAGATCTCGGCGACCTACAACGCCGCCTACGACCGCATCGTCGCCGCACAACCCCACGCGCACGCGCTGATCTCGCTGGACCACCAGTTCGGCCCGGAGCTGGAGCGACCCGCCGCGGCGGACGCCACCCTCGCCGGGCAGACGGTCCTGCGCGGGCTGGCTGAGCGGGCCGGCGCCAGACAGTGGCGGGTGGCCTTCCACCCGTATGCGCGTGACCTGCGCAGCGACGCGTTCTCCACCGACGACTACCCCTACGTCACCTACGGCAACCTGGGCACGCTGGTGGGCTGGCTGCGCGCCACCTTCCCCGGCCGGACTTCCGCGTGGTCGCAGGTGCAGCTCACCGAAAGCGGCGTCAACTCCCTGAGCCCGTCCTCGCCGCAGCGTCAGGCCGCCGCGATCTGCGACTCCTTCCGTAACGTTCTCGCCACCCCCGGCATCGTCAACTACGTCTACCATCGCATGAGCGATCACCCCGACGAGGTCGCCGGCGGGCTCGCCCTCGGCCTGCGCAACCCCGACGGCACCGCCAAGCCCGCCTGGGCCACCTGGGCGCTGGCCAACCGCAACGACCTGACCCCGCGCCGGCTCTCATGCGGTTTCGAAAGCCTGCCGTACACCAAGCTCACCCGGGCGAACCATCCCACCCGAGGTCACTGGGCCTCCTCTCGCCTCCTGCCGCCCGGTTTCACCGCCGAAGGCAGTTGGCGGCTGCACCGTGACCAGGTCACCGGCACCGTCCCGCTGTACGAATGCCAGGTCGGCGGCCACAATCTGCTCACCCGCGAGCCCGGCTGCGAGGGCCAGCGCCCGCTCGGTCCGGTCGGCCACATCCATACCGAGCAGGTGCCCGGGTCCATCGCCCTCTACCGATGCCAGATTCCACGCAACGGCGACCACTTCATCTCTGCCAGCCCCGGATGCGAAGGCCAGCGGACGGAGGGACGTCTGGGATTCGCCCTTCAATGAGGATCGGCCACAACGGGGAAGCGCGCCGGGCGCAGAGACCTGGCGCGCGTCACCCGATGACCCGATCCGGACCGTCCAGCCACACTTGCCGCCCCTCGGCCGTGACCGTCATCATGGCGGCGAGGTTCTCGGCCAGGGAGGATGTCCACGAGCCTTCGCCTGCGCTTCAGCCAGGTGTGGTCGGCAGGCGGCTCAGCAGAGCGGGCAGCAGGGCGGGGTCCTCGTGCGGCGCCAGATGCCCCAGTCCAGGCGCGGTGACCACCTCACACCCCAGCAACTCACGCGCCGCGCCGCTGATCCAGCCGGGTGGATAGAACCGGTCCTCGGCTCCGGTGGCCACGACCGCAGGCGTGCCGGCCCAGCGGCGTACGACAGGGGCGGGCAGCGGCGGCGGGGCCAGGCTGGTGCGGCTGTGGCGGGCAACCAGGGTCATCCACTCGGCCAGCCAGTCCGCCGCCCGGTGCGCCGTACCGCTCATGTACCGCAGCAGGGCCTGACTGCGCCCCACGGTAGGCGCCACCAGCCAGGGCAGGGTGGCCCCGAGCAGCGCAGGGGTCAGCCGCGCCCGGCTCAGTCCGGCAGGGGAGAGCAGCACCAGCCCCGAGATACGCGGCCCGGGTGGCGCCGCCAGCGCCACGGCCGCGCCCAGCGAGTGCCCCACCAGGACGACCGGCCCAGGGCTCACCTGGTCGACGATCTCCCCGGCCCAGCCCCCGTAGGCGGCCAGGTGTCCTCGCCCGGGTCGCGCAGGGGCGCTCAAGCCAGGCTGGCCCGGCAGGTCAGCCATGATCACCTGGTGGGAGGGAAGCAGCGCATCAGCCACCTCCAGCAGCGTCGCGGCACAGAAGTTCGTGCCCGGTAACAGCAGGACACCCGGCCCCCGCCCGGCGATGACCACCGTCGTGGGCCCCAGGCCGGTCCCCAGCGTGTGCACCTGGTGGGGAGCCGACCAGGCGTCCAGCCGCTCCTGGCACCAGCGGCGGACCTGTCGCTCACCGGCGGCAGAGGTGTAGATGGTCACAAGGAAGGCCTTTCACCACGAATCCGCATGAAGAAGGTCAGCCGACCCGGTCGCTCTCGTACACGTCCGGCACGCCGTCGTGGTCGTGGTCGGCGGTCTCCAGCTCGTGGATGCGCCGATAGACCCGGTTGCGCACGCGCAGGATCACCGCCGCCAGCAGCGCCGCCGCCACCGACCCGGCCAGCACCGCCACCTTGACGTGCTCGTCGGCGCCGACCCCGAAGGCCAGCTCGCCGATCAGCAGTGACACGGTGAACCCGATCCCCGCCAGCACCGACAGCCCGAGCATGTCCACCCAGGTCAGGTCCTCGTCCAGGTCGGCATGGGTGAAGCGGGCGGTCAGCCAGGTCGCGGCCATGATGCCGAGCGGCTTGCCCACCACCAGCCCCACCGCGACCCCCACCACGATCGGGTCACCGAACGCGCCGGCCAGGCCGTCGAGCCCGCCCAGCGCCACCCCGGCCGACAGGAACGCGAACACCGGCACGGCCACCCCGGCGGAGAGGGGGCGGAAGCGGTGCTCGAAGTGCTCGGCCAGGCCGGGCCCGGCGTCGGGGCCGCCGGCCTTCTCGCTGCGCACCACCGGGACGGCGAAGGCCAGCAGCACCCCCGCGACGGTGGCGTGCACGCCCGAGGCGTGCACCAGCGCCCAGACCGCGACGGCCAGCGGCAGCAGCAGCCACCAGGACCGCACCCGGCGCTGCACCAGCACGGCGAACAGCGCCAACGGCGCCAGCGCCGCCAGCAGCGGGACCGGTGACAGGTGGTCGGTGTAGAACAGCGCGATGATGACGATGGCGATGAGGTCGTCGACCACGGCGAGGGTGAGCAGGAAGGTGCGCAGCGCCGTCGGCAGGAACCGGCCGATGACCGCGAGCACGGCCAGGGCGAAGGCGATGTCGGTGGCGGTGGGGATCGCCCAGCCCTTGCCCGCGCCCGCGACGCCCTGGGTGATGAGCAGGTACAGCGCCGCCGGGACGATCACCCCGCCGAGCGCGGCCGCGATGGGGACGGCGGCCCGCCGCAGGTCGCGCAGGTCACCGGCGACGAACTCGCGTTTGAGCTCCAGCCCGGCGACGAAGAAGAAGATCGCCAGCAGGCCGTCGCCGGCCCAGGCGGCCAGGCTCAGGTTCAGGTGCAGCGCCTCCGGGCCGACGTGGACGTCGCGCAGCCACTCGTAGGCGTCCGCCCACGGGGAGTTGGCCCAGATCATCGCCGCCACCGCGCCGATCAGGAGCAACGCCCCGCCGACGGTCTCCTTGCGAAGGATGGCGGTGACGCGGCGGGCCTCGGTCCACGACCCCCGGCCCAGCAGGGCAGGCTGACGCGAAGGGGCAGAGTTGGTCATAAGGGGCTCTCCGGATGTTCGGGTACAAGTCGGACGTTGCCGACCAGACTTCCCGGCGCACCACCTTCACTGTACCCACCGTCCGGCGGGCACCCGTCGAGCGGGGCCCGCCGGAAGAGAGGGCGCCAGGCTGCGGAGCCCAAGCAACTCATGTTGACTATCGCCGAATTAGTCAACTAAGGTTGCTCGCATGCCCTTGAAAGACAACGCGCTCCAGCGCGCCCTCGACCAGATCGTCGCCGACGGTGGTGGCCCCGGCGTCGTCGCCGAGCTCAGGGACGGCCAGGCGGAGCCGTGGTTCGGCACGGCGGGAGTGGCTGACCTGGCGACCGGTCGCCGGCGCTCACCGGGTGAGCACTTCCGCATCGGCAGCTTCACCAAGGCGTTCGTCGGCACGGTGGTGCTGCGGCTGGCGGCCGAGGACCGGCTGACCATGGACGACACGGTGGCCAAGTGGCTGCCCGGCGTGGTGGAGGAGCACCTCGGCGCGGACGGCGCCACGATCGGCGTCAGGCAGCTGCTCAACCACACCAGCGGACTCCCCGACGCCTTCCCCGGCCAGGAGACCCCGCGCCCGGAAGACCCCGGGAAGCGCTTCATCTATTCGAAGGTCAACTACGACCTCGCCGGAATGATCGTCAAACAGGCGACAGGCTCCACCCTCGCCGCCGAGATCGACCGCCACGTCGCCCGTCCGCTGGGCCTGACGGAGACGTACCTGCCGACCGGAGATCAGACGTTCCGCGGCCCGCACGCCCGGCACTACTCCAAGCAGGACGAGACGGGCGGCCCCACGGAGATCCACGACGTGACCGACGCGGACCTGAGCTGGGCCGGAGCCGCCGGGGGCATGGTCTCGACGACGTCCGACCTGCACCGCTTCCTCAGCGCCCTGCTGCGCGGCAGCCTCCTCCCGCCCGCCCAGCAGGAGGAGCTGTTCACCACCGTCCCGACGGACGGCTCCGGCTGGGTCCCGGACACCCGGTACGGCCTCGGCGTCTACTCCCAGCGGCTCCCCGGCGGAGCCACGCTCTGGGGAGGCGGCGGCTACATCCAGGGCTCGACGTCGTACGCAATGGGCGACCGCGAGGGCACCCGCCTGCTGGTGAGCAACCTGAACGGCGACTGGAACGACTTCCAGGAGACCTTCACCCGGCTCTTCAGCACGCGCTTCTGACCGCCGCCAGGAGACCGGCCGCTCTCAGGTCCGGCACGCCTTCCTGTACGTGGTTCATGACGTAGCCGAACGCGAGCCCGGTGGCCGGGTCGGCGAAGCCCAGCGATCCGCCCATGCCGGGGAACCCGAAGGCGGTCGGGCTGTACCAGAACGCATCGGGCGTCGGCAGGCCGAACCCGGCGCCGATCCGTACAGGGATGCGCAGGATGCGATCGAGGCCGCTGACCTGCTCCGCGGTCGCCGCCGCCAGGGTGGCGGGGGTGAGGATCCGGTGCCCGTCGACCTCGCCGATGAGCGCGGCGTAGAAGCGGGCCAGCGCGCGGGCGGTGCAGATGCCGTTGGTCGACGGCATCTCGGCGGCCTGCTCGGCGGGGTCGTTGTGGTCCAGCGGGGGTGACACGACGCTCATCGAGCGTACGGTCAGCGACGTCGGGTCGGCGTAGGCCGCCATCACCTCGCGCATGGGCTCGGGAAGGGCCGCCAGGTCGATCCGGGACAAGGCGTCGAAGTCGGGCACGGCGGCGATGATCCGGCTGACCCGGTGATGCTCGGACTTCGGCAGGCCGATCCACAGGTCCAGGCCCAGCGGCGCGGCGATCTCCGCCGCGAGGAAGGCGCCGATGCTGCGGCCGGTCACCCGGCGGACGACCTCGCCGACCAGCCACCCGTACGTCAGCCCGTGGTAGCCGTGCTCGGTGCCCGGCTCCCAGGCCGGGCGCTGGGCGGCGAGCGCGGTCACCATCGGCTCCCAGGCGATGGCCTCCGCCGGGGTGATCGGGTGGTCGATCGCGGGCAGGCCGGCCTGGTGGGTGAGGAGCCAGCGGACCGGGACGCGCTCCTTGCCGTTCGCCCCGAACTCCGGCCAGTACGTCGCGACGGGGGCGTCGAGGTCGAGTTCGCCGCGCTGGGCCAGCAGATGGGCGCAGGCGGCGACGACGCCCTTGGTCGTGGAGTACACGACCTGCAGGGTGTCGTGCTCCCAGGGGCGGCCGGTCTGTGGATCGGCGATTCCGCCCCACAGGTCCACGACCTTGCGGCCGTGCAGGTAGACGGCGACCGCCGCGCCCACTTCCTGGCCGCCGGCCAGATTGGCCGCGAACGCCTCGCGTACTCCGTCGAATCCCGGTGCGGTGGTCCCGCCGATTTCGGGCATGCGTCATCGCCTTCCGTGCCGTTGAGGGGTGTGTTACGGGCGCCACTTGTCGATGAGCCAGGCGCAGAGCTCCGGCTCGGTCATCTCGGGGAACTCCTCGGTGAACGTGGCGAGCACCCGCATCGCCTCGTCCCGGTCCAGGCCGAGCATCAACGCTCGTTTGAAGTAGTCCTGGCGCGCGGCCGTCGGACGGCCGCCGCCCGCGCCCCGGCCCGGCAACCCGTCACGCCACCGCACGATCTCCTCGACCCGGTCGGCCCGCCAGCCGGGAGCTCCGTCGATCTCGACGTCCGGCTCGGGGAACGGGTGACGCGAATCGCCAGGATGGCGGGAACGCCATTTGTGCACCGCGTGCCGGGTCACGCCCAGCGCCTCGGCGAGGCCGATCACGCCGAGGTAGTGCTCGGTCATGGCGCACCACCTTGTCTGCCCGGCCTCCTCTGGACTGCCATAGATACCACGCCTGAACATCGTCTCTGTCATGGACGACGTTAATGCAGTCGCAGAACATCGTCAACATCGAAGACGAAGTTCTACCTGGGCCCTGTGCCTAGGTCCACCCCCGCGGGCATCTATCCGCATTCCGGGCCCGCGATCCCGTCCGTAGCGTCGGAGATCCAGGGTCTTCGAACGAGGGACATGACATGACAACGTCGACACAAGCGCCACCAGGCCAGCTCGACACCGCCACGCGGGCGCTCGCCCCGGACCTGGCCCGGGGCGGCATGCTGCTGGCCATCGCGTTCGCGCACGCGCCGCTGTTCGTGGTCGCCGTCGACCGCGGCCCGGCCGTGCTCAACGACCTGGTCGGCTTCTTCCACATGCTCTTCGTCAACAACCACGCCCGGCCGATGTTCGCCTTCCTGTTCGGCTACGCGTTGGTGCAGCTGCTGCACCGGCAGACGGCGCGCGGCGGCGACTGGCCGGTCGTTCGCAAGCTGCTGCGCCGCCGGGGCTGGTGGCTGGTCGCGTTCGGGTTCGCGCACGTGGCGCTGCTGGTCCCCATCGACATCCTCGCCGTGTACGGACTCAGCTCCGTCCTGCTCGTCGGCATGTTGCGGGTCAGGGACTCCGTCCTGCTGTGGACGGCGGGGCTGACCATGGTGCCCGCCACCGCGCTGGTCGGGTTCGGCATGTGGCTGCCGCTGTCGCGGGGCAATTCCACGTACGCCGCGGGCTCGATCGCGGCGGGCACCAGCGGGCTGGGGGAGATGGTCGCCGGCCGGGTGGAGCTGTGGCCCTACTCCCTGGTCGCGGGCGTCATCATGGTCATTCCCGGGGTGCTGCTCGGCATGTGGGCGGCGCGGCGACGCGTGCTGGACGAGCCCACGCGGCATCGGACGTTCCTGGTCCGCGCCACGGTCATCACCATGGTCGTGTCGGTCGCCGGCTCCGTCCCCGCAGGACTCGTCCAGATCGGGGTCTGGGCGCCGTCGGGAGCCGCCGTGTGGATCACGGCGCTCGTGCAGCCGCTCACCGGATACTTCGGCGGCCTCGGCATGGCCGGGGGCATCGCGCTGATCGCCATCGTGGCCGAGCGGCGGCGCAACCGCCTGACCGTCGCGGTCGAGGCGCTCGGTCAGCGGTCGATGAGCCTGTACCTCTTCCAGTCGATCGTGTTCGTCGCGGTGTTCTACCCGTTCGGGCTGGGGCTGCAGGACGAGCTCGGGCTCGCGGGGGCCACGGGGGTGGCCGTGGCGACCTGGCTGCTGTCGTTGGTGATCGCCGATCTGATGCGGCGTGCCGGACATCGGGGCCCGGCGGAGATCCTGCTGCGCCGCCTCGCCTACCGCCGCCGATGACTCAGCCCCGGCCGTTCAGCGTGTCGAGGAAGCGCTGCTCGAACGCCTCGGTGTCGGCCGCCGTGCCGTACGAGAGCAGGCGCCCGGAGGGCGACAGGATCGTGCGCCCGGCCGAGGGCCCGTCCAGCACCACATCGAGGCGTCCGGCGGTGAACTCGACGTGTCCCGGATGGACGGCGCTCATCGCGGCCAGCGGATCCCACCAGTACAGCAGGTCGTCGGCGATCAGCGGCCGCACCTCGGGATGCGAGACGATCTCCAGCACGGTGGCGGCGGCCGGCGTGCTCTGGTCGGCGCGCAGCCGGTCGATGAACGCGTCGGTGATGAGCACCTCGTTGGCGGCGTCCAGCGACACCATGCGCACGCTTCCGCCGCTGCGGGTGAGCGCGGCCCGCGCCGCGGCCGGGTGGAGCCAGTAGTTGAACTCCTGCGTGCCGTCGAACTCCGGCGGGGTGCCGCAGCACAGGTTCCCGCCGACCTTCACCGCGCCGCCCATCGAGGTCAGCCGGGAGGCGGAGTACGGCAGCGCGGCGGCCACGTTGCTGAGCGGGCCGGTGGCGATGATCTGCGTGGCCGGTCTGGCCCGCAGCAGCTTCCTGATCAGGTCGGGGGCCCGCAGCTTCGACGGCGTCTCGTCGCCCGGGCAGCCGGGAGTCGCCGCGGTGAGCACCCGGTCGAAGAGCTGCCTCAGCTCGGCGGGAAAGGTGTTGGGCGCGTCACTCGTCGCGTCGGCGATCAGCACCTTCCGCAGCCCGAGCCGTTCGGCCAGGCACCGGGCATGCCGGATCGCCCGGCCCGGCAGGCCCGCGCCGCTGTTGGTCACCGTGATGGCCCGTAAGTCGATGCGCCCGGCCTTGTGCTCCTGCGACAGGTACGCCAGCGTGGCGGCGTCGTCGAAGTCCATGTCGGTGTCGAAGATGACCGCTGGTGGACGGGCCTGGGCCGCGGCGGGCAGCGCCGCCCACGGTGCCAGGGCCAGGACGAGGGCGAGCAGGATTCTCCGCATGGGATTCCCCCGGCTGCGAGACGACAGTCCGAGACCAGTTGAACCCGGCTCCTGAGCCCGGTCAACACGAGGGACCGTCGGCGGGGACTCTGCCGTTCAGGGCCGCCTCCAGGAGGCCGGGGGCGGTGGAGAAGAACGTGGCCCGCGGCACCCTCGTCTCCCAGGCGCCGCGTGCGCACGTGCGGAAGGCCTCGCTGAACTGCGCGTAGTAGGGTGACTTGGGTCTCGGGCGGGCCAGGTCGATCGACTTCCTGAGCTCGGCGGCCAATCTGGCCAGCTCGTCCTCGCTCACGGGAGTGGTCTCGGAGCCGCCCTCGTCCGGGCAGGTGGCCCCGTGGCCGGCCTGGTAGTCGTCGTACACCTTGGTCAGCACCGGACCGTAGCCGCCGCAGGCGAACAGCCGGGTCTGCACCGGCTCGCTGGTGAGCCGCTCGATCAGCTCCTTGGCCGGTTTCCGGTGCTTCGGCTGGATGTGCTGGGAGATCGCCAGCACCGAGCCGCCGAGGACGCCGCCCGGCCGGTTCGGCGCGGCTACCTCGAACAGCAGGTGCTTGTCGTCGCGGCGCATCAGCGGCTCGGCGGCCAGCCGGTGGAAGGCGATCGGCCAGTTGCGCATGTAGGACACCGGCCGGTCGCCGATCTCGCCGTCCTCGAAGGCGGTGGTGCTCGCGTCCTCGTCCAGCTGGAGTGATGCGGGCAGGACGGGCACGCTGTCTCTCGCGTCCCCGGCGAAGGGCACGATCTCGGGCGTCGTCAGCGCCTTCCAGGTGGCGTCCTCGTCGTCGCTGAGGACCACGTCGGTCCGGTCGGCGCCGTCGAGCGCCTTTCCGCCGCCGAACTCGATCATCTCCAGGAAGTTGATCGTGCTGATCTCCTTGTCGTCCAGCTGCAGGAGGTAGCCGCCGTCGGTCTGGTCGAGGCGGCGGAACTCCAGCAGCGCGTCGGCGGCGAACGGCACGCCGTACTGGTCCCCGTCGATCTGCGCCGCCTTCAGCGGGCCCGTCAGGAACCGGCCGGGATCGTCGAGCTCGATCGGCTCGATGTAGCCGTGCCGGGCGAACTCGGCCACCCACGCCACGTCGAGCACGAGCACGTCGTACTCGCAGCTGCCCACCTGCGCCACCGCCGCCATCTGGGCCCGCCGCAGGTCGGTGCTGTCGGAGAGCTCCAGCAGCTTGACCCGAGGGTACTTCTCCGGCCGGTCCCCGCTGTTCCAGCGGTCGAACACCTCACGCCGCATGCTGCCGGTGCTGATGTCGTCGCCGGTGGCCACGACGAGCTCGTTGCTGCCGCCGCAGTGCTCCGTGTGCGTCGTGGGCACGACGACCGGGTCGACCAGGGTGATCGCCGGGGTGGGCAGGGGCGCGGGGCTCGGGAGGCGGACCGTGCCCAGCAGGATCACCGACATCACCGCCGCGCCGCCCAGGAGCGCCCACACGGGCCGGGCCTTCATCGCCACCTCCGCACCGTGAGGAGGGCGTCGGCGATCGGTTCGCGCGTGCTGCTCGCCGTCACGCACATGTACGGCTTCGACGTGCCGCGAAGCTTGGACACGGCGCAGTCGTTGGGGCCGAAGACGATCACGTACAGGCCCGAGACGGCGGATGCCTCCGCCAGCGCCTCGCCGATCGACTCGGCGGCACCGGCGCCGCCCTCGTTGTCGAACAGGCGGCCGTCGGTGAGCAACACCACGGGCGCCGATCCGTCGCCTTCGCCGAGTTCCCTGACCCCGGCGGAGACCGGCGCGTCCCACCTGTCGAACTCGGCATTCTCGATCTCCGTGGCCACCGCGCCGAGTCTGGGGGCGCGCCCGGAGGCGATGTCGATCACCTCCGCACGGCCGTGCTCGGTCCTGCTGCCCAGGCCGAACACCTGGACGTCGTCACGCGGCCCGAGCATCCTGCCCTGGCCCCGCAGCGCCTCGGCGGCCTGGACGCGGACCGGGCGGGCCGCCGAGCCCGAGACGTCGAGCATCAGCCGCATGTCGACCGGTGTGCGGATCTTGTCCAGCAGCAGTTGGCTCAGTGTCGTGAGGCTGTGCGCGGTGGCCCTGCCCTTGCCGGGGATGGACTCGTGGTGGAACAAGGGCTTGCTCTTCAGCCACTGGCCGAACTTCTCGACCAGCGCTTCCTTCTCCGCCGAGCGCTGCCCTGCCCAGGTCACCGGGACGTACTGGTAGTCGAGCTTGCTGAGCTCGTGGTGACCCACGCCGACGAGCTCATGGCTCTGGCCGGTGTCCGGGCAGCCCTCGACGCGATCGTCGTTGAAGTCGCGCACGCTGTGGCCGGGCACGAGCATGACGATGCCGGGCCCGCTGGGCCGTCCCGCCACCGTCCCCGACTGACGCGCGGGCTCGTCGGCGAGGCGGTCGAACTCGCACAGCAGCGAGTTGACCGTGTCCGCCCCGAGGCCGTGGGTGACGAGGTCCTGCTCGGCCCGCTGGTACTTCGCCGGGGCCTGTTCGTACTCCGACACGGCCAGCCCACGCCCCTCGAACAGGTCGTGGGTCGCGATCAGCGCCGCCACTGACGTCTCGGGGTACGGGCGCGCGATCTTCATCCCCATCTCCGTGGTGAGTGTCGTCCACACCTTCTCGAAGGAGTAGTCGTCCGGATCGTTCATGATCCTGTCCAGCTCCGCCTTCCGGCCCTCGGTCATGGCCAGCACCAGCTGGTCCTCGCCGGCCGGGAGGTTCGCGCCCAGCTGCGCGGACACGCGCCCTCTGAGGTCGTCCGGTTGGGCGGCCGACGTGGCGACCCAGGCGTCGGGCTGCAGATCGTGCAGCCGGGCGTACGGCCGGCCGGTACGGTCTTCCATCTCCCAGCCGCTGTTGAAGGCGTTCAGCAGGTGGACGGGCGGCGGCACGGCGGCCACGGTCATCCGGAGCAACGGGCAGCCGTCCCGCTGCTGCTCCCCGCTGTACTGCCTGGACCGTTCCCTGAGCTGGACGACGTTCTCCGGTGCGGTGACCAGCCGCAACTCGGTCGGCACCGGGCAGGGGCTGCCCGCCGTGATCCCCTGGACGACCACCGACAGCAGGCCGACCAGCGCCATTCCGGCCAGCGCCCACAGGCCGAGCCGGATCGCCTGCGCGTGCGCGACGACGAAGCGGCCCAACGCCGGAATGTGCAGCAGCCCCGCGACGAGCACCGCGACGGCCAGCGGCGGCCAGAGCCTGAGAGGCAGGGGCAGCCGGTTGAACAGATCGAACCAGGGCGCGAGGATCCCGGTCACGACGGCGCTGGCCACAGCACCGATCAGCGCGGCCTTCGTGGTGCCGAACCTCGGCTGCGCGGGCGCGGGAGGGGGCGTCTCGTGCTGGGGGGCGTCGGGCATCTGAAGGGCTGCCTCCATGTGATCTGGATCACTTAGAGCTTAGTCAGCTTCCTCCTGAAGCGGGGCTGAAAGCGCCCTTCTGTGCCCCCGAACGCAGGCAGGGCCCGCACCGAAGAGGTGCGGGCCCTGCTGTGGAGCGTGTGCCGTGACTAGGCGGGAACGATGTTCTCCGCCTGCGGGCCCTTCTGGCCCTGGACGACGTCGAAGGCGACCTTCTGGCCCTCGGTCAGCTCACGGTAGCCACCGTTGGAAACGATGTTGGAGTAGTGGGCGAAGACGTCGGCGCCGCCGCCGTCCTGCGCGATGAAGCCGAAGCCCTTTTCAGAGTTGAACCACTTCACGGTTCCGGTTGCCATATCGATCTCCTTTTGATAGGTGCAGAGACGGGATCCGCACTTCACGAACCCCCATGTCGCTGGGATAAGCCCATCCGGAGATGACCGGCAAACAGAAAACGCACCTGAAGCGTTCTGTCAGGTGCGCACAAGTCCTTATGGGTACCACAACTGCAACTCGTTCAACGTACCACGTGCTTCCCGAAGAGCGCAAATGGGCGCGGTACGGCCCTCCTGCGGAGGGTGTCCGGCGGCGCCGAGGTGGCGCCCGCGCCCGCGCTGGACCGGCCGGGCGCCGTCCCGCGCCCGCCGGCCCGGAGCCGTCTGACGACGCCCGCTGACAGAAAGGAGGCTCGATGTAAAGGGCGGTCGTTGGCCAACCGACGAGAAGAAATTGATCGAGATCTGCTTCCGCCCCGTTCGGCATATCGCTTCTTCATCGGGAGGGATCAAGGGAAACTTGGGTTCCCCCCGGCCTACGAGAAGCAGGTCTCCCATGAACGGACGATTCCGCGCCACGCTGGCCTCGGCCGGCCTCTCCCTCGTCACCGTCATCGCGTCGGCGGCCCCGGCCCACGCGGTGACGCTGGAGCAGAAGCTCGCCGCGCTCTCCGGATTCACCCAGCCCACCGCACCCAGCGCTGCCTCCTGGCGGTCGGCCTGGGAACAGCAGGCGTCGTGGGCGGACTACACCTTCGACTGGTCCACGGACCTGTGCTCCAGCAGCCCCGACCAGCCGCTCGGTTTCGATTTCCGGATGTCGTGCCGGCGGCACGACTTCGGTTACCGCAATTACAAGGCCGTAAGTCAATTCCCGCAGAACAAGGGCCGCGTCGACGACGCTTTCTACTTCGACATGCGGCAGGTGTGCGCCGGATACTCCGGAATTCGCAAGTCGACCTGTGACGGCCTGGCCTGGACCTACTATCAGGCCGTCCGGCAGTTCGGTGACCTCCGGGTCAGTGACAAGCAGATCGAGCAGGTCCAGCGCGACGCCGAGCTCGCCGCCGCGTGACCTCTTCCTGGAAGGCCTCCGGGCGGGCGCGTCCGGAGGCCTTCTTGGTACAGCAGGCACCACCATGAGACTCCCGTCTGCGGGATCGAAGCGGCCCGCCCCCGGCCCTAGCTTTGCACCATGACGAATTCACGCTCCCGGAGGTTGACCGGCGCCTCCGTGCTCGCACTCGCGGTTCTGGCAGGCCCGGCCGCGACCGCCGTCCTGGCCGACGCGGCTCCCACGCCGTCCGTCCAGGGGGCCCTGGACGACCTGGTGAGCAAGGACGGGTTTCCCGCGGCCCTCGCCGCCGTGCAGGGCAGTGGCGGGCGCACGAGCGACTACGTCGCCGGGGTGGCCGACCTGGAGGCCAGGACCGCCGTGCTGGCCGACGGGTACGTGCGCATCGGCAGCAACACCAAGACCTTCACCGCCGTGACCCTGCTGCAGCTGGTCGGCGAGGGCAAGGTCAAGCTCGACGGCCCGGTCGAGACCTATCTGCCCGGCCTGCTCCGCGGCAAGGGCGTCGACGGGCGGCGCATCACCGTGCGGCAGGTGCTGCAGCACACCAGCGGCCTGCCGGAGTACACCGACTTCCTGGCCAAGGGCGCCCTGCCCTACCAGCACGCCTACTTCCAGCCCCGCGACCTGCTGGACATGGCGCTGAAGAAGAAGGCGCAGTTCAAGCCCGGCAAGAAGTGGATGTACACCAACACCAACTATCTCGTCGCGGGCCTGATCATCGAGAGGGTCACCAAGCGCCCGGCGATCGAGGAGATCACCGAGCGGACGATCAAGCGGATCGGCCTGGAGGAGACCTACTTCCCGAACGTGGGCGACGAGCGGGTGCGCACCCCGCACGCCAAGGGCTACCACCGGGACGACCCGAAGAAGCCGATGACCGACGTCACCGTGTTCGAGCCGTCCCAGGCCTGGACCGCCGGCCAGATGATCTCCACCCCCAGCGACCTCAACCGCTTCTTCACCGCCCTCCTCGACGGCAAGCTGCTCAAGCCCAAGCAGCTCAAGCAGATGCGCACCACGGTCAAGGTGCCGGAGCTCGGCCCCGGCGGGGAGTACGGGCTCGGCCTCAGCGGCGTCAAGCTGACCTGCGGCGGCACCGCCTGGGGGCACGGCGGCGCCATCCCCGGCTACTACACCGCCAACGCCGCCACGGACGACGGCCGGGCCGCCGCCATCGCCGTCACCCACCTGCCCACCACGCTGCCGGCCCGCGCCAACGTCGAGAAGGCCCTCGACACCGCCCTCTGCGCCAAGTCCTGATACGCCCCTTACGTGGTTTGGTATGAGATGCGACGATTTGAGTCGTTATCCAGCTGAACGATGGGCGAACGCATGACAGACGAACACGGCCGGAAGGCTCTCGTGGTGCGGGGCGGGTGGGACGGACACGTCCCGGTCGCCGCCACCGAGCTTTTCATCCCCTACCTGGAGAAGAACGGGTTCGAGGTCGTCCGGTCAGAATCTCCCGCCCCGTACGCGGACGCGGAGTTCATGGCCGGGGTCGATCTCATCGTGCAGTGCTACACGATGGGCACGATCCAGGCGGAGGAGCTCAAGGGCCTGGAGGCGGCGATTCGCGCCGGCACCGGAATGGCGGGCTGGCACGGGGGCATCGCCGACTCCTTCCGCAACTCCTCCGACTATCTGCACCTGATCGGCGGGCAGTTCGCCTGCCATCCGGGCAAGGACCCGACGCTGGAGGGCATGGGCACGCAGGAGCACAATTTCGTGCCGTACACCGTCACCATGGTGCCCGAGGCGGCCGATCACCCCATCACCAAGGGCATCGCCGACTTCGACCTCGTCACCGAGCAGTACTGGGTGCTGACGGACGACTACATCGACGTGCTGGCCACCACGACCCAGAAGATCCGCCCCTGGGACCCCTGGCACCGGGAGGTCACCTCGCCGGCCGTCTGGACCCGGCAGTGGGGGAGCGGCAGGATCTTCGTCGCGACCCCGGGCCACAGCCTCGACGTCCTGCAGGACGACAACGTGCGCACCATCATCGAGAGGGGCATGTCGTGGGCCAGCCGGTGAACGTCGGCGTCGTCGGGTGCGGGGCCATCTCGGCCCAGTACTTCCCCACCATCGACCGGCTGCCGGGGCTGCGGCTGGTGGCCGTGGCGGACCTGGACCCCGAGCGGGCGCGTGAGGCCGTGCTCCCCTACCCGGGGGTCGACGTCCTGTCCGTGGCGGAGCTGCTCGCGGACCCGCGCGTCGACGTCGTGCTCAACCTCACCATCCCCGCCGCGCACGCCGAGATCGCGCTCCAGGCCATCGCGGCGGGCAAGGACGTCTACTGCGAGAAGCCCCTGGCCGCGACCGCGGAGGACGCCGAGCGCATCCTGCGCGCCGCCGACGCCGCCCGGGTGCGGGTGGGGTGCGCGCCGGACACGGTCCTGGGCACCGGTACGCAGACCGCGCGCAAGGCGATCGACGACGGCCTGATCGGCGCACCGATCGCCGCCACCGCGACGATGATCACGCCCGGCCACGAACGCTGGCACCCGAACCCCGACTTCTACTACCTGCCGGGCGGCGGCCCGCTCCTGGACATGGGCCCCTACTACGTCACCAGCCTGGTGACGCTGCTCGGCCCGGTGGCGTCGGTCATCGGCGCGGCCAGCCGCACCCGGTCCAAGCGCAGGATCGGCTCCGGCCCGCGCCAGGGCGAGGAGATCCAGGTCACGGTCGACACCCACGTCACCGGAGTGCTCGTGCACGCCTCGGGGGCGCTGTCCACCCTGGTGATGAGCTTCGACGGGACGGCGACCAGGGCGTCCAACATCGAGGTGCACGGGGAGAAGGGCTCACTCGTCGTGCCCGACCCCAACTATTTCGACGGCTCCGTCCTGGTGTCGGGGCCGGACGGCTGGCGGGACCTCCCCGCCTCGGCGGGCTACGCCGAGGCGGGGCGCGGGGTCGGGCTGGCCGACTTCGCGTCGACCCCGGCGGGTCAGGAACCCCGTGCCGGGGGAGCGCTGGCCTTCCACGTGCTCGACGTCATGGAGGCGTTGCTGTCCTCGGCGCACACCGGCGTCGCCGTGAACGTCACGAGCACCTGCGAACGCCCCCCGCCGGTCTACCTGCGGCCGAGCGAAGAGGCGTAAGAGAGACTCACTTGCCCAGGGTCGCGCCCTGGGCAAGTGGGCTCACCGTGCGGGCGTAGACCGAGAGCCAGCTGCAGCCGGCCGGGGCGGCGAGCGCGGGAAAGGCCGCGCGCCGCTCGGCCAGCTCGGCCTCCGGCACCTCCAGGTCGATCGTGCGGGTGTCCACGTCGACGCTGATCACGTCGCCGTCCCTGACCAGCCCGAGCGGGCCGCCGACAGCGCCCTCCGGGCTCACCTCGGCCACCACCAGGCCCTTGTTGACCAGCCCGGACATCTGCCCGTCGGTGACCACGGCCACCTGGTCGCCCAGGCCCGCGCCGTCCAGGGCGAAGATGAACGCCGAGGTCAGGCCCATGCCCGGCGAGCCACGCAGGCCCAGTCCGGTCAGCACGAGAACCTGGCCGGGACGCACCTCGCCGGCGCGGATGCCGGCGATCCCCTCCTCACGGGAGCGGTAGACCTTGGCGGGACCGGTGAAGCGGTGCACGCCGTCGTCGGAGACCGTGCGCTTGACGACGCCGCCGTCGGGCGCCAGCGTCCCCCGGACGATGACGATGCCCGGGTGGCGGGCCAGCGGCCGGTCCAGCGGGCTGATCACGTCGGAGTCCACCCGGTCGACGCCCGCGAGGGCTTCGCCGAGGGTGGGGCCGGCCACCGTGGGCTGGTCGAGGTCCAGCATCGGGCCGAGCTCGCGCAGCAGGCCGAGCGTGCCGCCGGCCGCCTCGAACTCGTCGATGCGCCGCTCGCCGTTCGGCTTCACCGCGGTGAGCAGCGGCACCTTCGGCGCGAGCTCCTCGAACAGGGCGTAGACGTCCACGTCGGTGCCGGCCTCCACCGCCACGGCCTGGAGGTGCTTCAGCGTGTTGACCGAGCCGCTGATCGCCAGCATCGCGGTGACCGCGTTGCGGAAGGCCCCGGGCAGCAGGATGTCGCGCGGCCGGATGTCCTCGTTGATCAGCTCGACGATGCGCTGCCCGGCCGCGGCCACGGTCTGCCACATCCTGGGGCCGTTGGCCAGCACCGGGGTGCTGCCGGGCAGGGCCATGCCGAGCGCCTCGGTGGCGATGTGCATGGAGTTGGCCGTGCCCATGCCCGCGCAGACGCCGGGGCCGGTGATCGCGCAGCTGCTCATCTCGGCCAGGTCGCTGACGGTCATCCGGCCCGAGGCGACATGGCCGGCGTAGAGGAAGACGTCCTCGAAGTCGACGTGCTCGCCGCGGAAGACGCCGGACGGCTGGTAGCCGCAGGCGACCACGATCGTCGGGATGTTCAGCCGGCCGGCCGCCATCAGGTGCGCGGGCGTGGTCTTGTCGCAGGACGCCAGGCAGACCATGCCGTCCAGGAGCGCGCCCTCCGCCGCCACCTCGATGTCGCCCACGATCAGGTCCCGGCTGGGCAGGATGTACTGCCCGGCCGCGCCGGCGCTGGTGATGGCGTCGCTGGGCGCGGCCGTGCGCACCTCGAACCCGATGCCGCCGGCCTCGCGGATCGCCTTCTTCAGCGGGCCGACGATGTCGTCCAGATGGCTGAAACAGCTCGCCAGGTCGGACGAGCTGTTCACGATCGCGATCTTCGGCTTCTCCATGTCCTCAGGGGTCAGCCCGAGCGCCGTCCACTGGGCGCGGCGCATGGCCCACCTGGTGGTCCCCGGCTCGAAGTTGCTGCGCAGAATCACGGGCTGACTCACTGGCTGACTCACGGGCTGACTCACTGGGCGACTTCTTCCCGGCCGAGGTAGACCCCGGCCTTCTCGAGCTTGAGCTGCAGCGCCGCCACGTCGATGTCGCCACAGGCGACACCGGCGTCGAGCGCCAGGTCGGCCGCCGTGCCCGCCGCCTGTCCCATGACGAAGCACGGGCCGGTCACCCGGGCCGCGGAGGCGGCGTCATGGGTCAGCGACGCGCACCGACCGGCCACGTACAGGTTGGCGACCCGCTCAGGGACGATCATCCGGAACGGGAGCTGGTTGAAGCCGCGCGGGTTCTCCCCGCGCTGGAAACGGAAGTCGACCGTGCCGGCGACGTGCGCCTCCACCGGCCAGCCGTTCACGCCGATGGTGTCCGGGAAGTCGGCGCAGTCGAGCACGTCGTCCTCGGTCAGCCGGTAGCGGCCGATGACGCGCCGGGTCTCCCTGATGCCGATCTGCGGCGCCAGGTCGACGATGTAGGAGTCGCCGAATCCCGGGGTGTTGTCGCGGATGAAGGTGAACGCGTCCAGCACCTGCTGGCGGCCCTGCAGCTCGCCGTGGGTGAGCTCGTCCACGTCGGTGCCGTCGACGGCGCTGCCGTCCGGGTTGCTGAGCTGGGTGAGGTTGGCGCGCCACTCCAGCGGGTTGCGCTGCGGCCGGACGATCGGCTTCTTGCGCGGGAACGTGTGCGTCCCGGCCCGCTCGGCGGCGTCCATCAGCCGCTCGACCGTGCGCCACGGCTTGTCCCCGGCTGCTGCGGCGTCCACGCCGTTGATCCGGAACATCAGCGACGGGTACAGCAGCCCGTTGTCGGCCGGCGACTTCTCGAACGGCACGCCGGCCCACGCCGACACGTCGCCGTCGCCGGAGGCGTCGATGAAGATCCGGCCGCGCACCGCCGCGCGGCCGGACTTGGACTCGATCAGCACCGCCTCGATGGTGTCCTCGTCGGACATCACCACGCCGACCGCGAGCGCGTGGAAGAGCAGGCGAGCCCCCGAGCCGCCCACCAGCTCATCCGCGGCGATCTTGTAGCTGGAGATGTCGAACGCCTGGGCCTGGATGCCGTCGTTGATGGTCAGGTGCGGCTTGGACAGCCCGTCCAGCTTCTCCAGCCGGTCCAGGAGCTCGTCGGCGAGGCCGCGGATGACCCGCCGATGCTCGCCGTACACCTTCGCGTGCAGCCCGCAGAACGTGCTCAGGCCACCCGCGGTGCCCGCGCCGCCGAGAAAGCCGTACCGTTCCAGCAGGATCACCGAGCGGCCGGTGCGGGCCGCGGCGGCCGCGGCCATGATCCCCGCGGGCCCGCCGCCCACGACCACCACGTCGAACTCGCCGTACACGGGCGTTCGGTGGCTCGGCTCGATGATCGTCATCGGTTGGTCCACGGGCTTGCTCCTTTAATGCTCTGCCGGCATCACGACATGGTCGAGCTGGTACGGTGTCGGCTCGAGTGCGTCGGACATGATCGATTCCATGATCGGCAGCGGCACCAGGCAGTCGGCGCACGCGTCGGCGCCGGCCACGATCTCCACCACCACGCGGTTCTCGCCCGCCACGGAGTAGGTCAGCTCGTACCCGTCGGTGGCCATCAGCTCGCGGAACTTCTCCAGCGCGCTGTCCAGCACCGGGCTAGACATCTTCCGGCACCTGAACGGTCGACGGGGTGTCCCCGCGACGGCCGAACGTCTCGATGACGGCGGAGACACCGGCGTTGTTGGCGCCGGCGACCATCACCACGACCGAGGAGGGCACCTTCAGCGCGGGCACCCTGTCCGGGGTGTCGGTGGCGCTGGCCTCGTCGGGGATGGCGTCCGGGTGGCCGGACGGCAGCCGCCAGCGGGTGTGCTGGGAGAGCGCGTCCTTCCCGACCGCGACCAGGTCCTCCCGGGAGTTCACCGCGTTGTCGAAGATGAACTGCCGCACGTCGTCCTTGCTCCAGCCGGCCCGGCCGAACAGCTGCGCGTGCTCGGGGCCGAGGACCACGAGCGCGCTGCTGGTCTCGTGCAGCAGGGCGCCGGTGCGGCGGATGGAGTTCGCCAGGTCCAGGCCGAGCTGCTCGGGCTTGCCGGTGTGCCGGGCCTCGATGTGCATGTTGGACCGGAAGACCATCGCGGTCACCGTGCTGGCGGCCGGGTCGAAGCCGTGCTCGACGTGCAGCGGCTCCCAGGGGCTCTCCTCCTCGTTCTCCGCGATGCAGGCGGAGTACTTGCCCAGCGTGGCCTGGGTGGCCTGGTCCAGGTGGTGCGGGTGCAGGCCGAAGACGTTGATGGAGGCGAGCCGGATGGCGCGGCCGAGGGTCGCGTTGGCCCGGAAGCCGGAGCCGAACACGTTGCCCTTGCTGTTGAAGCCGAGCCGCTCACGGACGGGACCGTTCACGATCAGCAGCGGCGCGGTGCCCGTGGTGCTCTGCCAGATGCCCCGCTTCGGGTACGGCTCCGCGGCGGTCGCCTCCCAGGCGGCCAGCACGACGGGGAAGTACTCCGGCAGGCAGCCGGCCATGGCCGCGTTGATGGCCGCGAGCCGGATGGTGAGGCTCCGGTTCAGGTGCGGCATCGTGAACAGGACTTCGTCCGGATCACGGTTGACCTGGGACAGGAACTCGGCCAGGTAGGACTCGGTGACCGGCACCACCGGCAGGCCGTCGGTCCACTGGCGGCTGTTGTAGTACTCGAGGGTCGAGCGGATCTCCGCGGCGTCGGCCAGCGGAGCCTCGATCAGTGTGCTCATCTCTACCTTTCAGGATTCCACGCCGAGGACGCGCAGCACCTCGGGCATCAGGGCCTGCATGCGGCCACGGATCTCTTCCTCGTTGAGACTCGCCACGGGGTGCTGCGCGGCGAGGAAGTCGAACCCGGGGAAGCCCTGGACCTTGGCCATGGCGGCGCCGGACACCAGGAACGAGTCCGAGACGATGCTCACGGTGGGCATGCCCAGCCGCTCCAGCAGGATTCCGTCCGCGACGGTGGCCGCGCTGCACGAGCCACAGTCGCCGACTGCCGTGATCACTACGTCGCATTCCTCGACGATCTGCTTGAGCAGGTCGTCCTTGGCCGGCGTGCCGAAGTAGTCCTTGGTGTACAGGATGGACTCGCCGGCGCCGAAACGACGCTGAAGCTCGCCCGCGATCTCCTGCAGCAGCAGCACGGCGTTCGGCTTGGTGTTGTCCAGCATGCCGATCCTCAGCCCGCGCAGGCTGGTCGGCCGTGGTGCGAGGGTGCTGTCCGTCGCCCTCTCGTCAAAGCCTGTGGGATCGAGTAGCTTTTCTCGTCCTGCCATGTCCCCAACGCCTCCAGCTCGTGAGGTTGAGGGCGCAACGTAGTGCTGTGTCGCACGCGCCCGATGTTGACAAGTTCGCTCCACCGGCCGGGTGATGACTACCTGCATTTCCGTATAACGGAAGGCTGGATCCGCACAATCTTGCGAGGCGGCAAGGCGGTTGGCCGGCGTCCGGCAGCCCGGGATGATGGGCGATCAAGGGTCTGCCGGCGTGTTCTGCGCCACATCGGCAGATAGCCTGAGATATGCCGCTACCTGCCCGAATCGTACGCAGGGAAACGGTGGTGGAAGGAGCGATGGAGATGACGAACGAGCGGCGATCCGTTCTCCATCGAGCGTTGCGGATCCTGGAGACCCTCAAGGACGCGCCGAACGGTCTGAGTCTCTCCGACATTAGCCGCCGCTCCGGCGTGCCGCTCACCACCGCCCACCGGATCGTGGGCGAACTGCACGACTGGGGCGCGCTGGAGCGCGACAGCGTCGGCGTCTACCGGGTCGGGCTGCGGCTGTGGGAGGTGACGTCGGTCACGCCCAGGTCGGTGGGCCTGCAGCGGGTGGCCCTGCCGTTCATGCAGGACCTGTTCGAGACCACCCACCGCGGGGTGCACCTGGCGATCCGGGAGAAGGACCAGGTGGTGTTCGTCGAGCGCTTCCTGAGCCCGGAGACGGCCACCGACCGGACCCGGCCGGGCGTGCGGTACGAGCTCCACGTCACCGCGATCGGGCTCATCCTGCTCGCGCACGCGCCGCTGGAGCTCCAGAACGAGGTGCTGACCGGGCCGCTGACGGTGCCGGACTGGGCTCCGCCGGTCACCGAGCGTGAGGTGCGGCAGAAACTCGCCGACATCCGCCGCCTGGGTTACGCGACCACTCCGGTTCGCCAGGAGTACATCTCGGTCGCCGCTCCGATTTACGGCCAGGCCGGTACGGTCGTGGCGGCGCTCTCCGTCATTCTGCCGAACACCGAATCGTACGGACCGCGACTCGCGCACCTCCAGGGCACGGCCCGGGGCATTTCACGCGCATTGGGTGCTCCGCAGAGACGAACAGGTTACGCCCTGCCTTCCGATATGCGGAAAGGCGGGTAGTCATTACGCCAATGTGGCGCAAGTCTCAAGTCGGTCGGCTGGGGCTGTGAGCCGACCTGAACACACCTAGGAGAACGATCGTGCCCAACACTCCCCACCCTTCGCTCTCGCTCAGCCGCAGGTCCTTCCTCAAGCGCTCCGCCCTGACCGTGGGGATGGCGACGGCGGGGTCGGGTCTGCTGGCCGCGTGCGGCTCGGACGAGCCCACAGGCGCCGAAGCGGAGGGCGGCCTCAAGCCGTTCACCTTCCTCAGTGGCATCCCGCTGGAGACCCTGTCGATGGCGATCGAGCTGTACGCGGTGGCCGGCGGTTTCTTCGCCAAGCACGGCCTCGACGTCACCCTGCAGCCGACGAAGGGCACGTCGCAGGCGATGCAGACCCTCCTGTCAGGCGTCGCGCCGGTCACCCGCCTGGGTCAGATGGAGGTCATGTCGGCCATCACCGACTCCAACCAGCCGCTGATCAACATCGGCACCTGCTTCCGCACCTCCGCCGTGCGCTTCGTCTACAGCAAGGAGAGGCATCCGGTGGAGAAGCCGGAGGACCTCGTCGGCCAGACGATGGGCGTGCCCTCCGAGGGCGGCAACAGCGACAAGGTCGTCTCCCTCGTGATGGCCGCCGGCGGGCTCGACCCGAAGCAGTGCAAGCGCCAGGTCGTGGGGCTCACTCCGGGCACGTTCAGCCTGGTCAAGCAGGGCCGGATCGTCGGCTACGTGACGACCGTCGACGTCGCCAACATCCTGGTGGGCCAGGACCCCGACGTGGGTGTGTTCGACCCCGCCAAGTACGCCAAGGCCGACGCGCAGGTCTACGTGACCACGAAGGACGCCCTGGTCAAGGACGCGGAGGACCTCCGCAAATTCCTCGCGGGAGTGAACGACTCGCTGGCGGCGCTGGTCGCGGACACGAACTTCGACAAGGCGATCCCGATCCTGCGGGAGAAGTACTCCTTCGCCACGCTCGACGACGACAAGATCGCCAGGGCGAGCCTGACCATGCTGCGCAACGGCTGGATGGGCGGAGACATGAGCGGGCCTCTGCTGACCTCCGACGAGGAGGCGTGGACCGCCGGCTACAAGGAGCTCGTGGACGCCGGGATGGTCAAGGCCGGCGGCACCCCTGCCTCTTGGTACGACAACAGCTTGCTGCCCAAGACCTAAGGGCCAACAGGGATTGACAGGACGGATCTATGAACGAGATGGACGGGAGGAGCCGGGATGGCAGCGGACAGCGCCAGGACGGTTGATCAGACCGCGGGAGCTCGGCCGGCCGCGTCACCCGGGCCGACCAAACTTGAGCTGATCGGGATCGGCAAGGAGTTCCGGACCAAGCGCGCGCACACGCAGGCGCTGTCCGGCATCGACCTGACCATCAGTGACGGCGAGTTCGTCTCGGTCATCGGGCGATCGGGTTGCGGGAAGACCACACTGCTGAGGATGCTCGCGGGGCTGCTCAGCCCATCGGCCGGCCAGATCCTCATCGAGGGCAGGTCACTGTGGGACGGCACCAAGGTGGACACCTCCGTCGTGTCCCAGCTCGGCGTGGTGTTCCAGGAAGCGAACCTGTTCCCCTGGTACTCCGTCGCGGAGAACATCGCGCTGCCGCTGCGGCTGCGCGGTGACGCCAAGGCCGAGCGGCTGGCCCGCGCCGCCGAACTCGCCGATCTGGTCGGCCTCGGCGGGTTCGAGAGCTCCTACCCCCGTGAGTTGTCCGGTGGCATGCGTCAGCGGGTCGCCATCGCCAGAGCGCTGAGCACCCGGCCGAAGCTGCTGCTCATGGACGAGCCGTTCGGCGCCCTGGACGCGCTCACCCGCGAACGCATGAACCTCGAACTCCAGCGCATCGCGCTGGCCACCCAGGCCACCGTGGTCTTCATCACCCACGACATCACCGAGGCGGTCTTCCTCGGTGACCGCGTGGTTCACCTGACGCCGCGGCCCGGCCGCATCCGCCAGGTGAAGACCGTCGACTTCCAACGCCCGCGCTCCATCGACGTGCAGACGGAAGCGGCGTTCGGCGCCATGGAACGGGACCTGCGCCATGCGCTCGACGAAGACGAGAAGGGCTGAGCGGCGATGAACAACGATCGAGTCCGCAAGCTGCTGCCCTGGGTGAGCACACCGATCATCCTGCTGGTGTTCTTCGTCGCCTGGGAGGTGTTCGTCCGCGTCTTCGAGGTCTCCCCCCTGGTGCTGCCGCCGCCGATGGCCGTACTGGAGAGCTTGACCGAGGTCGTCGTCGATCCGGAGACGTGGGAGCACGCGGGGGTCACGGCCGCCGAGACCATCGGCGGGTTCCTGATCGCCCTGGTGACCGGTGTGGCGGTCGGCGTGGTGCTCGGCAAGGTGGCGTGGATCGAGCTCAGCCTCCGCCCGCTCATCGTCGCCTCCCAGGTCGTGCCCAAGGTGGCTCTGATCCCGTTGTTCGTGATCTGGTTCGGCTTCGGCATGACCAGCAAGGTGATCATGTCCGCGATGCTGGCCTTCTTCCCGATCATGCTGAACGTGCAGCTCGGCGTCCGCTCGGTGGACAAGGGGCAGCGCGAGGTCATGCGCAGCCTCAACGCGACCCGATGGCAGACGTTCAACCACCTGGAGCTGAAGAGCACCATGCCGTACGTCTTCGCGGGCATGGAGGTCGGCATCGTGCTGGCCATCATCGGCGCGATCGTCGGCGAGTACCTCGGCGGCAACGAGGGCCTCGGCTATCTGGTGGTGCGTACGCTCAACGAGCTCGACGCGCCCGCCCTGTTCGCCACGATCATGTTGCTCTCGGTCCTCGGCCTGGTGCTGTACTTCGCGGTCAACAGCCTCAAGCGGTTCGTGATCCCCTGGCACGAGTCCGTATACGGTCAGCACGACGTTAACGGTTAACGGTTCCTGAGAAGGCGAGTTCGTTGAGCGACACCCGTAATCTGATCATCATTGGGTCGGGCCCGGCCGGCTACACCGCGGCCGTCTACTCGGCCCGAGCGGAGCTCAAGCCGCTCGTGTTCGAGGGCTCGGTCACCGCCGGTGGCGCCCTGATGAACACCACCGACGTGGAGAACTTCCCCGGCTTCCCGGACGGCATCATGGGGCCCGATCTCATGGGCAACTTCCGCAAGCAGGCCGAGCGGTTCGGCGCGGAGCTGGTGGCCGACGACGTCATCGAGGTCGACCTGGCGGCCACCCCCAAGGTCGTCAAGACGTACACCGACACCTACTACGCGCACGCGGTCATCCTGGCCAACGGCTCCGGCTACCGCGAGCTCGGCCTGGAGAACGAGAAGCGCCTGTCCGGCCGGGGTGTCTCCTGGTGCGCCACCTGTGACGGCTTCTTCTTCCGCGACCAGGACATCGTGGTCGTGGGCGGCGGCGACACGGCGATGGAGGAGGCCACTTTCCTCACCCGGTTCGCCCGGACCGTCACCGTCGTGCACCGCAGGGACACCCTCCGGGCCAGCAAGATCATGCAGGACCGGGCGCTGGCCAACGAGAAGATCCGCTTCGTCTGGGACAGCGAGGTCGCCGACGTCCTCGGCGACGACAGGGTGACGGGCGTCCGGGTCCGCAACCTGAAGACCGGCGAGGAGAGCGAGCTCGCGGTCACCGGCCTGTTCGTCGCCATCGGCCACGACCCGCGCACCGAGCTGGTCAAGGGCCAGGTGGCGCTGGACGACGAGGGTTACGTGCTGGTGGACGCGCCGACGACGCGGACCAGCGTCGACGGGGTGTTCGCGGCGGGCGACGTCGTCGACCACACCTACCGCCAGGCGATCACCGCAGCCGGAACCGGGTGCGCCGCCTCGCTCGACGCCGAGCGCTGGCTGTCCCACCACCACGCGTGACCGCATCGATCAAGAGGGAGACAACCGTGGGCGCCGTCAAGATCGTGACCGATGGAAGCTTCGAGGCCGACGTCCTCAACAGCGACAAGCCCGTGCTGGTCGACTTCTGGGCCGAGTGGTGTGGTCCGTGCCGTCAGCTCGGGCCCGTCCTGGAGGAGATCGCCGCGGAGAACGCGGACAAGCTCACCATCGTCAAGCTGAACGTCGACGAGAACCCTGTGACCGCCCGGGACTACGGCATCCTCCAGATGCCGACGATGAACGTCTTCCGGGGCGGCGAGGTCGTCAAGAAGATCACCGGTGCCAAGCCCAAGGCCGTGCTGCTGCGCGAGCTCGACGGCATCATCTGACGCCCGCCCAAGCCCCCGCGTATCCCACACGGGGGCTTCGCCGTACGAGAATGTGAAGCCGTACGGGAACGTGAGAAGGCCCTGGCCGCCGAATCGGCGGCCAGGGCCTTCTCTCTCGTGTCGTTACTCCGCGGCGACCCGCTGCAGCAGCGCCGCGAGCTCCTCGGGCGCGGTCACCATGGCCTCGTGGCCGGTGCCGATCTCGTGCACCGGCCAGCCGCGCGCGGCGGCCCGCTCGGCGTGCGGGGTGAACACCCGCATCCAGTCGACGCACTCGATGAACGCCGCCGGCACCTGCTCGCCCTTGCCCGTCAGCCGCAGCGGCTCGGTGTAGGTGAGCCACGGGTGCGGGGTGAGCCTGGGGGAGAGCCAGTCGAGGTCGGCCTGCTCGGTGACCCCGAGGACGCTCAGCTTGCGCACCGGGATGAGCCAGCCGAACCCGGGCCCCGCCACCGACTCCCGGTAGTGGCCGGCGATCGTGGCGGGCAGCAGGTCGATCGCCGCCTCCCCGTCGTCGCCGACGAAGGCGTCCAGGTGGATCCGCTTGGCCAGGCGCTCGCCGATGCGGTCCGCGACGCCGGTCACGACCTGCCCGGCGTAGCTGTGCCCGACGAGCACCACATCGCGGGCGTCGTACGCCTCGATGAGGGAGACGACGTCCTGAATGTGCGTGCCGAGCCCGACCTGCGGGTTCAGCAGGTGAGCGCGGTCGCTCACACCGGTCAGCGTCGGGGCGTGCACCTGGTGGCCGGCCGCGCGCAGCAGCGGGGTCACCCGCTGCCACGCCCAGCCGCCGTGCCAGGCCCCGTGGAGCAGGACGAACGTACTCATGCGTTCTCGAGAACGATCATCCCGGCCCCGGTCATCGAGGCGGGCACGAAGTAGTGCGAGAACTTGGCCACCACGTCGGGGTTGAGCGCCCCCCGCATGACGAGCCACATGATGAGCTCGGCTCCCTCACCGCCGAAGGTGTCGACGTACTGCTGCCGGCTCCAGCCGGCGAGCTTGTCGGGGTTCTCCGCGATGTCGATGAGGAACTGCCGGTCGGCCGGCGGGTTCACGAACCCGGCGCGGGCGCCCTGGAGCTGGTGCGACAGGCCGCCGGTGCCGAGCACCACGAACTTCTCGTCGCTGTCGTAGTTCTCGATCGCCCGGCCCAGCTGCTTGCCCAGGTCGTAGAGGCGGGCGGGCAGCGGGATCGGGTACTGGAGCACGTTGACGAAGATGGGCACGACCTTCACCGGCCACGCCTCCTCCGGCTTGCCCCAGAAGAGCTCCAGGGGCACCTGCAGGCCGTGGTCGACCTTGATCTCCTGGATGATCTCCGGGTCGAAGTGGTTCTCGACCAGGGTGTCGACCAGGTGCCAGGAGAACTCGCTGTGGCCTGTGAACGAGGGGATGGCCCGCGGGCCCCAGCCCTCGTCGACGATCTGGTACTCGTCGGCGCAGCCGACCCCGAAGGTGGGGACCCGATCGAGGAACATGGCGTTGTAGTGGTCGTTGAAGACCACCACCGCGACGTCGGGCTTCTGCTCCCGGACCCATTCCTGGGCGGGCACGTAGCCGTCGAAGAACGGCTTCCACTCAGGCGTGTCGCGCAGGCCCTTGTCGAGCGCCACCCCGATCGAGGGAACGTGTGAGGTTCCCATTCCCCCCACAAGTCTTGCCATCTCCTACACCTTCTTCCCGAGCCTGTCCCGCAGGAACGACTCGTGGTCCATGTCCACCTGGTGGGCACCGATCTCGGTGATGCGAACCGGGTCCACCGCGGTGATCTTCAGGATGAAGAAGAGGTTCCCGCCGAGGCGGATCATCTCCTTCCAGTTCCTGGTCAGCACGGCGGTCTTCTCTTCGTCGCTCAGCCCGAAACGGTCCAGGTAGGCGGGCTCGTCGGCCTTGAACGCCTCCCGGTTGACCGGGTCGCCCAACCCCATGGCCATCTTGTTCATGCGGTAGCCGCGAAGCTGGCGCTGCCGGTCGAGGATGGGGGTGTCGGGTATGCGATCTGGTTCGCCCATGGGCATCTCCCTCGTCTTCGCAGTGCTTCGAACTTCGCAGCCGACGCACCGTTGGTCAATCAGGCGGTCGCGCGCCAGCCGCCGTCCGCGTAGATCTTGCGGGCGACCTCGGTGTAGGGGACCGGGCTGACGGTGGCGCTGATCTCCACCTGGGTGTGCGGCTCGACGGTGAGCTTGCCGGTGCCGCCGTCGGGCTCGCCCCACACGAGGGACACCTGGGCGCCTGGCTCGGCGTGCTCGACGTCGAGCATGGCCAGGGTCAGCATCTTGCGCTCGTTGGAGCTGTAGCCGATCCAGGTGGAGATGCCGGCGGGCTCGCCGTGCGCCTTCACCAGGTCGTACGGGTGCATCGAGTAGACCGCGGACGGGTACTCGACCCACTTGGCGTTCGACCCGCGCTCCAGCTGCGATTCGACGACCTTGAGGAAGTCGGCGTTGTCCAGGGCCAGCGTGACCTTCTTGCGGTGCGGGCCGTCGGCCTTGGCCTCCAGCGCCTCACGGCCGATGAACTCGTGGTCGAACTTGACGAAGTTGCCGTAGCCGAGGTCCCACGGCGTCAGGTAGTAGTCCTCGATGTCGTCCGAGACGAAGCTGCCGCCGATGGAGGCGGCGGCCTCGTAGCCGTCGGACGGCAGCCACTGGCGGTAGGCCTTGAGCGACTCGCCCGTGTAGATCGCCGGGAGCGGCGAGGGGATCCAGCCGGACTCCAGGGTGTTGGAGGAGTAGGCCCGGCCGCCGACCAGCCGCATGCCGAACTCCTCGCCGGCCTTGACCAGCGCCTCGTGCACGGCCTCGCCCTCGGCCCACGGGCCGAACAGCTCGTAGCCGGGCTGGCCCGCCATGCCGTGGCGCAGCGCGCGGACGGTCTTGTCCGCGATCCGCATGGTCGTCATGTGGAAGAACTTCAGCTCGGGCGCCGACGCGCCCGTCACCTTCTCGATCACCTTGGAGGCGTTCGGCCCCTGGATCTGGTAGCGGTAGTTCCTGCGGTTGAACGGGTCCGGGCGGGCCGCCGAACGCTCGTCGAGAGTCGTCTCGACGTCGTAGCCGCCGGTCTCGGCGTGGAAACGCACCCAGTTGATCGCCGGAATGCGGCCGACCAGGTTGAAGCTGTTCTCCGCCAGGTGGAAGAGGATGACGTCGCCGATGACGTAGCCCTCGGGGGTGACGGGCACGAACTGCTTGGCGGTGTCGACGGGGAACTTCGCGAAGCTGTTGACGCCCAGGTAGGACAGCAGTTTCAGCGCGTCGGGGCCTTCGACCAGCAGTTCGACCATGTGGTACGACTGGTTGAAGAGCACGCAGGTGTTCTGCCAGGCCTGCTGCTCGTCGCGCCAGTTGGTGTACTCCGGCGGGACCCCAGGATAGGCATTCGGTCCGACGGGAAGATTGCGGAAATGAGCCGCGAGATTGGTGTTCGCGCCATTGAGAATGTCTTGGAGGCTCATCGGGGGTTCCTTATTCTAGGGGGTTCGCTATACGCATATTTCGAGGCCTGACCTGGATGTTACGGAGGAGGGATCAGGCGGCGACATATGCAATTGACGGCTCCTGCGGAGATGGCGGACCTACGTCGTCTAGGACAAGTGACGTAGGCCCGCGGCCGTCATCGCTCGTCTGATTCGTCTGATTCATCCGGGGCGTCGACGTAGCGGACGCCGAGCCGGTCCAGGGTGGCGCGCAGGCCGTACAGGTCCAGGCCCAGGACCCCGTTGCGGAACTGCTCGCGCTTGTCGGCCTCGTTGGCCATGCGTTCGGTGGCCTTGCCCGCCACCGCGGTCGCGTCCTGGCGGGCCACGACGAGAACTCCGTCGTCGTCGGCCACGATGACGTCACCAGGGGCGATGAGGGCGCCGCCCAGGACGACGGGCACGTTGACGGAGCCGGGGCTCGCCTTCACCGTGCCCTGCGAGCTGATGGCCCGTGACCACACCGGGAAGCCCATCTCGGTCAGGTCGGCGACGTCGCGCACGCCCGCGTCGATGATCAGGCCGGCGACGCCGCGGGCCTTCAGCGCGGTGGCGAACAGGTCGCCGAACATCCCGTCGTGCGACAGCGAGGTGGTGGCCACCGCCAGGACGTCGCCCTCGCCGCACTGCTCGATCGCCGCGTGGATCATCAGGTTGTCGCCGGGGTGACTCAGCACGGTGACCGCGCGACCGGCGATGCGCGCGCCGGAGTAGATCGGGCGCAGCACGGGGTCGACCAGGCCGCGGCGGCCCATGGCCTCGTGGGTGGTGGCCACCCCGGCCTCGGCGAACACCTTCACGGCCGCGGCGTCCGGGCGCACCCGGGTCCGTACGATGATGTGCCCGTCAGAAAAACCGCTCATACCAGCTCATCTCCCACCACGGGGAACACCCGCTGGTAAGCCTCGGCGTGCACGACGTCGCCGGGCGCTCCATTACGACGGGCCTGGACGCCGCGCCGTCTCCCGAGCTCGGTGTAGTACTCGATCAGGTGATGCTGGGCGGACATCACCTCCATCGCCTTGCGCTTGCGATCGAAGACCGGCGTGATGTCCAGCAGCATGTTCGGTACGAATCCGCACACCTCAGGCTGGTGCGGCTCGAACATCTGCACCTGCGCCGCCCCGATCGGCTCGGTGGTGCGGTCGTGGCCCATGGCCTGTGCCACCATGCGGGTGGCCAGCGAGGTCTCGTGGGCGATGTTGTGGTCGCGGTTGTAGGGGTCGTTCGCGACGTGGGTCAGCAGCGTGTCGGGCTGGAGCTCGCGCAGCGTCGAGACGATCCGGTCACGGGCCTCGTCGGTCACGACCAGCGGGTAGTCGCCCAGATCGTAGAAGTCGACCTGGACCCCGAGCGCTTCGGCGGCCGCCTCGGCCTCCTCGCGGCGGACCCGCTTCACCGTCTCCATGTCCATGCCGGGCTTCTTCCACAGGCCCTGCGCCTCGCCTCGCTCACCGAAGCTGAGACAGATCACCCGTACGGAGTCGCCTCGCGAGGCAGCCAGAGCCAGCGCGCCGCCCGCCCGCCACACGAAGTCCCCCGAATGGGCTGTGATCGCCACAATCGAGCGAGCCACCCGAGATCCCGTCATACCGCTGCTACCCGCTTTCCATCGACCGTGCCGCCTGGTCCTTCGAACGCTACAGATCAGGTGCCCACGATGGATCGCGCAATTGACCGCGCTGACGTACGACAAGTGACGTAGGCGTCAGGACGGCGGGTCGACCAGCCCCTCGCGCATCGCGGCGAGGACCGCCTGGGTGCGCGAGCGCAGCCCGAGCTTGCCCAGCAGGTTGCTCACGTGCGTGCGCGCCGTACGCTCGCTGATCACCAGTTTCGCGGCGATCTCCCGGTTGGAGCGGCCCTCCGCGATCAGCACGAGCACGTCCCGCTCCCGGCTGGTCAGCCCGGCGACGCCGCGCTGCGGCGCGCGCATCTTCTGCACCAGTCGCCGCGCCACGGCGGCGTCCAGGAACACGTCGTCGTTGGCGGCGGCGTAGATCGCGGCGGCCACGTCCGACGGCCCGGCGTCCTTCAGCAGGTAGCCGGCCGCGCCGTGCTCCAGGGCGGCATGGATGCGCTCGACCTCGCCGAAGCTGGTCAGGATGACCACGCGGACGGTCGGGAACCGCTTGGCGATCTCCGCCGTCGCCTCCACCCCGTCCATCTTCGGCATCATCAGGTCCATCAGGGCCACCCGCGGCAGCGGCTGCCGCCGGACCTTCAGCGACTCCAGGCAGTCGAGCGCCTCGCGCCCGTTGCCCGCCTCGCCGACCACCTCGACGTTGTCCAGCGCCTCAAGATAGGCGACGACGCCACGCCGGACCACCGCGTGGTCGTCCACCACCAGGACGCCGATGGTGTCGCTCACTTCTGCTTCCAGACGGTCGTACGGGGGCCGCCGTGGAGTCCCGTCGGCAGCGAGGGCGGCAACGGAAGCACGAGGCACACGGTCGTCCCCTTGCCGGAGCCGGACCGGGTCGTCAAAGTGCCCGCCCATCGGTTGGCACGCTCCTTCATCGCTGTCATACCGAAACCACCCTCCTCTGCGGGAACGTCCGCATTCTGTGCCAGCAGGCCACGCCCGTCGTCGGTGACCTCGCCCGTCAGCCACCGCTGCGTCCCGCGCCTGGTCAGGCTGAGGTCGATGGTGACCGTAGAGCCGTGCGAATGCTTGACGCTGTTGTGCAACGCCTCCGCGATCACGCGGTAGGCGTCCTCCTGGAGCTCCGCCTCCAGGTCATCGAGCTCGTCGTGCGGGTCGCTGATCGAGACCCGCACGTCGAAGCCGGTACGGCTCATCGTCGACTCGGCCAGGGCCAGGAGCGACTCCGACAGCCCCTGATCGGCATGGGCGGTGGGGTGCAGGTCGGTCACCATCGCCCGCAGGTCGGTCAGCACCGCCTTGGAGATGTGGCCCAGCTCCCGCGCCACCCGCATCACGTACGCCGAGTCCACGACCGTGTCGCGCCCGGACAGCATGTTGAGCGACTCCACCTGCATGCCCATCGAGAAGACGTTCTGCACCACGGAGTCGTGCAGGTCACGCGCCAGCCGCTGGCGCTCCTCCCGGCGCGCGACCTCCCGCTCCCGCTCCAGCAGGGCCGCGTAGTCCACCGCCTGCGACGCCTGCTCCGCGATCGCCAGCAGGAAGTCCAGGGCGGTCTTGGTGATCTCCTGGCCCGGGGCGAAGTAGGCGTTCAGGATGCCGACGGGTTCGCCGCGCACCATCAGCGGCACGCTCGCGAACCAGTCCCACTCCGGATAGCGCATGTACTCCTGCAGCGGACCCCACGCCGGGTCCGTCATGATCGCGTCGTAGCGGTGCGGCACCACGACCGGCTTGCGCGTGGTGAACGCGTCGATCATCCGCAGCTCGGCGCCGGATTCGAGACACTCCAGGAGAAGGTCGAAGAAGTTCTCCGCCTGGCCGAAGCCCGCGGTGCCCATGACCCGGAACCGCTCACTGGTGGAGTTGACCGTCAGGATCTGCACGCTAGCCATCGCGTCGGCCTCCAGCACCTCCTTCGCCAGCGCGTCCAGCGTGCTGCGCAACGACCGCTTGGCGGCCACCCGGCTCGCCGCACTGGCGATGGCGGCCAGCCTGCGCTGGTGCCGCCGGCTCTCGGTGACGTCCCTGAACGCCACGATGCGCTCGGCACGACCGGCGAGCCGGCTGACCCGGAACGCGAACTCCCGCCGCGGCCCCGACTCCGGCTCCCACACGGTGACGGCCTCCGCCTCCGCGTCACCCGCCTGAGCCGGCGGGAACGGGGACGCCGCCCCGGCGACACCCGCCGGGTCCAGCCCGCACAGCGTGATCGCCGCCGGATTGGCCTGCACGAAGCGCCCTTCCGGATCGATCACCGCGAGACCGTCCGGCGTCTGCTCAAGCAGGGTGCGCGGGTCGAACATCATGGACGTCCTCCTCGCACGTCAAGTCACTAACCCCCATGATGCCCCCGTTCTCCGGCAACAGCACCACTTCGACCAGCACGTACACCATTTGACGTAGACGCCGGCTCCGCGAGGCACACAGCGGCGTGGCCCGGCGTCCGATGACGTCGTACGACGAGAGCTCTAGCGTCGCTCACTGGTACGTTGACAACGGCACACTGAGAGGCAGCGATGGAGTTCCTGGTTCGTTTCGAGACCCGGCTTCCCGACAGCATGGACGACGCCGAGCGCAAGCGGCTCAAGGACGCCGAGCGCGCCCGTGCCATGGAGCTGCGTGAGGACGGCGTCCTGAAGAGGCTCTGGCGGGTGCCGGGACGGCGTGCGGTCATCGGCCTCTGGGAAGCCCCCGACGCCACCGTCCTGCATGACGCGCTGGCGTCCCTGCCGCAGTTCCCGTGGATGGACGTGACCGTCGAGCCGCTCGCCACCCACCCGCAAGAAGCCTGACACCTTTCATCCCGAGGTCACTCCGGGGCACCCGTTCTACGTCACTTGTCGCATTCCGGCTAGGACGGGCGCAGGCGTAAGAGCCGTCATCCGCGTCGTTTCTCTGACCAGGCCGATGCCTACTGTCGGTAGTGGAGCCCGATGCCCGGCGTCCCCCGCCGGCCTGCGTCCCCGGCGTCTGCCTGCTCGATGAAAGGTCTCTCTCACCATGCCCGCAAAGAGTCTGTGATGACCAGCCTGCGTACCGGCGGGACCGGACCGGCGCCCACCCGCCGCCAAGCACTCGCGCAGGCGCTGAACGCGATCAGCTACGAGATCCTGCCGTTCGGGAGCACCGAGGACAAGGTCCTCGAACACGTGCCGGCCGGCATCTCGATGACGGTCACCACCACCGAGGCCAAGGGCCTGGGCCCCACCCTCGACCTGGCCCAGAAGCTGGCCGGTCACGGATACACGGTGGCCCCGCACCTCGCCGCCCGCCTGGTCAGGGACGAGCGGCACCTGATCGACATCGTCGCCCAGCTGCGCGAGGCCGGCATCGACGGCATCTTCGTGATCGCCGGCGACGCCCCCACACCCGCCGGCGATTTCCACGACGCCTACTCGCTGCTGGAGAAGCTCGACGCGAACGGGCACCACTTCACCCGGATCGGCATCGGCGGCTACCCCGAAGGCCACGGCACCATCAGCGACGAGCTGATCGACCGCGCCATCGACCTCAAGTCGACGTACGCCACCCACATCGTCACCCAGCTCTGCTTCGACGCCGACACGACGACCACCTGGGCGCGCAAGCTCAAGCTTCGCGGCGTCGAGCTGCCGATCTACGCCGGCATCCCCGGAGCCGTCAGCCGGCAGAAGCTCATCCGCATCTCCGCCGGCCTGGGCCTCGGCCAGTCCGCCCGCTTCCTCAAGAAGCAGCAGAACATGCTGTGGCGCTTCTTCCTGCCCGGCGGATACAGCCCCGACAAGCTGTTCGAGCGCCTCGCCCCGCGCGTCTCCGAGGCGGAGACGAACCTCGCCGGATTCCACCTGTTCACCTTCAACGAGCTGGAGAAGACCGAAGCATGGCGGCGCAAGCTGCTGGCCCGAGTCGGCTCATGAGTGCCCAGGTCATCGACGGGCGAGCCTGCGCACGCGCCCTCAAAGCGAGCGTGGCGGCCGAGATCGAGCAGCTGAGGGAGGAACGCCTGCCCATCGGTCTCGCGACCGTCATGGTGGGCGGCACCTACGGCTCGCTCGCGTACGAGCGCCGCCTGCGCCGGCTCGCCGCCGACCTCGACGTGCCGTACGTCCCCCGCAAGCTGCCCGTCACCGTCTCCCAGGCCGAGCTCGACGACACCATCGCCGAGCTGAACGCCGCCCCCGGCGTGTCCGGCATCCTCATCCTCCGCCCACTGCCGCCGCACCTCAGTGAGGCCGCCACCTTCCAGTCCATCCACCCCGCCAAGGACATCGAGGCCGTCCACCCGCAGAACGCCGGCCTCCTCGCCCTCGGCGTCCCCCGTTACGTCCCCTCGACGGCGGCCTCGGCCTACCACCTGCTGGACACCTGGCTCGACTCCGTCGGCGAGGACCGGGCGGACTTCTACCACCGCTCGCTCATCGTCGTCGTCGGCCGCTCCAACAACGTCGGCAAACCCGCCGTCTCCCTCGGCTACGACCGGCAGGCCGCCGTCGAGTCGATCGACGAATGGGCCAGCCGCACCGGCACCCTCGGCCGCCACACCCGCCGGGCCGACGTCCTCATCGTCGCCGCGGGCCGGCCCGGCCTGATCCGGGCGGAGCACGTGAACGACCACGCCGTCGTCATCGACGTCGGCATCAACCCGCGGACCGGCCCCGACGGCGTCACCCACATGGTCGGCGACGTCGACCACGACACCGTCGCCCCCCGCGTCCGCGCCATCACTCCCGTCCCCGGCGGAGTCGGCCCCGTCACCGACGTGTGGCTGCTGCGCAACACCGTGGCCGCCGCCCGGCTGAACAGCGCCCGCCTCCTCAGCAGCCAGGAGCCCTCATGACCGCCACCGCCGAAGCAGCCCGCTCCACCGGGCAGTACGTCCTCATGCTGTCCTGCCCCGACACCCCCGGCATCGTGTACGCGGTCGCCGGATTCCTCGTCGAGCGGCAGTGCACCATCGTGCAGAGCCAGCAGTTCGACGACCCGGACAGCCGCACCTTCTTCATGCGCGTCCAGTTCAGCCACGCCGAAGGCGAGGCGCTGTCGGTGTCGGACCTGCGACGCGACTTCGCGGAGGTGGCGTCCCGCTTCGGGATGACCTGGCGCCTCGGCGACGCCGCCGCCCGCCAGCGCGTCCTGATCATGGTGAGCAAGTTCGGCCACTGCCTCAACGACCTGCTCTACCGCAACTCCGTCGGCGAGCTGAACATCGACATCGCGGGCGTCGTCTCCAACCACCCCGACCTCGCCGTGCTGGCCGACAACTACAGCGTGCCCTTCACCCACATCCCGGTCACCCCCGACACCAAGCCCGAGGCCGAGGCCCGCCTCATGGAGATCGTGGAGACCGAGAAGGTCGACCTCGTCGTCCTCGCGCGCTACATGCAGATCCTCTCCCACGACCTGTGCAAGCAACTGGAGGGCCGCGCGATCAACATCCACCACTCGATGCTGCCCAGCTTCAAGGGCGCCCGCCCGTACCAGCAGGCCTACGACCGAGGCGTCAAGGTCGTCGGAGCCACGGCCCACTACGTCACGGCCGACCTGGACGAGGGGCCGATCATCGAACAGCAGATCATGCGGGTGGACCACGCGATGAGCGCGGACGAGTTCGTCGCCCGCGGCCGTGAGACGGAATGCCGGGCCCTGGCCCGCGCGGTCCGCTGGCACACCGAGAACCGCGTCGCCCTCAACGGCCACAAGACCGTCGTCCTGCACTGATTTTTCCTGGTGCAGCCATTCTGAGTCGGTCTCGCGGATCGCCGGCGATCTCCGGAGAGCGGGACCGGCACAGGGGGCTGGGTCCAGGACCCTCAGGTGCTTTCGCCGACCGGAAGCCCGCGTCCCCATGTCTGCTCAACGGCGATGCGGGTGAGCCAGCCGAGACCGGCGGTGAACAGTGGCGGCCAGATGATCGGGCCGAAGCTGTAGCCGACCAGTATCGCGAGCGGAATCCACACCCGGTGTACGGCTTGATAGGGCACTCCGGGCGGACGAACCCCGGCGAGTCGCGCCAAGTCGGGCAGCGCGAAGAACGCCAGCGCGGCGGCCGTGGTCGGCAGGCCGTACTTGGCACTCTCGAAAACCGCGAACGCGGCCAAGAACAGGGCGAACGCTCCCCAGCAGATACGGCGCAGCAGACCACCGGCAACCGGGTCGGGCTGCGCCACATCATCGCGCGTCTGTCCCGTTGTCTTACGTACAGCGTACGCCGAAGATCTCGAAGTGAGGCGGCTTACGTAGGCGGCCGGTGTTCGTCCGGGGTGCGGAGTCGCTCGGCGTCCTGGTAGGCCCTGGTGACTGCGGCGATCATGGCCAGCAGCGAGAGGATGGGCACCACGGGCCAGACGATGCCGCCCGGTAGGAAGAAGACGAAACCCATCGGGGCGGCGGCCACGAAGACCCATACGCCGGGCTCTCCGGGCACCCTCACCATTGCATCTCCCAGATGTACCAAGGGCCTTGGATGTGCGTGTAGTCCGTGTGGCTTTCCTGGGCCGGTGGGGCCTTCGGGCTCCAGCCGAAGCCGTACTGGCTCAGGAAGCCGGTGCCGCTCACCAGGAAGTGCGCGCCGTCCGCCGTCCGGCTGATCGATGTCAGTGGGTAGAGGCCCACCCACTGGTCGGCGTGGTCGGTTGATTCGGGACTCGACGCGACCGTCCGGGCGAAGCTCTCCAAACTGCTCTCCGACAGTGCGAACCGGGCTTTGAACGGCAGATCGGCGTACACCGAACCGATCACGGCCCCCGCCAGGACCGGCGCCGCCGCCCAGCGGACCCAGTGCCGGCGCAGCATGGGCCGGCCGTCCGACCGGAACAGGGCCACCACGAACCGGGCGACCCACACGATCACCATGCCGTACGTCAGCCCGAGACCCAGCAGCATCAACTCCAAGGGGCCGCCGCCCGGCATGCTGGTGCCGTTCAGGATGATCAGGGCCACCAGGACGGTAAGGGGAAGCAGGACCTTCCCCGGAGGGCCGATCAGGATCCGGGTGAGCGCCGGTAACGGTGGCTGGAGGGTGGCGTTTTCGGGCACGCCAGAGGGTATCGCGCCGCTGTGGTGCCGATCACATGCTGTGTGTGGATTCCTCCACAGTTGATCGCTGGGGTTCTCCGTAACGTTCGTGCTGTCG
>NZ_JBQHCW010000015.1:0-202877 GCF_052068115.1 Nonomuraea sp. ZG12
CGGCGATCACCGTGCCGTCCTGGCTCACCAGCAGCGACCCGAAGGGCGGGTTGCCGGCCTGCCGCGCGGAGGCGGCCAGCTCGATGGCTCTGCGGAGGTGCCGTTCGTCGTCCTGGTTCATGGAGTCTCCGTTCGGGGTCGGTGGGCGGCGACCGCCGCGAGTGCTTCCCAGGCCACCTCGGGGTGGCTGGTCTCGTGCGGGTCGCCGTTGAAGGGATCGAGGACCACGGTGCCGGCGCCGAGCTCGTGCAGCTGTTCGAGGTCGTCGATGATCTGCTCGATGGTGCCCTCGCCGGCCCGCCGGTCCGGGCCGGTGACCGGCTCGCCGGTGAGCCGCAGGAGGATGCGCGGGACCAGTGGCGGCACCGGGCGCTCCAGCTCGTCGGCCACGATCCGGAGCCGGTCCAGCGCGCCGCGCAGCCAGGGAAGCGTGCAGCGCAGCGGATGCCAGGCGTCGCCCAGGCGCACCGCCCGGCGCACCCCGGCGTCGCTGTTGCCGCCGACCCAGATCGGGATGCGCCCGGGACCGTAGTCGCGCTCGTCGTCCCAGGCGGCGCGCATGGCCCGGATGTGGTCGTCGGTCAGCTTGCCGCGCTGCTGGAACGGGACGCCGAGCGCCTCGAACTCCTGCCGCGCCCAGCCGACGCCCACGCCCAGCACGAGCCGCCCGCCGCTGAGCTGATGCAGGTTGGCGGCCATCCGGGCGACGAGCAGCGGATGCCGGTAGGGGACGATGAGCACGGTGGTGCCGAGCCTGACGCGCCGGGTGATGCCGGCGAGCCAGGCCAGCGTGGTGAACGGCTCGTAGAACGGCGCCGGATACTGCTCGGCCACATCCGGCGTCACCGCCAGATGGTCGGAGACCATGAGCAGGTCGTAGCCGAGCCCCTCGACCGTCTGCGCCCAGCGGCGCAGCGTGTCGGGATCGGTGCCTGGCCCGAAGTTCGGAACGTTCACCCCAATGTGCATCAGCAAAGGCTACGGGTTCACGGCGACACGCGCGCGACCGGCCCGGCCAGGTCCCGGACGGTTCCGGCCGGTCACCCTGACGGCCCGGGCCGCCGCTCAGCGGGTGCCGCCGGCCCGGTCGGCCAGCTTCACCACCGCGCCGACCAGCTCGGAGCCGGTCAGGAAGACCTGGTCGTTGTGGCCCGCGCCGGTCACCTTGATCAGGGTGGCCGAGTCCCCGGCCGCCTCGGCGACCGCTCTGCTCAGTCGTGGCGGCACGATCGTGTCCCGCGTCCCGTACAGGATCACGGTGGGAGCCCGGACGCCGGCGATCAGGTCGGTCACCGGGAAACGGTCGCGGAGCAGCAGCCGGACCGGAAGGTAGGGGTAGTTCGCCTGGCCGGCCGCCGCCAGGTCGGTGAAGGGGGAGCGGAGCACCAGGCCGGCCGGCGGATGGTCGACGGCCAGCCGGGTCGCCACCGCCGCGCCGAGGCTCTCGCCGAAGTAGACGACCTTGGTGTGCCCGAGGGTGTCGCCGAGGAACCGGCGCGCGGCGAGGGCGTCGAGGGTGAGCCCGTCCTCGGTGGGGTTGCCGGGGTTGCCGCCGTAGCCGCGATAGTCCATCAGCAGGACCGGCAGGCCGTGCGCGGCCAGGGCGCGGGCCAGCGGCGCTCGGTGCAGCCGGTTGCCCGCGTTGCCGCCGGTGATCAGCACGGCCACGTCGCGCTCGCCGGGGACGAACCAGGCGGCGAGCCGGAGGCCGTCACGGGTGGTGAAGGAGACGTCCCGCGCTCCGGGGATCACCGTGGCGGCGGACGGCGCCGGCTGCCGGTCGGGAAGGTAGATCAGATGACGCTGGCACGCCCACAGCAGTGCGAGCAGCACCACCAGCACTCCCACGATGACCACCACGGTGCGCATCGCCGCCGATCACTCCCTCCCATGGTCTGTGGTATCAGTCCACCACAGACCGCTCCGCATACGCTGGGGGCGGCGAACGAGCGTGACAGCTGGGAGGCCCCGGGTATGACAGCCCGGGAAGAAGACCGCGACGGGGGAGGCGGGCCGCATGCTGAGCGACGGCGAGCGCATGCTGGGCGGGCTTCTCCAGTCCAGCCACACCGCGAGCATGGAGGACGTCGTCCGACTGGTCGCCGAGCACGCCGTGCTCGGCGGTTTCACCAACACCCAGATCTACGTGGCCGATCTGCAGTCGATGTTCCTCGTGCCCTTCCCCGGGCAGATCGATCCGGCGGGTGAGCCGCTCTCGCGGCTGCACGTCGACGGCACCCTCGCCGGTCGGGCCTTCCGCGACGTCACGCTCGTCCGAGCCCCGGTGGACGACTCGGGCGTGGTGCGGCTGTGGGTGCCGCTGCTCGACGGCACCGAGCGGGTCGGTGTGCTCGGCGCCCTCGCCCACGACCCCGACGAGACCGCCGAGTGGCGGATGAAACGCCTCGGCACACTGATCTCCCTGATGGTGGTCAGCAAGCGTCACTCCAGCGACACCTACGCCCGGCTGGTGCGGACCGACCCGATGACGCTGTCCGCCGAGGTGCTGTGGAACCTGCTGCCGAACGGCAGCTTCGCCAACGACAGGGTGGTGCTCAGCGCCGCGCTCGAACCCGCCTACCAGGTGGGCGGCGACGCCTTCGACTACGGCATCACCGGGGACCTCCTGCACCTGTCGATCTTCGACGCGATGGGCCACGACCTCACCTCCGGGCTGACCGCGAGCATCGCCATCGGGGCCTGCCGCAACAACCGGCTCCAGGGCGCTGACCTGCTCGCCACCAGCGAGGCGGTCGACGAGGCGATCGCCGAGCAGTTCGGCCAGACCCGCTTCGCCACCGGCGTCCTGGCCGATCTGGACATGAACACCGGTGAGCTCACCTGGGTCAACCGCGGGCATCACCCGGCGCTGATCATCCGCGACGGCCGCCTGGCCGCCACGCTGGAGAGCAAGATCCCGTCGCCCCCGATGGGATTCCGGCTGGGGTTGTCGTCCGGGATCGAGCGTTATCAGCTCCAGCGCGGCGACCGGCTGCTGTATTACACCGACGGCATCATCGAGGCCCAGAGCCCCGAGGGGGAGATGTTCGGGCTGGACCGGTTCATCGAGTTCATCGTGCGGCACGAGGCGGACGGGATGTCGGCGCCCGAGACCCTGCGGCGGTTGATCCAGTCGATCCTGCGGCACCAGCACGGGCGGCTCCAGGACGACGCCACCGTGCTGACCGTGGAGTGGCAGTCCGGCAGGCACGTCGGCCTCACCATGTGATCAGCCTCACCGGTGGGACGTCAGGCGCGAAACGCGCCGGTGTGCTCGGCGTATCTGGCCAGCAGCCCCTCGGCGAAGGGCCGTGGCAGGCCCGCCTGGACCAGGTGCCGGGTGAGCGCCTCGGGCGGCACCTCCTCCAAGCGCAGCGGCCTGCCGATCGCCGCGCCGATCGGCCGCGCGCCGTGATCAGGCTGACTTCTCGCGCGGGCCTGGCTCGGGGCGGGCGCGCGGCACCAGGGTCGGGTTGACGTGGTCGAGCACGGTGTCGCGGGTGATCACGACTCGGGCCACGTCGTCCCGGCTCGGCAGCTCGTACATCACGTTGAGCAGCACCTCTTCGAGGACGGCGCGCGTGGCGCGGGCGCCGGTGCGGCGCAGCAGCGCCTGATCGGCGATCGCGCCGACGGCTTCCTCGGTGAAGTCGAGCTCGACGCCGTCGAGCTCGAACAGCCGCTGATACTGCTTGATCAGCGCGTTGCGCGGCTCGGTGAGGATCCTCGTCAGTGCGGTACGGTCCGGCGGACGCAACGTGGTGAGCACCGGGAGGCGGCCGACGAGCTCCGGGATCAGTCCGAACTTCAGCAGGTCGGCCGGCATGACCTCGGTGAGCGGGTCACGTCCGTCCGGCGGCGTGGCGCCGAACCCGGCGCTCCTGCGGCTGGTCCGCCGCTCGACGATGTGCTCCAGGCCGGCGAACGCGCCACCGGCGATGAACAGCACGTTGGCGGTGTCGATCTGGACGGTCTCCTGCTGCGGGTGCTTGCGCCCGCCCTGAGGCGGCACGTTCGCGACCGTACCCTCGAGGATCTTCAGCAGCGCCTGCTGGACTCCTTCGCCGGAGACGTCGCGGGTGATGGACGGGTTCTCGCTCCTGCGGGCGATCTTGTCGATCTCGTCCAGATAGACGATGCCGGTCTCGGCCCGCCCGACGTCGTGGTCGGCGGCCCTGAGCAGGCTGAGCAGGATGTTCTCGACGTCCTCGCCGACGTAGCCGGCCTCGGTGAGCGCCGTGGCGTCGGCGATCGCGAACGGCACGTCGAGCATCCGGGCGAGCGTCTGGGCGAGATAGGTCTTGCCGGAGCCGGTCGGGCCGATCATCAGGATGTTCGACTTGGCCAGCTCGACGGCGTCGCCGGGGCGCGCCCGGATGCGCTTGTAGTGGTTGTAGACGGCCACCGCGAGCGCCTTCTTGGCCCCCTGCTGGCCGACGACGTAGCGATCCAGGAAGTCGTGGATCTCGCGCGGCCTGGGCGGCGGGGACGGCTCGCTCCGGGCGATCTCGATCCGCTCCTCCTCGATGAGCTCGTTGCAGAGCTCCACGCATTCGTCGCAGATGCAGATCTGGCCGGGCCCGGCGATGAGTTTCCTGACCTGGTCCTGCCTCTTGCCGCAGAACGTGCACTTGAGCAGATTGCCGGAGCGTGCCACGTGTCTTCCTCGCCGGAGTCGTTAGATGTTCCAATCATTCGGATGTTCATGGTATCCCAATCGAGAAGTTAAGTATCTTTGACATCAGGTTTGGAGTGCTTTACATTTGTCGTGTTGGCAGATCGTTCACCTGGGAGATGGCATGTCACACGAGGAGAAGCGGGCGTGGGTCTACGCCGTGATCGCGGGCGTCGTGCCCGTGGTCTACGCCGTGATCGTGTTCGGGCGGCTGGCCGACGCCTCGGTCGCGGAGATCTCCTACGTGCGGCCGCTGCTCATAGCCGTCGGCGTCGCGATCCTGGCCAACGTCCTCGCCGACACGCTGATGGGAGCGTCCCGCGGCGCCGGCCGCCGCGACGAGCGCGACGTCGGCATCTTCCGGTACGGCACACAGGCCGGCTACTACGTGCTCGCGGCCGGCGCCGCCGGAGCGCTCCTCCTGACACTGGCGGGATTCGAGCACTTCTGGATCGCCAACGCCCTGTATCTGGCGTTCGTTCTTGACGCGCTCGTCTCCTCGATCGCGAAGATCGTCGCCTATCGCCGGGGTTTCTAGGCATGCCCAAGCCCACCAAGATCACCAACTCGATCCGCTACCTGCGCTTCACCCGTGAAGAGATGACGCAGGCCGAGCTGGCGGCCCGCGTCGGGGTGACCCGGCAGACCATCATCGCCATCGAGCAGGGGCGTTACTCGCCCTCGCTGGAGGTGGCGTTCCAGATCGCCAGAGTGTTCGGCGTGCCCCTCGACGAGGTCTTCCAGTACCCCGATGATCAGGCGTGACCGAGCCGCATGACCACCATCACGTGAGGATGATCTTCATGAAGGCCGTCGTCTATGACACCTATGGCTTACCCGACGTCCTCAGGGTCGAGGACGTCGAAATCCCCCGGCCCGGGGACAAGGAGGTGCTGGTCAGGATCGGCGCCGCGCCGGTGTCGGCGGTGGACGCCACCTTCCGGGCGGGCAAGCCGTTGTTCTCCAGGCTGTACACCGGCCTCACGAAGCCGAAGGCGCGGACGCTGGGCACCGACTTCGCCGGTGAGGTCGCGGCGGTCGGCAAGGACGTGAGCCGGTTCGCCGTGGGCGATCGGGTCGTCGGCGTCACCGGTCCCAGTTTCGGGGCGCACGCCGAGTATGTGCTCGCCCCGGCGGACGGGCCACTGGTCGTCGCGCCGGCCAATCTGTCCTACGCCGAGGTCGCCTCCTTCAGCAGTGGAGTGCTGACCGCGCTGCCCTTCCTCAGGGACCACGCCCGCCTCCGGCAAGGGCAGGAGATCCTCGTCAACGGAGCCTCCGGGCAGGTGGGACTGGCGGCGGTGCAACTGGCCAAGCACTTCGGCGCGCGGGTCACCGGTGTGTGCAGCACCGCCAAACTGGACCTGGTGACCTCCTTGGGCGCCGACGAGGTGGTCGACTACACGAAGGAGGACTTCACCCGCGCGAGTCATGGTTACGACGTCGTCTTCGACGCGGCCGGCAAGAGCTCGTTCGGGCGGTGCAAGCGCGTGCTGAAGAGCGGCGGGGTGTACATGACGACCGTCCCTTCCCCGGCGATCTTCCACCAGTCGCTGTGGACACGCAGGTTCGGCGACAAGCGGGCCGTCGTCGCGTTCACCGGCCTGCGCAAGGACAGCGACAAGACCACGGACCTGCGCTTCCTCGTGGAGATCGCGGAAGCGGGACACATCAGGCCGGCCATCGACGGACGCCACCCACTGGCGCGGGCCGCCGAGGCGCATCGGCGCATCGAATCCGGCGTCAACCGCGGCGCCGTCCTCATCACGATGGACCACGACGACAGGTGACCGCGTGGCCATACCGGGTCTCCAGCGGCCGTTCCAGCGGCGGCACCGGCGCGTCGTCCCAGGCGGAGGCGACATCGACCACATGCTTGGGTAGTCGGCTCAGAAGCAGACCGTCAGCACCGAGACCTCGGCCACGTCGGGCCGCCCGCTGGAAGGTCGTCCCGGCGTAGCCCCGCACGATCCGCCTGCGCCCGGTGCTCACGATCCGGCCTCCGATCCGCGTAGAGCGCGCCCTGGAACCCTTGACGGCCGCCTCGGTGTGAAGTGACATGACAAGAAGGAGCGAGATCATGCCTGTTCTGGGTGGCTTCCACCATGTCAGGCTGCCCGTCTCGGATGTGGTCACGAGCCTGGAGTGGTACAGGCGCGTGCTGTTCCTGGAGGTGGCGATCGAGTTCATCGAGGACGGCGTCCTGCGCGCCGTCACCCTGTCCGACCCGGACCGGACGCTCAGACTCGCCCTGCGCGAGGACCCCCAGCGCGCCCCCGGCCTGGCCGGATTCAATGCGCTGGCCTTCGGCGTGCCGACCGTGCAGGACCTGCACGCCTGGTCCGACCATCTGGACGCGCTCGGCGTCGAGCACTCCGCCATCGCCGAAGGCAGCGTGGGATGGCTGATCGGCGGCATCACCGACCCCGACGACATCGAGATCCGGCTCTACACCCATGAAAGGCGACCATGAGCGCGCTGTACCTGCCCGCGGGTGCGGGCACGACCCATTCCTTCCTCGGCACCGCCATGACGGTGAAGGCGGGCGGATCGGAGACCGGTGAGGCGCTGAGCCTCAGCGAGCAGGAGTGCCCGCCGGGCTTCGCCACGCCCTGGCACCTGCACCAGCACGACGACGAGGCGTTCTACATCCTGTCTGGAACGATCCAGCTCTATTGCGGCGACCGGACGTGGGAGGCGGGAGCCGGCGCGTTCGCCTTGCTGCCCCGCAGGCTGCCGCACGCCTTCGCCAACCGGGCGGAGGAGCCGCTGCGGCTGCTCCAGCTGAGCTGGCCGGCCGGGTTCGAGAACTTCGTCGCTGAGGTCGCCGCCCAGGACCCCGACCCGGCCCTGCTGACCGAACTCGCCGCCCGCCACGGCCTTGAGATCATCGGGCCGCCGCCCGCCTGACGCGCGTCAGGCCGGCGCGCCGGACAGCCGCCGGGCGAGAGATTCCAGCGTGGCGACGAGCTCGGCGACCTCCGCCGTCTCAACACCCAGCGCCTCGGCCAGCGCGGCGTCGACGGTCGTGCTCTCGGCGGCGCGCCGCCCCTTCTCCGGCGCGCCGGGAGCGGGGCGTACGAGAGTCCGCCGCCGATCGGCGGGGTCGGTCTCGGTGACCAGCACACCGTCCTCGCGGAGCTTCGCCACCGAGGAGGACACCAGGCTCTGCGGGAAGCCGGTGCGCTCGGTGACCTCCCTGATCGAGCTGCCTGGGTTCTCGAAGACGTCGACGAGGATCGTCCGCGCGCTGTTCGTCAGTGTGTGGAACCCCGATCGGGGGATGGCGTCCTGGCCGATCCTGATCAGCTTGTGCCCCAGGAGAAACAGCTCCAGCCCGTTCATGTGTCCCATGATGCACCACAGACGTGATACATCTTAAATATGATGCATCTGAAAACAGATGGAGTTGGCACGCTGGACGTGCCCGGCGCCCGGCTGCGGTACCTGCGGCGCGGCAGCGGCCCGCTGCTCCTGCTGATCGCGGGCGGCGACGGGGACGCCGCAGCCTCCGACGGCCTGGCCGCCCACCTCGCCGGCTCGTACACCGTGCTCACCTACGATCGTCGCGGCCTGTCCGGAAGCACCGTCCACGACCCGGCACGGTCACCGACCCTCAGCACCCACGCCGACGACGTTCACCGGCTCCTCGCCGCACACACGTCAGAGCCCGCGTACGTCTTCGGCAGCAGCATCGGCGCCATGATCTCCCTGGAGCTGGTGTCCCGCCACCCCGAGCAGGTCGGCCTCCTCGTGGCGCACGAGCCGCCCGCGCCCCAACTGCTGCCCGAGCCCGAGCGTGCGCGCGCCCGCCAGGACCAGCGGAAGGCCGAGGAGATCTTCCAGGCGGAGGGCGCCATCCCGGCATTTCTCGCCTTCGCCGCGTTCGGCGGCATCGACCCCACCGATCGCGAGCCGGACGTGGAGGTCGGGCCGCCCGGCCCGGAACGACTGCCGAACATGGAGTACTTCCTGACCCACGACGCCCCGGCGGTGCGCCGCCACCGGCTGGACCTGGCCGCCCTGAAGGCAGCGTCCACCCGTATCGTGCCCGCCGTGGGCCAGGCCTCCGCGCACATCTGGGCGCACCACTGCGCCCGCCTGCTCGCCGAGGAGCTCGGCACCTCGTACGTGGAGTTCCCCGGCGGCCACAGCGGCAACGTCTTCCGGCCCCGAGCCTTCGCCGCCCGCCTGCGCGATGTCCTCGACGGCCGGTTGCCGTGACCCGGAAGGCGTACGATCCGAAGCGGCCCCAGGCGGCGAAGACGGCCGGCGCGAACAGCACCACGTTGACGGCGATCCCCGAGGGCTCTTTACGGCGGCCGCACCACGAGACAAAGCCCTGATCAGCTAATCTCGAGAACAAGCGGGACCCGGCTGGGCTTAGCAGCCAGGTCCCTTACCTCCACGGTAAGGGAGATCATCAGTGGACACCAAGACCATCGAGGATCGAGTGCGGAGTCTGGAGTCGTTCGCGTATCGAACGGGTGAGGATCTGACCGACATCAAGACCACGCTGACCGGGCACACGGGGCAGCTGGCCGAGATCCATGACCGGCTGGGCCACGTCGAGGACCGGCTGGACCACATCGAGAAGGGCATTTCCCTCCTCCTCGGTCACCACGGCATCGAGCGTGCCGGAGCGGGGTCCGTGTAAGGTCCGTGGACACCGCTCCGGCGGCTGACGCAGGCGGCGGTTCGCCCGCCGCCTGGTCGGTGGCGCTAGGGCATGATCCCGTTGAGGATCGGGATGAGGTGCTCCTCCTCGTAGGAGAGGTGGGCGTCGAGCTCGGCGATCAGCCGTTCCACCTCACCGAGCAGCGTCGCGGGATCCGTACCCTCGCCTGAGACGAGCTTCTGAAGCTCCTCCAGCAGCGCCTTGATCTCCTCGTGCTCGCGGCGCAGCCGCGCCAGGGCGGGGGCGAGCGCGGGGTGCTGCCCGTCGAGGTGCGGGAACATGTGCCCGTCCTCCATCAGGTGGTGGTGCTCCAGCCCCTGGCAGAGGGCGAGGCAGTTGATGCGCAGCTGCGAGCCGAGGCCCGGCCCGGACTCCGCCACCTCCTTGCGGACCAGGGCGAGCTCGCGGCGGAACGCGTCATGGATCGCCTTGAGCCCGTCCCCTCCCCGGGTGACGCTCGACACGGGGGGACCGACGGGGGTCAGCGCGACGACGGGGATGGTCCGTCCGGCTTTGGCCTGGTATTCGGCCCAGCCGGGATCGGATTCGACGGCGCGGGCGAAGATCTCGTCGCGCTCGGTGCCCTGAAGGATCCGCGCGTCGGCTTCGCGGGTGAACACCCCGTCCTCGATGGTGACCCGTGGGTTGGCGCGCACGTTGTGGTACCAGGCGGGGTTGGCGGGCGACCCTCCGGCCGAGGCGACGACGAACAGGCGACCCGAGCCGCCGTCCGGCAGGTAGCCGAGCGGGGTGGTGTGGCGGGCGCCGGTCCTGGCTCCCGTGGTGGTCAGAAGGAGCAGCCTGGCCCCGTCGAAGGGCGGCCCGACCTGGCCCTGGTTGGCGCGGAACCGGTCGATGATCTGCTGGTTGAAGTCGTTGGGCATGCTCTGCTTTCTCCAGGCGTGAGTACGAAGCCGCAGGAATATGCGGTGAAATTTCGGTACATCGCACGCCGACGCCCAGGCCGTGGGCAGGCAAGCCTCGAAGAACGCGGGAAACAGGAACGAGGCGGCGGTCAACACCACCGAGCGCGGGGACGGCGCGCGGGCGCGATCAGATCAGGCGCTGCCTGTGAGCTGTGAAGTCACGGTATCGTCCCCTTGCTGCGCGGCCTCCATGCCGACACCGTCCTCCGGGTGACGTCACGCGACCTGCCGACGATTACACGATGTCCTGCCGTGGCTGTCAATCCCGCTGCCGCTATCGCGGACAAACCATCGCTATAGTGGACATATGGATGGCGAAGGCGTTCTCTCCACCGGCCTGTCGATGGCCGAGCTGGGTGCGCGCATCCGCGCCGAGCGCCGCTCGCGGGGATTGTCGATCGAGCGGACGGCCGCGCTGAGCGGCATCAGCCGCAGCATGGTCTCCGAGGTCGAGCGGGGTGCCAAGACGCCGAGCGTGCTGGTGCTCGACCGGCTGGCGACGGCACTCGGCACCTCGATCGCCCGGCTGCTCGACGAGCCCGCCCCCGAGGTCCCCCAGGTGCTGCGGCACGCCGCCCAGCGGGTGGTGCGCGACCCGTCCGGCTGGGAGCGCCGGGTGCTGTCGCCGGTGCTGCCGAACGTGGAGTTCGAGTTCATGCGGACCACCCTCGGACCCGGCGTCGACGCGGGGGAGTTCGCCGCGCACGCCCCCGGATCGCGCGAGTACGTGGCCGTCGAGTCCGGCCGGCTCCGGCTCACCATCGACGACCGGCCGCATGTCCTGCACACCGGCGACTCCGCCTACTATCCGGGCGACCGCCGCCACGCCTTCGCCGACGACACAGGCACCGGCTGCGTGTTCTACCTGGCCATGGAGCTGGGCGGGCGCGCGGTCACGCATCACGACCCGGGAAGGGAGACACCGGATGGATGAGCTGCGCCAGGCCGCCGGCCAGGCCGCCGACCTCATGGCCGACCACCTCGCCGGCATCCGCGAGGAGCCGGTCTGGCAGCCGGTGCCGGCCGAGGACCGCCTCTGGCTGACCGGCCAGGCCCTGCCCGAGACCGGGCGAGGGATGGCCGAGCTGCTGCAGGACGTGCGGGACCGGGTGCTGCGGCATCCGATGGGCAACGGGCATCCCCGCTTCTTCGGCTGGGTCAACTCCCCGCCGAACCCGGCGGGCGTCCTGGTCGAGCCGCTGGCCGCCGCCCTGAACCCGAGCTGCGCGGGCGGCGAGCACGCCGGCCCCCTGCTGGAGCGTACGGTCGTGCGCTGGCTGGCGGACCTGGTGGGCTTCCCGCACCGGCCCGGCGGCGGGCTGCTGACCAGCGGCGCCTCCATGGCCACCATCATCTGCCTGGCCACCGCCCGCCAGCAGGCGGCGCTGCGCGACGGGTGGGACGCCCGCGAGGACGGGCTGGCCGGGCGGGCCCCGATGACCCTGTACGTCTCGGCGGAGGGACACAGCTGCCTGCGCAAGGCCGCCGAGCTGCTCGGGTTGGGCGCCCGCCAGGTGCGCACCGTCCCGGTGGACGCCTCCTACCGCATGGACGTCTCCGCGCTCCGTACGATGATCGCCGCGGACGTGGCGGCCGGGATGCGGCCGTTCTGCGTCGCGGCCAGCGCCGGCACCGTCAACACCGGCGCCGTGGACCCGCTGGGCGAGATCGCCGACGTGGCGGGCGAGCACGGGCTGTGGTTCCACGTCGACGGCGCCTACGGCGCGCTCGGGGTGCTGGCCGACGGCGCCGCTCCCGCCTTCGCGGGCATGGACCGTGCCGACTCGCTGGCGCTGGACCCGCACAAGTGGCTCGGCGTGCCGGTGGGCTGCGGCTGTGCCTTGCTCCGCGACCCGGCGCAGGCGCGCGCCGCGTTCAGCCTGGTGCCGTCCTACCTGATCGACGACAACGCCGACGAGCTCGGCTGGTTCGCCGAGTACGGGCCCGAGCAGACCCGTCCCTTCCGCGCGCTGAAGACGTGGGCGACCATGTCCCACCTCGGCCGCGAGGGCATCGTCGAGCTCGTGGACCGCACCTCCCGGCTGGCCCGAATCCTGGGCGCCATGGTCGAGGACGCCGCGGACTTCGAGCTCCTGGCGCCCGTCACGACCTCCATCACCGCCTTCCGCCACCGGCCCACGGCGGCGGAGAGGACGGACGGCCACCGGCCCGGGGCAGTGGCGGGGCTGGACGCGCTCAATCGAGCCCTCCCCTCGGCGGTGCAGCGGCGGGGCAACGTCTTCCTCACCGGCACCCGGCTGGGCGGCGACGACGCCCTGCGCGCCTGCGTCCTGAGCCCGGACACCACAGAGGACGACCTGGCGCTGTTGCTCCACGAGATCCGCACGGCCGCCAAGGAGCTCGGCCGCTGACGTTTGCGCGCCGCCGACCGGCTCGGATAGTGTGCGCGTCGCCAGCAGTCGAACGACACGACCGAGGAGGTGAGACCCATTACCGCTGGACCAGGCCGGGTGCTCTCACCTCACGGCCGCGCGGTTCACCTGGCATAGGTGACCGGGAGAGCGCCCACAGCATCCCCGAAAGGCGCTCATGTCCCTCCCTAACCCCGCCATCGTCACCACGCTCCGCGCCGCCGGCTGCGTCTTCGCCGAGGACGAGGCCCGTCTGCTCACCGCCGCCGCACGGACTCCCGCGGAGCTCCTCGACATGGTGAACCGGCGTGCCGCCGGTCTGCCGCTCGAACACGTCCTCGGCTGGGCGGAGTTCTGCGGCCTGCGCGTGGCCGTCGACCCCGGCGTCTTCGTGCCCCGCCCCCGCACCGAGTTCCTCCTGCGCCAGGCCACCGCCCTCGCGAGCGCCTTCGCCGGCACCGTCGCCACCACACCGTGCGAAGCGGGGCCCACCGCGCCGTACGGTTCGCGGGTCGCGGCGGGGCCGGTCGTGGCCGTCGATCTGTGCTGCGGCACCGGGGCACTGGGGGCCGCGCTGGTCGCGGCGCTGGAGCGGGTAGAACTGCACGCCTCCGACATCGACCCGGCCGCGGTGGCGTGCGCCCGCCGCAACCTCGCCGCCGGCGGTCAGGTGTACGAGGGCGACCTGTACGAGCCGCTGCCCCCTGACCTGCTGGGCCGGATCGATCTGCTGCTCGCCAACGTGCCGTACGTGCCCACAGGCGAGATCGACCTGCTGCCCTCGGAGGCCCGCCTGCATGAGGCGCGGGTGGCGCTCGACGGCGGCGCGGACGGCCTCGACGTCCTGCGCCGCGTGACGGCCGAGGCCGGGAACTGGCTCGCCCCCGGCGGCCACCTGCTGTTCGAGACCAGCGAGCGCCAGGTGCCACAGGCAATCGACGCCGTGACCCGCCACGGCCTGGCCGCCCGCGTGGCCGTATCCGAGGAATGGGAGGCCACCGTCATCATCGCCACCCGCCCCACCCGGTTCCGGGAAGTTTCAGGTTTGACTTATATAAGTTAAAGCTGAAACACTCGGGGAGTGCACGCATTCGACGTCCTCGGTGACCCTGTCCGGCGCCGGATCCTGGAGCTGCTCGCCGACGGCGAGTTGAGCTCCGGCGAGGTCACCGCCGTCATCCAGCGCGAGTACGGCATCTCCCAGCCGGCGGTCTCGCAGCACCTGAAGGTGCTGCGGGACAACGGCTTCGCCAGCGTCCGCGCCCAGGGCACCCGGCGGCTCTACGCCGTCGACGCGGGGCCGCTGCGCGAGGTCGACGAGTGGCTGGAGCGCTTCCGCGGTTTCTGGAACCAGCGCCTGGACGCCCTGGCGACGGAGCTGGCCCGCGGCAGACGCGAACGCCGAACCCCGGACCCACGACCGAAAGACGAGCCCAGCTGATGGACATCATCGACGAGATCACCCGATCCCATCGCGAGATCAAGGAGAGCGGCGAGACGAAGACGCTCCTGCTGACCCGGCATTTCGACGCCGAGACCAAGGACGTCTGGGACGCCTGCACGACCGCCGAGCGGATCAGCCGCTGGCTGCTGCCCATCACCGGAGACCTCCGCCTCGGCGGCTCCTTCCAGATCGAGGGCAACGCCAGCGGTGAGGTCCTGCGGTGCGAGCCGCCCAGCCTCCTCACGGTGAGCTGGATGTACGGCGGCCCGCCCGCCTCGGAGGTGGAGGTGCGCCTGTCCGCCGCGGACGGCGGCACCCGCTTCGAGCTACGGCACACCGCGGTGCCGCCGCCCGACATGTGGACGCAGTTCGGCCCCGGTGCGGTCGGCATAGGCTGGGACCTGTCGCTGCTCGGCCTGAGCCTGCACCTGAGCGGCGGCGTGCTGCCCGACCACGACCACATGCACGAGACCGAGGAGGGCCGGGAGTTCATCACCCGCAGCAGTCAGGCGTGGGGCGAGACGTTCCTGGCCGCCGGCGCCACCGCCGAGCAGGCGGCGGCGGCCACCGCGGCCTCCACCGCCTTCTACGCCCCCTCAGGAGAGTGACCGTCATGCCGCAGAAGATCACGACATTCCTGATGTTCGAAGGTGTCGCCGAGGAGGCGATGAACTTCTACCTGTCCCTCTTCGACGACGCCGAGGTGCTCGCCATCGCCCGCTATGGTCCTGGCGAGGCGGGCGCCGAGGGCAGCGTGCTGCACGCCACGTTCAGGCTGGCGGACCAGGAGTACATGGCCATCGACAGTGCCGTGCATCACGCGTTCACGTTCACCCCGTCGATGTCGCTCTATGTCCAGTGCGAGACGGCGGACGAGATCGAGCGGCTCTTCGCGGCGCTGTCGGAGAAGGGCGAGACGCTGATGGCCCTCGACTCCTACGGGTTCAGCACCAAGTTCGGCTGGGTGTCGGACCGGTTCGGCGTGTCCTGGCAGCTCAACCTCGCCTGACCCGCCCGCGCACCCCGCGCCGCGTCAGTGGATCAGGGCCGACGGGTCACGCTCCGGCGGGCCGGCCGGCCACCACGCGTCGCCGCGCCGGGTGAACGGGTACCAGCGGCCGTCGCGGCCGTAACGCACCTGGCGCTCGCCGAACGTCCACCGGTTGCGCCAGGCCTCCACCTCGGGGGGCCGCTCGTCCTCCCAGCCGGACTCCAGCAGCGCCTGCGCCCTGGCCAGGTCCTTCCTGGGCGGGGTCCAGGCGGATTCGAGCACGTCCAGGCCGTCGGCGCCGCCGTACCGCCAGGCCTCCACGGCGGCGTCGAGCCCGAGGTCCAGACCGAACGCGGCGGACATCCGTACCCTGTCCTGGTATTCCGTCAGGGTGAGCAGGCGGCCGGAGGTCAGCAGTTCGCGCGCCCGGGAGGCGGCGGAGGCGGCGAGCACCTGCAGGGCGGCGACGTCGACGCCCGGGGCGGGCTCCAGCACCAGCGGCGCGAAGGCGACGTCCAGCGGGGGCGGGGCGGGCAGCGGCGGGACGCCGACGGCGAACGCCTCGGCGGCCGGGGTGCCCTGCGGCGCGGTGGCGGGCAGGTCGCGGCGCTGGAGCGCCTCGATCAGGTCGTGCTCGTCGCGGCCGCGCAGCAGCAGGAGCACGAACGGGTCGGCGTCGAGCAGCCAGGAGGCCTGATAGCACAGGGCGGCCGCGTGCTGGCAGGGATGGCCCCAGTCCGGGCAGGTGCAGCGGGGCTCCAGGTCGCCGACCGTGGGCAGCAGGGGGACACCGGCGTCCTCGGCCGCCTCGACGAGGTCGTGCGGCATGTCTCGGTCGAGCAGGGCGGCGATGTGCCCGGCCTTGGCGGCCACCTGGTCCAGGAAGCGTTCCCATTCGGCGTCGGTGAGCTGCTCGACGTGGACGACGGTGTCGTACTCGTCCTCGGTGACGGCGGCCAGCCGGCCGGGGCTGACGGTGATGGGGCCGACCTGGCCGGTCTTGGCGTAGGCACGGCCCCGCTGCAGCAGGCCCTGGTCGAGTGAGGTGTCCTCCAGGGCCTTGATCCAGGCGCGGCCCCACCAGGCGGTGGCGAAGCGGGCGCCGGCGCGCTGGCGGGGGAAGGCGGGGAATCCGCGGGCGGCGTTCATCTCAACTCCACGAGGGCGGCGAGTTCGGCGTCGGTCAGCTCGGTGAAGGCCGCCTCACCGGCGGCGAGCACGGCGTCGGCCAGGGAGCGTTTGGCGTCGAGCATCTGGGCGATGCGGTCTTCGATCGTGCCTTCGGTGATCAGCCGGTGGACCTGCACGGGCCTGGTCTGGCCGATGCGGTGGGCGCGGTCGGTTGCCTGATCCTCGACGGCGGGGTTCCACCAGCGGTCGTAGTGGATGACGTGGTCGGCGCGGGTGAGGTTGAGCCCGGTGCCGGCCGCCTTCAGCGACAGCAGGAAGACCGGGACGTCGCCGTCCTGGAAGCGCCGGACCATCTCCTCGCGCCTGGCCACGGGGGTGCCGCCGTGCAGCAGCTGGGTGCCGACGCCGCGGGCGGTCAGATGCTTGTCCAGGAGCCTGGCCATGGCGACGTACTGGGTGAAGACGAGCACGGCGCCGTCCTCGGCGACGATCGTGTCGACCAGCTCGTCCAGCAGCTCCAGCTTGCCGGAGCGGCCGGGCAGCCGGGGGGTGGCCTCGTGCAGGTACTGGGCGGGATGGTTGCAGATCTGTTTGAGCCCGGTCAGCAGCTTGACGATCAGGCCGCGCCTGGCCATGCCCTGGGCGGACTCGATCTGGCCGAGGATCTCCCGCACGACCGCTTCGTACAGGCCCGCCTGCTCGGTGGTGAGGGCCACCGGCCGGTCGGTCTCGGTCTTGGGCGGCAGCTCGGGCGCGATGCCGGGGTCGGACTTGCGGCGGCGCAGCAGGAACGGCCCGACGAGCCGGGCCAGCCGCTCGGCCGTCGCCTGGTCGCCGGACTCGACGGGCTTGGCCCAGCGGGAGCGGAACCTGGCCAGCGGGCCGAGCAGGCCGGGGGTGGTCCAGTCGAGGATGGCCCACAGCTCCGACAGGTTGTTCTCGACCGGGGTGCCGGTCAGCGCGACGCGGGCGGCCGCCGGGATCTCGCGCAGTGCCTTGGCGGTGCCCGAGATCGGGTTCTTGACGTGCTGGGCCTCGTCGGCGACGAGCAGACCCCAGGGGTGCTCGGCGAGGCGTTCGGCGTCCAGCCGCATGGTGCCGTAGGTGGTGAGGACGAACCCCTCGTCGGCCAGGGCGCGGCCGGCGCCGTGGAAGCGGCGGACCGGGACGCCGGGGGCGAACCTGCCGATCTCGCGCTCCCAGTTGCCCAGCAGCGACGCCGGGCAGACCACCAGCGTCGGCCCCTGCCCCTGACGCTGCCGGGACAGGTGCAGGGCGATCAGGGTGATGGTCTTGCCCAGGCCCATGTCGTCGGCCAGGCAGGCGCCGAGCCCGAGCGAGGTCATCCTGGCGAGCCAGCGCAGCCCCTGCAGCTGGTAGTCGCGCAGGGTGGCCGCCAGGCCCGGCGGCGGGCCGATGTCCTCCGGCTCGGTCAGCCGGTCGCGCAGCTCGCGCAGCCAGTCGCCCGGCTCGACCGCCACCTGCTCGCCGTCGACCTCCACGGTCCCGGTCAGCGCGGCGCCGAGGGCGTCGAGGCCGGTCAGCGGCTTGAGCTCGCGCTGGCGGGCCTTGCGGGCGACGTCGGGGGCGATGAGCACCCACTGGTCGCGCAGCCGGACGACGGGGCGGTGCGCCTCGGCGAGCTGGTCCATCTCGGCGGCCGTGAGCCGCTCGCCGCCGAGTGCCAGCTGCCAGTCGAAGCTGGTCAGCTGGGCGCCGCCGAGGAACGACGGCATGTCGGACGGCGCCGGGTCGCGCTCCCCGAGGACCGCGCGGGCGCTCAGGCCCTGGACCAGCGATCGGGGCCAGTGCACCTCGACCCCGGCCGCGGCCAGCCGCTCGGCGGCCCCGGCGAGCAGCTCCTCGACATCACCGTCGGACAGGACGAGCTCGTCCGGAACGGCGCTGTCCAGCAGCCGTTCGAGTCTCGGCCAGGCTCGGGCGGCGCCGCGGATGGCGATGGTCGCGTCGATCCTGGCCCGCCCGCCGAAGCCGGGGTCCCGCCCTTCCCACAGGTCGGCGGCGTCCACCACCAGCGACGGGTCGGCCAGGCTGTGCAGTTGCGCGACCGCGCGGAACTCCGCGCGCGCCGGATCGGCGGCCTCCAGCCGCAGCGACAGCCGCACGCCGGAGTCGAGCCCCGCCGACACCTCCGCCGCCCAGGAACGCAGCCGGGGCACCTTGACGGGCTTGGCGGCGGCGAACGCGGTGGTGCCGGTGGCCCGCACCGCGCCGGGCGAGCGCGGCATCGCGTCGGCCACCGCGTCCAGGAACGCCCGCACGTGACTCTCCGCCTCGGGCAGGCGCAGGTCCTCGTCGACCGGTACGGCGCGAGCCGCGGCGGGCATGGCGTCGGCCAGTTCGCGGATGCGCCGGGCGTCGGCCGCGTCGAAGGGCCCGGCCCGCCAGGAGTCGTGGTCGCCCGTGGTGACGCCGGGCAGGACGCGGCCTCTGGTGACGAGCTGGAGCGCCACGAGCGACGCGGCGCCCCAGAACCGGGCGGCGGGGTGGGCCGTCTCGTCCTGGCGTGCTCTGGCCAGGGCGGCGACGGCCTCGGCGACCGGGACGCGGACGGCCGGAGCCTCGCGGACGCGCAGCTCCCCGTCGTGCTGCTCCACGACGGTGGCCGTGCTGTCACCCCGGGGGTCGAGGAAGGCGATCTGTCCGGATCTGGGAGGATCGCTGGGCTCGAAGACGACCGGGTGTCGTACCGAATCTGGTGTGAGGCTCACGACCGTACAGTGTACGGTACATGGGGGTGTGGTTTACCGTAGCCGGGATCGGGCGTCTTCCGCATTCCCCGGCACTGCCAATGATCCGTAGCCTTATGCGCATGGTTGATTGGGTCGTGTCATTAATGGCCGCTCTCGGTGCGCCCGGGGCGGGAATCGCTATCGCGCTGGAGAACCTGTTCCCGCCGCTGCCGAGTGAGGTGATCCTGCCGCTGGCGGGGTTCACGGCGAGCATGGGCAGGATGAATCTCGTCGAAGTCCTGGTGTGGACCACGGCGGGGTCCGTGGTCGGCGCGCTGGCGCTCTACTGGATAGGGGCGCTCCTCGGTCGCGAGCGGACGCTGGCGATCGCCGCCAAGCTCCCGCTCGTCAAGGTCTCCGACATCGAGAAGACCGAGGCGTGGTTCCTCAAGCACGGAAAGGCGACGGTGTTCTTCGGGCGAATGATCCCGATTTTCCGCAGCCTGATCTCGGTGCCGGCCGGCGTCGAGCGGATGAACCTGGTCACGTTTCTGTTGCTGACGACCGCGGGCAGCGCGATCTGGAACACCATCTTTGTGATGGCCGGATACCTCCTGGGCAATGAGTGGGAACTGGTCGAGACGTACGCGGGCATCGGGTCGAAGGTCGTGCTCGGCCTGGTCGCGCTGGCGGTGGTGGTCTTCATCGTGGTACGCCTGCGCGAGCGCAGCAAGGGACGGCATGCGGTCCGTCGCTGAGGGAGCACGACGACTCGGCGCGGTGACCCTGGGAACGGTCACCGCGGCGGTTGAGCTGGTGTTCTTGCTGGTGACGCTGCCGTTCCTGGGCCGTGCCCGGGTGGAGGCGGCGGCCGGGCGGCTGGCGGGGTTCGAGGCGTGGCGACTGCGGCTCGACCCCGCGGAACTGGACGCGATGGGCGACGGCAGGCGGGTGCTGCGCTATCTGGCGCTGCGCGTGCCCGTCGGCGTGCTGGGCGGGCTGGTGGTGCTGCTGCTGGCGTTCGGGCTCCGGGAGGCCGCCCGGCTGGGGGCGTCGTGGGTCGCGGGTGAGGCTTACGACGGGATGACTCCGTCGTCCGTTCCGCTCGTGGCGTACGTGTCCGTCGGGGGGCTCGTACTGCTCTTTCTGGCTTTGTCGGGTGTGGTGGGCGTGCACGCGCTGGAACGGCGGCTGGCCCGCCGGGTGCTCGCCGGCGACCCGACCGTGGCGCTGGAGCGCCGGATCGCCGAGCTGGCGGAGAGCCGGGCGGGGATCGTGGCGGCGGTCGACTCCGAGCGGCGCCGGATCGAGCGTGACCTGCACGACGGGCTGCAGCAGCGGCTCGTCGCGCTGTCCATGCTGATCGGCCGCTCCAGGCGCGGCCGGCCCGAACTGCTGGACCAGGCGCACGGCGAGGCGCAGCAGGCGCTGGCCGAGCTGCGGGAGGTCGCCTGGCGGGTGTACCCGAGCGGGCTGGACTCGCTGGGGCTGGGCGAAGCGCTGGCGGGGGTGGCCGAGAGGTCGGGCGTGCCGGTCAGGGTGGCGTGCGAGCTGCCGGAGCGGCCGCCGATGGCGGTGGAGACGGCGGCGTACTTCGTGGTGAGCGAGGCGGTCACCAACGCCGCCAAGCACGCCGGCGCCGACGCCATCACGGTGGACGTGCGCAGGGAGGGGACGATGCTCGTCGTACGGGTGTCGGACGACGGGGTGGGCGGCGCGCGCCTGACGGGCGGCGGGCTGTCCGGGCTGCGGCGCCGGGTGGCCGCGCTGGACGGCGCCTTCGAGGTGATCAGCCCGCCGGGCGGGCCGACGACCGTGACGGCGGAGTTGCCATGCGAGTGATCCTGGCCGAGGACTCCACGCTGCTGCGTGAAGGCCTGGTGCGGCTGCTGCTGGAGGAGGGGCACCAGGTGCCCGCCGCGGTGGGCGACGGTGACGCGCTGGTCGAGGCGGTGGCCGCGCATCTGCCGGACATCGTGGTGGTGGACGTGCGGATGCCGCCCACGCACACGGACGAGGGGTTGCGCGCCGCGCTGGAGATCAGGCGGCGCTGGCCCGAGGTCAAGGTGCTGGTGCTGTCGCAGTATGTGGAGAAGCGGTACGCCACCGAGCTGATGAGCGCGGACGTGTCCGGGGTCGGCTACCTGCTGAAGGACCGGGTGGCGCAGGTGGCGGATTTCCTCGACGCGCTGGACCGGGTGGGCGCCGGGGGAGCGGCGTTCGACCCCGAGGTGGTGCGCCAGTTGCTGGCGCGCACGACGCAGGTGGATCCGCTGGCGCGGCTGACTCCCCGCGAGCGGGAGGTGCTGGAGAGCATGGCGCAGGGCCTCACCAACGCCTCCATCGCCCAGGCCCTGCATGTTTCGCAGAGCGCGGTGGAGAAGCATGTGAACTCCCTTTTCGACAAGCTGAACCTGTCCCACGCCACCGGCTACAGCCGCCGCGTGCTGGCGATCCTGCACTTCCTGGAGTCCTGAGCGGTTTGACGAACTGACACTATTTGCAAATAATGTCAGCATGTCGCAGGGTGCAGAGAAGCAGCAGCGCGTCCTCGATGCCGCTCTCCAGGTGTTCGGCCGCTACGGTCTCCGCCGTACGTCCATGGACCTGATCGCCCAGGCCGCCGGCGTCTCCCGTCCGGCGCTCTACCAGCACCACGCGGGCAAGCAGGAGATCTTCCGCGCGGTGGCGGAGCGGGCCATCGACCAGCTCATCGGACGCGCCGAGGAGATCGGCCAGGCAACCGGCGACGTCACCGACCGGGTGTTCCGGGCCCTCGACCTCAAGCTGGAGTTCGTCGCCGGCAGCGTCGAGGCGGAATTCCGGAGCGAGCTGCTCGCCGAGGTGACCGCGGTCGCCCCCGATCTGACCCGCTCGTTGAAGGACCGGCACGCCGCCGTCGTGGCAGCCATCCTGCTCGCCGCCGAGGACGACCTGCCGCTGCTCGGCACCGTCCTGTCCGCGCATGACGCGGCCGTGCTCCTGCTCGCCGCGCTCACCGGCATCGCCCAGCAGGAGGAGGAGCTGGACGTGCTGCGCACCCAGCTGCGGCAGCTCGTCGAGCTCACCATCAGAAGCCTCAAGTGACCCCCGCCCACGTGATCCAGCCTCACGTATCCAGCCGAGATCGCGATCCGCCGGGCTCGCGTGACCCAGGAGTTTTCATGACGCAGACGATCCTGCTCAGCTTCGCGGCCGGCGTCTTCGCCGCCAACGCCACGCCCCACTTCGTGAAAGGCATCACGAAAGAGGAGTTCCCGACGCTCTTCGGCTCCGGCCCGCTGATCAATCTGGTGGCGGGCTGGGCGATGTACGTCCTGGCCGCGGTCCTGGCGATCATGGCCGACATCGGCGCTCACCCGGTCGCCGCGCTCGCGGCGGGCGCGGTGGGCGTGCTGGCCATGGGCGTGTTCCACGCGTACATCGGCGCCGACACTCTCGCCACGCGCCTCAAGACGGCCCAGGGCCGTACGACGTGACGCGAGCATCGGCGTGACCGCGATCGTCATGACCGGCGGCACGTCCGTGCTCGGCGGGCTCGCCGCCACACGCATGGCCGCCTCGGGCGCGCGACTGCTGGTCAGCGCCCGAGGCTCCGGACCGGCGCCCGGGACGGGCCGGTCCTCCTTGACCTCCAGCGGTTCTGGTCCCTGCCCGGCACCCCGCTGGGACGCCTGATCCCGCGCATGAACACCCGCCAGGCCGCCGGCCAGGCCCTGACCGACCTCTGTCTCGGTACGGTGACCCACCCGACGCGGGCGAGCCGCCGAATCTATGCTGCGCTCCGGCCGGTGATCGCGGTGATCGCGGTGAGGGCGTGGTGGAGAGCGGCCTCGCTCGACGGGCCGCCGGGCCAGCGGGCGCCGATGTGGCCGTCAGGCCGGATGAGCAGCGCTCCGTGCGATGTGAGGCCGCAGAGGTCGGCATCCTCGCCAGGAAGGGCCTCGACGTTCAGCGGCCATGGTGCCTGGTGCGTCCATGCGGCGGGGTCCGGGGTGAGCAGGGTGAACCATTCGCCGAACGTGTCCAGCGTCGAGCGGTCGCGGGCGAGCCAGAGGTGCGGCATGCGACGGCCTGGTTCGGCGCTGGGAACGTAGTCCGCGCCCGGCGGCTCCGGATCGGGACCGTCGCCGGCCAGGACGGCGGCGGAGCGGTACGTGACGCCGAGCACCAGGCCGTGTTGGGCGAAGTACCGCTCCGACCAGGGGAGATCGACATGGTCCGGCACTGCCCGCCCGGTGCGGAGCTGCTCGCGGCGCCGGTTCTGCACGTCGAGCATGAGCTCGGTGTTGGTCACCGCCTGGCGGAGTGTCCGGCAGGCGACGGGCCGCCGCTCCGTCTCGTACGTGTCCAGCAGGCTCGGACCGGCCCATCCTCGCAGGACGCCGGCCAGTTTCCAGCACAGGTTGTGCACGTCGGCGATACCGGCGTTCATGCCCAGGCCACCCACGATGGGCATCGCGTGCGCGGCATCGCCGCTCAGCAGGATCCGCCCGTGACGAAAGCGCTCGGCGACGAACGCGTTCATCACCCAGTTCTGGATCCTGACGATATCGGCGCGCACATCGGGACCGAGGGCGCGCGAGAGAAGGCCGGGCCAGTCGGCGGCCGCACCTTCGCCGGGGGTGGGGACGAACCAGGCGTAGCCTCCTTCGGGATACAGCGGCGCGACAAGGCCGTGCGCGGTGAAGTAGACGCCCGCGGGCTGGTCGGCGCACCAGCGGCGAAGATCGCCGTCGAACACGACGGTGGTGAAGCCTCCGATCCTCCCGGGGCCGGTGGTGCCGATTCCCAGCAGCCGCCGGACGGTGGAGTTCGCGCCGTCGGCGGCGAGGACGTAACGGGCACGGACGCGGGTCTCCTCACCGCGCCGACGCCCGGCGAGCAGGGCCACGACGCTGTCGGCCTCTTCGGCCAGGTCGACGAGCTCGACACCGAAGCGCGCCGGGGACTTCGCCGCGGCGAGCAGAGTGGGCTCCAGGCGATCCTGAGAGGTGACCACGCCGGTCACCGGGCTCTCGGGCACCGGCGCGTTGATCCCGGTCATCGCCGCCGCGGCGAAGTCGTGGTCCTGCATGGTGTCGCGGAAGCGGATGCGGCCGTACTCAGGGGCGAACGCGTTGGCCGTGATCTCGGCGGCGAGCCCGAGCTGACGGTAGATCTCCATCGAACGCACGTTGACCAGCCGGGACCGTGGAAAGGGCGACAGCTCGCCTTGTCTTTCGACCAGCAGGACCCGCATCCCCCAGCGTTCCAGCAGCGCACGGGCGGTCAGCCCGACCGGCCCGCCACCGACGACCAGTACGGCCACCTCTCCGTCCGCCATGGGCACGCTCCGTAGCCGACTCATACCTCATCGTAGCGAGGCGCTCGCGGCCCGGCCGGCGAGCGTCTTGCAGATCCTGGGCGCAGGGCTCAGCGGGTCACCTCAGCAGGTTGCCGCGGTGGGCGATGGTGACGGCATGGGTACGGTCGCGGGCGCCCAGTTTGGCGAGGATGTTCCGGACGTGGGTCTTGACCGTCTCCCTGCCGATGACCAAGCGCTCGGCGATCTCCCCGTTCGTCATGCCTTCCGACACCATCTGGAGGACGTCCCGTTCGCGAGACGTGAGCGGTGATGCGATGGGTGCCGGAGGTTCCGGTGGCGCATGGCGGACGGCCGCGAAGGAGCGGCCGAGCAGTGCGGGCACGGCCGCGATGACGCCGCCGATCACCAGCGCGGTGAGCACGTCCCGGACGAGGTGGGCGGCCGTGGCGTTGGCCCCGACCACGAACAGCGCGAGCGCCGCCGCCGTCACGCCCGTCGCGGCCAGTACGTCCCGGCTCGACGCGTACGCGCCGACCATGAACAGTGCCAGCAGGAGTCCCAGATCGGCCGTGGTGGCCGGGAGGTCGAATGCCTGTCCGGCCAGGAAGGCCGTACCGGTGGCGGCGAGCGCGGCCACCGGCCTGCTCTGCGACCACCAGATCGGCACGAGCTCGGCCAGAACGAGGATGGGCAGCAGCGGATACGGGGTGATGTCCCAGAGGTCGCCGAGATAGAACGTGGTTTTCAGGTCCGGCCCCAGAACGAGGGGGAGCGGCGCGGCGGCGAGAATGACGGCGATCACCCAGCGGTGCGGCACCCCGCCATTGTCGGGCAGGCGAGCAGGGCGTACCAGGTCCCTCAAGTGGGGGATTTTGCCGGATCTCCCCCGGTTGAGGGAGAGACGGTACGCCTTTGGCCGGGCTATCCCGGGTCCATGGTGCTCTTCTTGGACTCCGAACGCCGGCTGCGCCGTCCCCTGCGGCTTCTGTTGTACTTCGTCGTGTACTTCGTGATCGTCGCGGGCCTCCAGGCGGTACCGTTTCCGGCGGCCGTGCGAAAGCCGGCCTTCCTGCTGCTGGTGGTCCCTGCCATCGCGGGTGTGACCTGGGCGTTCCGCCGGTGGCTGGACCGCCGCCCGTGGGACGACGTCGGGCTGCTGCGGCCGGGGGCGGGCGGGTTGATCTCCGGTTGTCTCGCCGGCATCGGGCTGGCCGGGATGGTCGCGCTGGTGGGATGGTCCGCGGGGTGGCGGGACACCGTGGTCGGCGGGGATCCGTGGTCGGCGGGGATCCGTGGCTGTTCCTGACGGCTTTCGCCGGCGCGCTGGGGGTCGGGTTCGCCGAGGAAGTGGCCTTCCGCGGATATTTTCTGGTCAACCTCGGCGAGCGGCTGCCGCTCTGGATCGCCACGCTGGTCATCGGGCTGATCTTCGCAGCGCTGCACCTCCAGTCGGCACCGGCGGCCTGGGCGCCGGGGGTCATGGCGGGGGTTGTGGTGATCAGTTTCCTGTTGACCGCCGTACGACTGGGCACCGGCTCGCTGTGGCCGGCCATCGGGCTGCACTGGGGCTGGAACTGGTCACAGGGACACCTCTACGGAGACTCTCGCGGCGCGGGGCCGGAACTGATGGTGGGACCGCCGGGGTTCAGCGAGGCGGGGTTGGTGTCCACCGGTGTCACCCTGCTGGCTCTGGCCGTCGCGGTGTGGGCCTTTCGCCGCCGGATCCGGTGGCGTGGGCGCGTTCTGACCGTGCCGGGCAGCACGGTGCGCGAACAGCAGGACGCGTCCAGGGATGGCGGAGAGCGAAGACCACCACACCACCAGCACTTCTGGCGCTGATCAAGCGGATGCCGCGGGTGGACCTGGGCACGCCCGCAGGCAACGCCACGTCATGCTCGTTCGCCCGTCAGCTCGCCAACCGGGCCGGGCGGCGAGCATCGCTAGAGCAGGTCAAGCGCTACCTCGTCGAAAACTTCTCCCTTGCCACCGGAACCCCCGCGATGTCGCGGTCGGCTTGACAAATTTATTTGTCGGTGAGACGGTGGTGCCACACCCCGAGAAGCGGAGAAACTCATGCGGAAGATCATCGCCGGCCTGTTCATCTCGCTCGACGGCGTCGTGGAGGCGCCGGAGAAGTGGCACTTCCCCTACCTGAACGACGAGATGATGCAGTCCGTCGGCTGGCTGATGGAGCGCGGCGACGCCCTGCTGCTGGGCCGGCGCACCTATGACGAGTTCGCCGCGCACTGGCCGCACCAGGACCCCGCCGACCCGATGGCCAGAGCACTGAACGAGATTCCGAAATATGTCGTCTCCTCCACCCTGGAGACCGCCGCCTGGCAGAACAGCACGATCCTCAGCGGCGACGTCGCGGCCTCACTGACCGAGCTCAAGCAGCGGCCCGGCAAGGACATCGCGATGAGCGGCAGCCCCACGCTGGTCTCCTGGCTGCTGACCGAGGGCCTGCTCGACGAGCTGCACCTGCTGGTGCACCCGATCGTCCTCGGCACCGGCCAGAGGTTGTTCACCGAGGGGATCGGGCAGATGCCGCTCACCCTCACCGCGTCCGAGTCCTTCAGCACCGGCGTGCTGGACCTGACCTACGAAAGGGCCTGACCATGGCTGCCAAGACCATCGCCGACAAGCTGCTCATCAAGCCGGGTGGCACGGTGTGGATCTCCGACGAGCAGCACCTGCCCCGCGTCGGGCCGCTGCCCGAGGAGGCCGAGCTGGTGGGCGACCCGCGCGAGGCCGCCGTCGCGGTGCTCTTCGCCGCTGACGCCGCCACCGCCCGCCGCCTGCTCGACGAGCACCGCAGCGCTCTGACCGGGACGACCTGGATCGCCTACCCCAAGGGCAACAAGGCGGACATCAACCGCGACACGCTCTGGCCGATCGTGACGGAGTACGGCCTGCGGCCGAACGGGCAGGTGGCGGTGGACGAGGTGTGGTCGGCGCTGCGCTTCCGGCCGTACAAGGAGGGGGAGGCCCCGTTCACCGGCGGCCGCTGAAGCGGCCCGTCAGCCCGGCGCGGGGCCCAGGCAGGCCGGGCGGAGCAGCGCGAACGCGCGGTCGACCAGGGCGAGCCGGTCGGTTTCCGGGCCTGAGTCGGCCCAGGCGCGTGACACGCTGTCGAGAGCCGCTCCCGCCGCCGTGGTGAGCAGGTCGGCGGTGAACCGGTCCAGCCCCAGGCCGGGCCTGGCCAGCAGCGCGTCGGCGATCTGGGCGCGCGCCTCCTCCCGCTTGGCGTGGAACCCGGCACGCAGCGCGGGCGTCGCCTCGACCAGCCTGAGCCTCTCCAGCGCCTGCCGCTCGGCGTCTATCCGCTGCTCCCACCCGCGCAGCACGGCGTGCAGGAGCTGCCAGGCGTCCTCCCGGCCGGGCCGCCGGGCGATCTGCTCGGCGATCTCGCCGCCCATGAAGTCGATGCCGCCGAGGACGACGTCCTCCTTCGCCGGGAAGTAGCGGAAGAAGCTGCGCTTGGACAGCCCCGCCGCCCGCGCGATGTCGTCCACCGTGACCGCGTCGAAGCCCCGCTCGGCGAAGAGCCGCAGGGCCACCTCGGTCACCTCGGCGGCGACCGCTCGTCTCGTACGTTCCCGCAATCCTGACACGCACCGGAGTCTACATTCCAACACGCGTTGACGTTATTGGCATCTGATGTCATCTTGGGTGCGCAGATCTCATCGAAGGCGGGGAGCGCGCATGCAAGGCAAGACGGCCCTGGTCACCGGCAGCACGGCCGGGATCGGCAAGGAGACGGCCCGGGAGCTGGCGCGGCTCGGCGCCCGCGTGGTGCTGGTGGGCCGGGATCCCGGCCGCGCCCGGGCGGCGGCGGCCGAGCTGGCTCGCGACACCGGCAACGAGCAGGTGGAGGCGGTGACCGCCGACGTGACGCGGCAGGACGGCCTGCTGCGGCTGGCGGCCCGGGTGCGCGAGCGCTGCGGCACGCTGGACGTTCTGGTCAACAACGTGGGGGTGAACGGCCCGCGCAGGACGCTGACCCCCGACGGCGTGGAGACGATGTTCGCCGCGCACGTCCTGACGCCGTTCACGCTCACCCACCTGCTGCTGCCGCTGCTGCGCGAGGGCGGCGGCGGGCGGGTGGTGAACGTCACCGGCGGCATCCCCGGCGGCCCCATCGCGCTGGACGACCTCCAGGCGGAAAGGCGCTTCCTGGGCTGGACGTTCACCCAGTACAACCACACGAAGACGATCCTGATGGCGATGAGCGCCCGCTTCGCGGAGGTGCTGCGGGGATCCGGCGTGACCGTCAACGTCGCCTACCCGGGGCACGGTCACACGCCGATGAACCGGGCGATGCCGATCAGGGCGTTCCCGTACGTCTACCGGCCGATCGCGCCGGTGGTGAAGCTGATGGCTCCGCTGCTCTTCGCCGACCTGGCGAAGTCCGCCAGGTCGAGCGTCTGGCTGGCCTCCTCGCCGGAGGTGGCGGGCGTGACCGGCGCGTACGTGGACCGCCGGTGCCGGCGCCGTCCGTGGCCGGCGAGCGTGCTGGACGAGCACGCCCGCGACCGGGTGTGGGCGCTGTGCGAGAGGCTGAGCGCCGGCGCGCTGCCGCCCGGTCAGTCCGTGACCTCTCCCTCCAGGTAGTGGTGCAGGTGGCCGGATCCTTCGAGCATGGCCCTGGCCCGCCGGGTCAGCTCCGCCTGGCGTTGCGCGATGGCGGCGCGCAGCGCGTCGCTGCTGCCCGTGCGGCGCAGGCCGTCGAGGACGAGCTGGATCTGGGCGATCGGGTAGCGGCCCTGCCGCAGCATGTTGATCATGCGGGCGTCCCGGACGTCGGCCGGGCCGAAGCTGCGGTAGCGGGTGCCCGGCTCGCGCTTGGGAGCCAGCAGGCCGACCGACTCCCACAGGCGCAACGTCGAGGTGCGCACCCCGAGGTAGGCGGCCACCTCACCGATGCGCATGCCGGAGCGCGGCAGCGGCGCCGCCTCCGGGTTCTGCTCCGCGACCGCTTCGAGCGCCGCGCCCGCCGCCTGCAGGGACAGCCGCTCCTCGTGCAGCGCGACGTGGCCGGTGTCCAGCAGTGTGAGGGCGAGCGGGAGGTCGGCGTCGTGCACGGCCTGCATGACCGTCCTGGCGGTGTCCCTGCCGTAGCCTCGCGCGAGAGCCTGGTAGGTGAGCAGGGCCGACCGGTGCTCGGCGCCGAACCGCCGATAGCCGGACTCCGTCCGCGGCACCGGAGGCAGGATGCCCTCGGCGGCGTAGTTGCGGATCTGCTGGGTCGAGACGTCCGCCAGCCGCGCCAGATCGATGGGGCGAATCCCTGCCTTTTCACGGCTCATGCGGCCCATCATCCCGCCCCACGGCTTACACGGCAATTTGAACGTTGACCGTACAGATCCTCGATAAACGCCGAAAAATCCGGCCAAAGTCTAGACTGGTATATCAATGAGACACTTGAACGCATGAATGTCGGCAGTCGAGGATGGAAGGGTTCCTTGGTTCCCAGTCAGCAGGACAGCAGCGTTCACCCCCACGACCAGTTCCGCCGCAGATCGGATCACACCGCGGCGGACAGCCACGACCTGATCCAGGTCCGTGACGCAAGGGAGAACAACCTCACCGGCGTCTCCCTGGACATCCCCAAGCGACGGCTCACCGTCTTCACCGGAGTCTCCGGCTCCGGCAAGTCCTCGTTGGTCTTCGACACGATCGCGGCGGAGTCCCGGCGGTTGATCAACGAGACCTACACGGCGTTCCTCCAGGGGTTCATGCCGAGCCTCAGCCGCCCGGACGTCGACGCGCTGCGCAACCTGAGCGCGGCGATCATCGTCGACCAGGAGCGGATGGGCGCCAACGCCCGCTCGACCGTGGGCACCGCCACCGACACCTACACGATGCTGCGCATCGTGTTCAGCCGGGTCGCCACCCCGTACGTCGGGCCCGCCTTCGCCTTCAGCTTCAACACCCCCCAGGGCATGTGCCCGGTGTGCGAGGGGCTCGGCAAGGTGTCCGACATCGACGTCGACGAGCTGGTGGACCGGGACCTGTCGCTGAACGAGGGCGCGCTCAAGATGCCCGGCTACGGCGTGGACACCTGGCCGTGGCAGATCATCGTGGCCTCCGGCTTCTTCGACCCGGACGTCAAGTTGCGTGACTACACGCCGGAGCAGTGGGCGGACTTCCTGCACAAGCCGCCGGTCAAGGTGAAGCTCGGGGCCAACAACTTCACCTATGAGGGCCTGGTGCCCAAGGTGCGGCGGCAGTATCTCGGCAAGGACCGGGAGTCGATGAAGGGGCAGGCGCGCGCGTTCGCCGACCGGGCGGTCAAGCTCGCCGGCTGTCCCGACTGCGCGGGCTCGCGGCTGAACGAGGCGGCCCGGTCGGCCACCATCGACGGCGTCACCATCGCCCAGTGCTCCGCCATGCAGATCAGCGACCTGGCCGAGTTCGTCGGAGGCGTCCGGCACGCCTCGGTGGGGCCGATCCTCGACAGCCTGCGCGAGACGCTCGACTCCCTGGTGGAGATCGGCCTCGGTTATCTCAGCCTGGACCGGGAGTCCTCGACGCTGTCCGGCGGCGAGGCGCAGCGGGTGAAGATGGTCCGGCATCTCAACTCGAGCCTGACCGACGTCACGTACGTCTTCGACGAGCCCACCGCCGGGCTGCACCCGCACGACATCCAGCGGATGAACGACCTGCTGCTCCAGCTGCGCGACAAGGGCAACACGGTGCTGGTGGTGGAGCACAAGCCGGAGACGATCCAGATCGCCGACCACGTCGTCGACCTCGGTCCCGGCGCCGGCTCGGCGGGCGGGCGGCTCTGCTACGCCGGTGACCTCGACGGGCTGCGCAGGTCCGGCACCCTGACCGGCCGCTACCTCGACCACCGCGTGACCCTGCGCGAGAGGGTCCGCACGCCCACCGGTCAGCTCCCGATCCGCGGCGCCACCCTGCACAACCTGAGTGACGTGAGCGTCGACATCCCCCTGGGGGTGCTCAGCGTCATCACCGGCGTCGCCGGATCCGGCAAGAGCTCGCTGATCCACGGCTACGTGGCCGGGCTGGAGGGCGTGATCGTCGCCGACCAGTCGCCGATCCGTGGCTCCCGGCGGAGCAACCCGGCCACCTACACCGGGGTGCTCGACCCGATCCGGGCGGCCTTCGCCAAGGCCAACGGCGTCAAGCCCGGCCTGTTCAGCGCCAACTCCGAAGGCGCCTGCCCGGCCTGCAAGGGCATCGGCCTGATCTACACCGATCTGGCGATGATGGCCGAGGTGGCGACGGTGTGCGAGGAGTGCGAGGGCAAGCGGTTCACCCCCGAGGTGCTGTCGTACAGGCTGCACGGCAAGAACATCAGCGAGGTGCTGGCCATGCCCGTGGCCGAGGCCCGCGAGGTGTTCACCACCGGTCAGGCCGGGGCCATCCTCGGCCGTCTCGAAGCGGTGGGCCTGGGCTACGTCGGGCTGGGCCAGCCGCTCACCACGCTGTCCGGCGGCGAGCGTCAGCGCCTCAAGCTGGCCATCCACATGGCCAGGAACGGCACCACCTACGTGCTGGACGAGCCGACCACCGGCCTGCACCTGGCGGACGTGGACCGCCTGCTGGCGCTGCTGGACCGCCTGGTCGACGACGGCAACACCGTCATCGTCATCGAGCACCACCAGGCCGTGATGGCGCACGCCGACTGGATCGTCGACCTCGGTCCCGGCGCCGGCCACGACGGCGGCCAGGTCGTCTTCACCGGCACTCCCGCCGAGCTCGTCGGCGCGGGCAAGTCCCTCACGGCGCAACATCTGCGCCTGTACGTGGACCAGCCGTAGCACGACGCCCCTGGCCGCGGCCCGATCGCGGCCAGGAGGCGTCCATCAGCCGGCTCGGCGGTCGCCCAGGTGGGCGGCGAGGCCGTCGAGCATGCGCTGCAGGCCGAACTCGAACTCCTCCTCCAGGCTCACGTCATCCTGGTCCGCCGAGGCGATCATCGCCAGGATCGGGTAGGGGCCGCGCGCGACCAGCTCGTTGAAGCGGTCGCGGTTGGACTCCCACCACTGCTCCTTGCCGACGCCGGTCAGGCGCTCGGCCTGCAGGTCGTTGACCAGGAACATCGCCATGCCCTGCACGTAGCCGGAGATGGTGACCGCCGCCCTGACCATGGTGGGCAGGTCGCGGCTCAGCCCTTCGACGCCGCGCAGCAGCCATTCGGTGCGCGCCGGCCCGCCCGGCGCCAGTCGTGGCCGGGTCACCGCCAGGACCTGCAGGAGCCAGGGGTGGCGCCGGTAGAGCGCCCACATGATGCGGGCGTAGGCCTCCACGCGCGCCCGCCAGCCGTCCCGCTCCGCGGGCGGCGCGCCGGCCGCGGCCTCCGCCTCGTCGAGCACGGCGCCGGCCATCAGGTCGACCAGCTCGTCCTTGCCCGGCACGTGCCGGTAGAGCGACATGGTGCCCGCGCCGAGCTCGCCCGCCACCCTGCGCATGGACAGGGCGGCCAGACCCTCCGCGTCGGCGATCGCGATGCCCGTACGGACGATCCGCTCGACGCTGAGGCCGTCCTTGACGGCCGGTTCCGGCGCGGCGGGCTGGATCTCTTCCGGCCGGGGGCCGGTGCGTGCCGCCGCTCGCGCGCGGTAGGCGCGCGCCTGGCAGGCGCGCGAGCAGTAGGTGGGGCGGCGTCCTCGCGCGGGAACGTCCAGCGGCCCGCCGCAGCTGGCACACGTCAGTTTCATCACACTCCCCTTCTGCGTGACGAAATGCTACCACGTGATGAAATTCGCGGCTATGCCTCCCTAGAAGCTGTGCGTAGGGTGTATGCATACACCGTACTCATGGAGGAGGTCTTCGCATGGGGAGAGCGAGGGATCGGGCGGGACTGGTGACGCTCACCATCCCCGGCGTGCTGGTCTCGATGGACATGTCCGTGCTTTACTTCGCGCTTCCGCCACTGAGCGCCGAGCTCGCACCGACCGCGACGCAGACGCTGTGGATCATGGACGTGTACGGTTTCCTCCTCGCCGGTCTCCTGGTCACGATGGGCACGCTGGGCGACAGGATCGGCCGCCGGCGGCTGTTGATGATCGGCGCGGCGGCGTTCGGGGCGGCGTCGGCCGTGGCGGCGTACTCCGGCAGCGCGCAGGAGCTCATCGCCGCCCGGGCGCTGCTCGGCGTGGCCGGGGCGACCCTCGCGCCGTCCACGCTCGCGCTGATCCGCACCATGTTCCAGGACCCGCGCCGGCGCCGGACCGCCGTCGGGGTGTGGGCGGCGGGGTTCTCCGGCGGCGCGGTGATCGGGCCGGTCGCCGGCGGGCTGCTCCTGGAGCGGTTCTGGTGGGGCTCGGCGTTCCTGCTCAACGTTCCCGTGATGGTGCTGCTGCTGGTGGCCGCGCCGCTGCTGGTCCCCGAGCACCGCGATCCGTCGCCGGGCAGGTTCGACGTGGTGAGCGCGGGCCTGTCGCTCGCCGCCGTGCTGCCGGTGATCTACGGGGTGAAGCTGCTGGCCGAGGAGGAGCCCGGCTGGGGCGCTCCGGCCGCTGTGCTGGCCGGGCTGGGGCTCGGGGCGCTGTTCGTGCGCAGGCAGGCCCGGCTGGCCGCGCCGATGATCGACCTGCGGCTGTTCCGGTCGAGGACGTTCACCACCTCACTGGCCGTGAACTCGGTGACGATGTTCGCCATGGTCGGGCTGACGCTGTTCGCCGCGCAGTTCCTGCAGCTCGTCGCCGGGCTGCGCCCGCTCGCCGCCGCGCTGTGGATGCTGCCGGCGATCCTCGCGACGACGGCCGGCGTGGCGGTCGCCACTCTTGCCGTACGGCGGATCCGGCCGGGAACGGTCGTCACCTGGGGGCTGCTGGTGGCCGCGGCCGGGCTGCTGATGACGGCCCGGATCGAGGCGGCGTCCCCGCCCGCCGTCCTGGTGGCCTGCGTGGGCGTCATGGCGGCCGGCATCGGCATGGTCGCCACCCTGGCCACCGACCTGATCCTCGCCGGGGCGCCGCCGGAGCGGGCCGGCGCCGCCTCGGCGCTGTCGGAGGCCGGCACGGAGTTCGGCGGCGCGCTGGGCATCGCCGCGCTGGGAACGGTGGGCGCCGCCGTCTATCGGAGCGAGATCACGGCCGCGCTGCCCGGCCTGCCCCAGACGGCGCGCGAGACGCTGGCCGGGGCGGCCGCCGTGGCCGGGCAGGTGTCCGGGAGCCTGCGCGGGCCCCTGATGGAGGCCGCCTCCGCCGCGTTCGTGTCCGGCCTGCGGGCCACCTCGATCACGGCCGCCGTGATCATGGCGTTGATCGCCGTCCCGGCCGCCGTCCTCCTGCGGCATGTGCGCGCCGACGCGGACGGCCCTGCTCAGCAGCAGAGGCGCAGGTAACGCTGCAGGTCGGCGAGGGCCTGGGCGGCGCGTTCGCGGTCACCTCGGTAGAGCACGGCCTTGCCGTCGCGCCGGGAGGCGATGATGCCGCCGCGGCGCAGCAGGGCGAGCTGCTGGGAGGCGGTGGACTGGCCGATGCCGGCGAGCTCGGCCACCTGGCCGACCGACAGCTCGGCGCCCTGGGCGAACAGCAGCATGATCCGCTGCCTGTCGGGGTTGGCCAGCGCCTTGAGGAAGTCGTGCGTGGCCTCGGCGAGCTGGGGCGGCGGCGCGCACGACTCCGGCGCGGCCACGGGATCTCCTGCCATGCCCCGATCCTAGCTCATATCATCATATTGACATATTAGAATATGACGATATGTTTTCGGCATGGAACCCATGGTCATCATCGGGGCCGGGCAGTCCGGCCTGGCCGCCGCCCATGCCGCGCTCCGGGCGGGGCTGCGGCCGCTCGTGCTGGAAGCCGCGGAGCGGGCGGCCGGCTCCTGGCCGCGCTACTACGACAGCCTCACCCTGTTCTCGCCCGCCCGCTACAGCGCTCTGCCCGGCCTGGCCTTCGACGGCGACGGTGAGCGCTATCCGCACCGCGACGAGGTGGTGGCCTACCTGGAGCATTACGCGGGCGAGCTGTCCCGTGACGGCGCCGAGATCCGCACCGGAGCCCGGGTCGGCGGCGTCACCGCGACGGACGGCGGCTTCACCGTGCACCTGCAGGACGGGCAGAGCCTGAGCGCGACGGCGCTGATCGCCGCCACCGGCTCCTTCGGCCACCCCCACCTGCCCGCGCTGCCGGGCCAGGAGACGTACACCGGCCGGATCACCCACGCCGCCTGCTACCGCGCGCCGCAGGCGCTGGCCGGGCGGCGGGTCGTGGTGGTGGGCGCGGGCAACTCCGCGGTCCAGATCGCCTACGAACTGGCCGAGCACTCCCGCGTCACCCTGGCCAGCCGCGCGCCCGTCCGGTTCGTCCCGCAGCGGCCGCTGGGGCGGGACCTGCACTTCTGGTTCCGGCTCACCGGTTTCGACCGGCTGCCGCTGCGACGCTCGGCAGACCCGCCCGCCTCGCCGGTGCTCGACCCGGGCCGCTACCGTGACGCCCTGCGCCAGGGCCGGATGGACCGCCGCCCGATGTTCGCGCGGCTGGCGGGAGACGAGGTGGAGTGGGCCGACGGCCGCCGCGAGCGGGTGGACGCCATCGTGCTGGCCACCGGCTACCGGCCCCACCTGGACTATCTCGATCCCCTCGGCGCGCTGGCACCTTCGGGGCATCCCCGGCACGCGCAGGGCCTGTCGAGCACCCATCCCGGCCTGGGCTTCCTTGGGCTGGAGTGGCAGCGCACCCCTTCGTCCAACACGTTGCGCGGTGTCGGCTCGGACGCGCGCCACGTGGTCCGTGGCCTCGTCGCGCGGCTGCCGCGTCGTAACGTGGCACAGGGAGCTCGACGAGGGGACTGAGATGACACTGACCGCTGAGGACCGTACGGCCATCATCGAGCTGATCTCGTTGCACGGCCATCTCGTGGACGGCGGCGAGCTCGACCGCATGGACGAGCTCTTCACCGCCGACATCCGCTACGACGTCACCGACCTCGGCGGCGGCATCATCCTGGGGCTGGCGGCGCTGCGGGAGGCGGCGCTCGCGCTGGGCGAGGCGAACCCCGTCGGCCATCACGTCACCAACATCGTGCTCGGCGAGCTGGCCGACGGCACGGTCCGCGGCCTGTCCAAAGGGATCGGCGTGCACGCGGACGGCACCTGCGCGAGCGTCACCTACGAGGACGTGGTCGCCCGCGGCGACGGAGGATGGCGCATCACCCACCGTAAGGTCGTGCGGCGGCGGGTCCCGCTCGGCGGACGGTGAGCGGGGCGTCTCAGGCGAGTGAGTCGATCCAGCTCTGGAGGCGACGCCCCTCGGCGACCATCAGCTCCGGGTCACGGAAGGTGTTGGTGAGCAGCGAGATCCCCTGGTAGGCGGCGATCAGGGCGACCGCGAGCTCGCGGGAGTCCGGCCGCCCCATCTCGGCGAAGCGCAGCTCCACCCAGTCGATCAGCAGCCCCATGACCCCGGCCGCCGCCCGGTCGAGGCCGTCGGCCCGCTTGTCCAGCTCCGAGCAGAGGGTGCCGGTGGGGCAGCCGTAGCGGGCGGCGAGCTCGCGCTGGTCCACCCAGCCCTGGACGAGCGCCTTGAGGCGGTCCGGTGGCGTGGCGGCGTGCTGCTCCAGGGCGGCGGTCATCGTGTGGAACTGCTGCGCGTGCGCGCCGATCGCCGCCTCGATGAGCTGGTCCTTGGTCTTGAAGTAGTAGTAGACGTTGCCCACGGGGACATCGGCGGCCTGGGCGATGTCGGCGAGCGTCGTCTTCTCGACCCCCTGCTCGTGCAGCACCCTCGTGGCGGCGCTCACCAGCCGCTCACGCTTGCCCGGCTTGCGCACCGCGCTCTTCGTTGAGTCAGTCATCTCACTCACAGGGTAACCGACCGCACGTCGATCAGTGGCCCGTGTCCTGTGCCGCCGCCGCGAGCCTGTGGGCGCCTTCGGCCAGGTCGGCGGTGTCGGCGGCGGCCGCGAAGCTGAGCCGCAGGTAGGCGCCGGAGGGCTCGGCGGGGAAGAAGCGGCGGCCGGCGTCGACCGCCACGCCGTGCTCGCGGGCGGCGGCGGCGATGGCGGCGTCGTCGGCTCCCGGTGGCAGCTCCGCCCACAGGTGCAGGCCGCCTGCCGGGGAGCCGGTGAGCCGCCAGCCGGGCACCCGCGCGGCCAGCGCGCCGGCCAGGAGGGCGCGGCGCTCGCGCAGCGCCGCGCCGAGCGCGCGCAGGTGGCGGTCCCAGGCGGGGGTGCTGAGCAGCTCGATGGCCGCCTCCTGCAGGGGGCGGGCGGTGAAGAAGTCGTCGACGAAGCGCATGCCCGCCAGTCGCCGCAGCACCGGGCCGCGGGCGATCACCGCGCCGATGCGCAGGCTGGGTGAGGCGGGCTTGGTGAGTGAGGTCAGCTGGATCACCGTGCCGTCGCGGTCGTCCGCGACCAGCGGGGGCGGCAGGGGGATGCCGTGGCCGAGGTGGCGGGCGAAGTCGTCCTCGATGAGGAAGGCGCCCGCGGCCCTGGTCACGGCGGCGACCTGGCGGCGCCGCTCGGGTGAGAGCACCGCGCCGGTCGGGTTGTGGAACGTCGGCTGGCAGTACAGGACCCGGGAACCGGTCATGGCGTACGCGTCGGCGAGCAGGTCGGGGCGGATGCCGTCGCCGTCCATCGGCACGGGCACCGGGCGCAGCCCCGCGGCGCGGGCCGCGACCAGCGCGCCGGGATAGGTGGGCGACTCCATCAGCACGGCGCTCCCCGGCGCGGCGATCGCCCGGAAGAGCATGGACAGGGCTCCCTGCGCGCCACCGGTGATCAGCACGTCCTCGGCGGTGACGGCACCGCCCGCCTGCTCGGCGAAGATCGCGCGCAGCGGCGCCAGGCCGGCCGTGGGGGCGCGGTGCCAGGCGTCGGGCCGGCGGGCCGCACGGGCCAGCGCGGCGCCCAGGGCCCGGGTCGGCTGGAGGGTCACGTGCAGGTAGCCGCCCGCCATGGCGATCATCCCCTCGGGCAGGGGACGCGGCGGCTCGACGGCGACGGCCGGGTCGAAGTCACGCCCGGACAGGGCCACCGACTGCCAGGAGGTGTCCGGCACGCCGTCGGCCGGCCGCTCGCGGCGGGGGGCGACGAACGTGCCGCTGCCGGGGCGGGTGACCACCGCGCCCTCGGCGGCCAGGGTGGCGATGGCGCGCGAGACGGTGCCCGGCCCCACCCGGTAGCGCTGGGTCAGCTCGCGGCTGCTGGGCAGCCGGTCGCCCGGCGTCAGCCCGGCCAGCAGCGCCCGGAGGCTGGAGGCCAGATCGGCGGAAGTGCTACTGTCGGACATGGAGACTCATGGTAGCGCTACTAGCGCTGGTGCGGAAACACTACTGGACGTCGCGGCACTGCGCGCCGACACCCCCGGCTGCGAGCAGGTCGTGCACTTCAACAACGCCGGCTGCGGCCTGCTGGCCGCCCCGGTGCTCGCCACGATGCTCGACCACCTCAACCTGGAGGCGCGCATCGGCGGCTACGAGGCGTCCGCCGCGCGCGCCGAGCAGGTCCGCGCCTTCTACACCGAGACCGCCGCGCTGATCAACTGCGCGCCCGGCAACATCGCCTTCGCCGGCAGCGCCACCCACGCCTACGCCACCGCGCTGTCGTCGATCCCGTTCGAGGCCGGGGACGTCATCCTGACCACGCGCAACGACTTCATCTCCAACCAGATCGCCTTCCTGTCGCTGCGCAAACGCTTCGGGGTGCGGCTGGTGCACGCCCCCGACCTGCCCGAAGGCGGTGTGGACGTGGCCGCGATGGCGGCGCTGATGCGCGCCCACCGGCCCCGCCTGGTGAGCGCCACCCACATCCCCACCAACTCCGGCCTGGTCCAGCCGATCGCCGAGATCGGCGCGCACTGCCGCGAACTCGGCCTGCTCTACCTGGTCGACGCCTGCCAGTCCGTCGGGCAGTTCCCGATCGACGTGGCCGAGATCGGCTGCGACCTGCTCACCGCCACCTGCCGCAAGTTCCTGCGCGGCCCGCGCGGCTCGGGTTTCCTGTACGTGTCCGACCGGGTGCTGCGGGACGGCTACGAGCCGTTGTTCATCGACATGCACGGCTCCCGCTGGGTCTCGCCGGAGGACTACCGGCCGGTGGAGTCGGCGGCCAGGTTCGAGGAGTGGGAGTTCCCGTACGCCACCGTGCTGGGATGCGCGGCGGCCGTCCGCTACGCGCGCCAGGTCGGTGTGGAGGCGATCGCCCGGCGCACCCCGGCGCTGGCGGCGCGGCTGCGTGCGCGGCTCGGCGACCTGGCGGGCGTGCGCCTGCTGGACAGGGGCAGGGAGCTGGGCGCGCTGGTGACCTTCGCCGTCGAGGGCTGGCAGGCGGAGCCGTTCAAGGCGGCGATCGACGCGGCGGGCGTCAACTCGGCGCTCAGTTTCCGGGAGTTCGCCCAGTTCGACTTCGCGGACAAGGACGTCGACTGGTGCCTGCGCCTGTCGCCGCACTACTACAACACCGAGGACGAGGTGGACCGGGTGGCCGACACCGTGGCCGGGCTGCTCACGTCCCGTTGAGGAAGGCGAGCACGGCGAGCACGGCGAGCACGCGCCGGCCGGTGTCGCCGGCGAGCTTGGCGAAGACACCGGCGACATGCTCGCCGCTCGCCGCGGCGTGTCCTCTGATCCCGCCTCGGCACCGGTGACGCCAGAAGGAGTTGCCGTGACGCTATGATGGCGTCATAGTGGTGCCATGACGTTCGAGCCGCGCCGTGAGGGGACCGAGATGCCCACGTTCGACACCCCGGAGCCGATCTCCGTCACGATCTTCATCGGCACCGGCGACGTCCGCCTCGCGGCCAGCGACCGCGACCACACCGTCGTGGAGGTGCGGCCGAGCGACGAGTCCGACGAGGTCGACGTGCGGGCCGCCGAGCGGACCAGGGTGGAGTTCGCGGGCGGCCGCCTGACGGTGAAGACGCCATCGGACGTGGCGCGCAAGATCTGGGGCCGCGGCGGCTCGATCGACGTCGTGGTCAGGCTGCCGTCCGGCTCGCGGGTGGAGGCCGACGTGGCGTCGGAGGTCCGCGCCGAGGGCCGCCTGGGGGACTGCACGGTCAAGACCTCCGACGGCGACATCTGGCTCGACGAGGCGGGCAAGCTCCGGCTCGACACCGCCGACGGCGACATCACCGTGGCGCGCTCGTCCGGTCAGGCCGACGCCACCACCGCCAACGGCGACATCCGCATCGGCGCGATCGGCGGCCCGGCCGTGATCAAGACCGCCAACGGCGACATCACCCTCGGCGAGGCGGCCGGCCACCTGCGGCTGCACACGGCCTACGGCGACATCGTCATCGACCGGGCCGGCTCGAGCGTCGTGGCCAAGACCGCGACCGGCGGCATCCGCGTCGGCGCGGTGGCGCGCGGCACGGTCGTGCTCGACACCGCCGCCGGCGACCTCGAGGTGGGCGTCCCCGAAGGCACCGCCGTCTGGCTGGACGTCAGCACCTCCTACGGCACCGTACGCAATCTCCTGACCCCCGCCGGCGCCCCCGGCAGCGGCGAGGAGACCGTCGAGGTGCGCGCCCGCACCTCCTACGGCGACATCCTGATCCGCCGCCCCTGACCCGGGCCGCCGTCCGGGGGTCACCGGTCCCAGGAGAGTTCCGCGGCGTGCTCGACCCGGCCTTCGGCGGTGAAGATCAGGTAGCGGTCGAAGTCGGCGGCGAACCAGCGGTCGTGGGTGACCGCCAGCACCGTCCCGGCGAAGGCGGCCAGCCCCTCCTGCAGCGCGTCGGCGCTGGCCAGGTCCAGGTTGTCGGTGGGCTCGTCGAGGAGCAGCAGCGTGGCGCCGGACAGCTCCAGCAGCAGGATCTGCAGCCGCGCCTGCTGCCCGCCGGACAGGGTCTCGAACGGCTGGCCCCACGCCGGTGCGAGCTCGTAGCGGGCGAGCGCCGCCATGGCGTCATTGCGGTCCAGGCGGTGATCGGCCATGACGATGTCGGCGACGCCACGGCCGCGCAGGTCGGGACGTTCGTGCGTCTGGGCGAACAGGCCGGGCCGTACCCGCGCGCCCAGCGTGGCCGTGCCGGTGTGCGCGATGGGCTCACCGGCGAGCAGGCGCAGGAAGTGGGACTTGCCGGTGCCGTTGCGGCCGAGCACGGCGACGCGCTCGCCGTACCAGATCTCGTGGTCGAAGGGCTCCAGCAGGCCGGTCAGGGCGAGCCGCTCGCAGGTGACGGCGCGTTTGCCGGTGCGGCCGCCGCGCAGGCGCATGCGGACGTTCTGCTGCTTGGGGACGCGCTCCGGCGGGCCCGCCCGCTCGAATCGATCCAGCCGGGTCAGGGCCGCCTGGTAGGAGGTGGCCAGCGCGTCGTTGTGGGTGGCGCGCCCGCGCAGGGTGTGGACCATCGCGCGCAGGCGGGTCCGCTCCTGCTCCCAGCGGCGGTGCAGCTCCCGCAGGCGTTCGCCGCGGTCGCGGCGGGCCTGGGCGTAGCCGGCGTAACCGCCGCCGTGCACCCACACCCGGCCGGCTTCGACCGTGACGACGCGGTCGGCCGTCTCGGCGAGCAGCCGCCGGTCGTGCGAGACGAGCAGCACGGTCTTGTACGTCTCGCGCAGCCGCCGCTCCAGCCACTGTTTGGCGGGCACGTCCAGGAAGTTGTCCGGCTCGTCGAGGAGCAGCACCTGGTCGGGTCCGCGCAGCAGCGCCTCCAGCATCAGCCGCTTGCGCTCGCCTCCGGACAGCGTGTCCACCGCGCGACGGCGTACCCGCTCGAAGGGCAGGCCGAGGGCGGCGGTCGCGCACACGTCCCAGACCACCTCCAGCTCGTAGCCGCCGGCGTCGGCGTAGTCACTGATGGCCTGGGCGTAGCGGAGCTGGCGGGGCTCGTCGTCGCGGGCGGCGATCGCCGCCCCGGCGGCGGCCAGCTCGGCGGCGGCGTCCTTGACGCGCCGCGGCGCGACGGCGAGCAGCAGGTCGGCGACGGTGCCCTGGCGGAGGAACTGGCGCATCACGCCCACGCCGCCGGTGGTCGTCACACTGCCGGAGGCCGGTCGCAGCTCTCCGGCGGCCAGGCGCAGCAACGTCGTCTTTCCGGCCCCGTTCGGCCCGACCAGCGCCGCCTTGACACCGTCTCCGACCCGGAAGGACACCTCGTCCAGCAGCACCCGGCCGTCGGGCAGCAGAAAGGTCAGGTCGCGCACCTCGATATGGCTCACTGTTCCATTACTAGACCATCGATCCGGTACTCGTACAGCGTATTATCGGCCGGGTGGCAGAAGAGAGCGTGTGGCTGCGGCCGCGCAAGCGGGAGCGCAGGCCGCTCACCCTGGACCGGATCGTCACCGAGGCCGTCGCCCTGCTGGACGAGGAGGGGGAGGCCCGGCTGACGATGCGCCGGCTGGCCGAGCGGCTCGACACCGGCTCGACCACCCTCTACTGGCACGTCAGGACCAAGGACGACGTGCTCGATCTGGCGCTGGACGCGGTGTTCGGCGAGGTGCCGCTGCCGGACGCCGGCGGCTGGCGGGACCGGGCGGGCGAGCTGGTCTCCGCCTGGCGGGCCGCGCTGCTGCGCCATCCCTGGTCGACCGGGCTGCTGGACCGGCCCATGCTGGGGCCGAACGCGCTGGCGCGGACCGAGTTCCTCTACGCCACACTCGCCGAGGCCGGGTTCGGCGGGCCGGACCTGCCCGCGGCCGCCTTCAGCCTGTCCACGTACGTCACCGGCTCGGCCACCATGCAGGCCCGCGACGAGGCCGCCACCGATCCCGCCGTGCGCGAGCTCATGGTCGACCGGCTGGCGGCCTATCCCACGCTGGCCGGCCACGGCCTCGGCCACGACTGGGACGCCACCTTCGCGCGGGGCCTCGGTTACCTGCTGGACGGCATGGCCGCCTCGATCAGGGGTGCACGGTGATGACGACCTTGGCCCGCGCGTGCTCCACGCCGAGATAGCGCAAGGCCTCGGCGGTCTCGCTCAGCGGGTAGGTCCGGTCGATGGCCGGGGTGACCTTCCCGGCTTCGATGAGGCCGGTCAGCTCGGCCAGGTCGCTCCGGCCCGGGTTGACCGTGCGCAGGCTCTGACGGCCGAACGGTGAGATCACCAGGGCCAGGAGGATGCGGCGCATGGGCCCGAACCAGCGGCCGCCGTCGCCGGCGGAGAGCAGGAGGGTCCCGGCGGGGGTCAGAGTGCGGCGGAGCGCCGACAGCCGGTGGTTGCCCACCAGGTCCAGGATGACGTCGTAGCGCCGCTCGCCACGGGTGAAGTCGTCCTTGGTGTAGTCGATGACGTCGTCGGCGCCGAGCGACCGGACCAGGTCGGTGTTCCTGGTGCTGCACACGCCGGTCACCCGCGCGCCGAACGCCTTGGCGATCTGCACGGCGAAGGTGCCCACGCCGCCCGACGCGCCGTTGATCAGGACCTCGTCCCCGGACCGCACCCGGCCGCTCAAGGCCGCGAGCGCGGTGACGGCGGCGAGCGGCACCGCGGCCGCCTGCTCGAAGGTGAGGTTGGCCGGTTTGCGCGCCAGCAGCCGCTCGGGGACGCGGGCGTATTCGGCGAGGCTGCCGGTGCTGATCTCGGCGTAGACCTCGTCGCCCGGCTGGAATCGGGTCACCTTCGCGCCCACGGCCGTCACCCGCCCGGCGACGTCCCTGCCGAGCACCGGGTTCTTCGGCCTGCGCAGCCCGAAGGCCAGGCGGATCGCGTACGGAGTTCCTGTGGTGACGAACCAGTCGGCCCGGTTGAGCGAGACCGCGTGCACGCGCACCAGCACGTCTTCGTCGCCCGGCACCGGCATGTCGATGTCGGCTAATTCGAGGACATCAGGTGATCCGTAGGTGTAGTGGCAGATTGCTTTCATCGCTTGTCCTTACTGAGAGATGCGAGGGTGCCGGTGGAACGCCCGCCGGAAGCCGTCGGCGGAGTCGGTCAGGCTCATCAGGACCACGGTGATCACGACGACGTAGGTGACGACGGACCGTGACCAGCCCAGGGCCGCCAGGAACGCGTGGTTCAGCAGCAGGTCGCCGGCGGCCAGCCAGACGACCGTCACCGAGAACAGGACGCCGAGCACCGCGTTGGCGACGGCCTGCGGCACCCCCCAGCCCACGTAGTAGCCCAGCAGGTCGAAGCCGATCCGGGCGGCGGCAAAGAAGACGGCGAGGTAGAGCGCCCCGGACTCCCACAGCGCGGGCGCGATCACCCCGATCGGCTCGCCGTCGGCGCCGGTGAGCGGCCCCACCGTCTGGGTCAGCACCAGCAGGCAGGCGAGCAGGGTGGTGACCACGGCCCCGCCGATCAGCCCGGTGAGGTCGACCCGGTGCGCGGGCAACGCGGGCAGCGCGGAGACGTCCCACTTCACCCGCAGCTTCTCGCGCAGCGCCGGCGACCGCCCGATGACGGCGAACACGGCGGTCACCCAGAACGTGATGTGCATGGCCGTCACCAGCACGGCGACGACCGCGTCCCAGACGACCTGCCCGATCGGCGCGCCGTCGAGGAACCGTACGAGGCCGGCGGCCACGAACAGCACCGGCACGACCGCCGACAGCAGCGCCTTGAGCAGCCGGACGTAGTCGAGGTAGAGCTCCGGGCCGATGAGGTGCTGCGGCCGGCCGGTGTAGCGGGCGGCCAGGCGCGCGGGGTCGCCGAGCTCGGCGATCACCTGGGTCTCGGCGCTCTCGGGGTCGGCGCCGTCCCGCAGCCGGTCGTCGATCGCGTCGGCGATGGAGGCGCGCAGCTCGCGCTCCAGGTCGGCGCGCTGCTTGCCGGGAACGCCGCGCAGCATCGCCATGACGTAGCGGTCGGTGAGGGTGGCGGTCATGACTCGTCCTTCAGGAGGGTGCGGAAGGCGGTGTCGAGGTCGGTCCAGTCGGCGGTGAGGGTGGCCGCGAGCTCGGCCCCGTCGGCGCTGGTGCGGTAGAACTTGCGCGGCCGTGACTCCTCGGTGTTCCACTCGCTGGTGAGCAGCCCCTGTTTCTCCAGGCGGCGCAGCAGCGGATAGAGGGTGTTGGCGTCGACCGCGAAGCCCCTGCTCTCCAGCGCCTCCAGCAGCGCGTAGCCGTAGTCGGGCCGCTCCAGGACCAGCAGGCAGGCCAGCACGACGGTCCCGCGCCGGAGCTCCTGGCGGTGCGTGGCGAGCGCGTCATCATCGATCACCCTTCGCACGATAGTGTGTGTCACACACTATGGCAAGGCCGCACAGCATTGTGTGCTGTTAAGGTAAGGCGGTGATCAGCCGTCACGCGCTCAACCGCGCCACCCTCGACCGCCAGCTGCTGCTGCGGCGCCACTCCATGCCGGCACTCCAGGCCGTGGAACACCTGGTGGGGTTACAGGCCCAGGCGCCGTTCCCGCCCTACTTCGGGCTCTGGTCACGCCTGGACGGGTTCCGCCCCGAGGAGCTGGCCCGGCTGCTGGAGCAGCGGGAGGCAGTCCGGATCGTGCTCATGCGCGGCACCGTCCACCTGGTCAGCGCCGCCGACGGCCTGACCCTGCGGCCGCTCACGCAGCCGCTGCTCACCAGATACCTGCTGAACGCGTACGGCAAGACCATCGCGTCACTGGACCTGGACGCGGTCGTCGCGACGGGACGCCGAGCACTGGAGGAGCGGCCGCTGACCGGCGCCCAGCTGGGCGCGAGGCTGGCCGAGCGCTACCCCGGAGTCAGCGCGGCGGACCTGTCGCAGATCATGCGCAGCCTCGCGCCGCTCGTGCAGGTGCCACCCCGGGCGGTGTGGGGCAAGGCAGGACAGACCGCCTACGCCACCGTCGAGTCATGGCTCGGCCGCGCACCCCACCCGGCCCCCACCCTCGACGACCTCGTGACCCGCTACCTGACCGCCTTCGGACCCGCCACCGTCGCCGACGCCCAGGCCTGGTCCGGGCTGACCGGGCTGCGCGAGGTGTTCGACCGGCTGCGGCCCCGGCTCGTGGTCCTGGAGGACGAGCACGGCCGGGAGCTGTTCGACCTGCCGGACGCGCCCAGGCCGGGGCCCGGCGCGCCGGCGCCCGTGCGGCTGCTGGCGCCGTTCGACAACCTGCTGCTCAGCCACGCCGACCGCACCCGCGTCATCTCCGACGAACACCGCAAACGCGTCATCACCATCAACGGGCAGGTCCTCGGCACCGTCCTGGTCGACGGCTTCGTCCAGGGCGCGTGGAAGCGGGACAAGGCGGTGCTGACCGTGGACATGTTCGCGCCGGTGACGGCTGGGCAGGCAGAGGAGATCCAGGCCGAGGCCGCCGCGCTGCTGGCCTTCGCCGAGCCCGGCAAGGCCCACGACATCAGGGGGATCTGAGTGGGGGAGTACGTGTACGCGGCCGCCGCGGTGCACGTGCCGGCGCCGCCGGAGCAGGTGTTCGCGCTGATCACCGACTGGCCCCGGCACCGGGAGTGGATGTTCATGACCTCGGCCCGGCAGACGGGCGACGGCCGCGTCGAGGCCTACACCGGGATCTGGCCGTTCGGCTTCCTCGACGTCATGACGATCACCGCCTGGGAGCCGCCGGCGCTGGTGCGGATGCGGCACATCGGCCGGCTGGTGCGCGGCGAGGGCGTCATCCGCGTCCAGCCCCGCGACGGGGGCAGCCGGGTGATCTGGGGCGAGCGGCTGCTGCCGCCGTTCGGGCTCCTCGGGCGGGCGTTGTGGCCGCTGGCGCGGCCGGTCACCGTCATGCTGGCCCGCCGCTCACTCCGCAAGCTGGGACGGCTCCTGGCCCCCTGACCTCCGCCGGCGGATCAGCGGCGGCGACCGCCGCCGGGACCCGGCGCGCGCCCGAACCCGCCGCGGCGGCGGCAACGCCGAGGGGCCGTTGCGCGCCTTACGGATGCGCGCCCTAGGCGCGCGCCTTGGGTGCGCCTTGGGCGCGCCTTGGGTACGCGCCGCCTTCTGGTACAGCATCGCCGTCACTTCGCTCGGCCCCCTTCAAGCGAGGGACGTCCGATGCCGCCCTTCAGGTGCGGGGCTTGCGATGACTGGCCGGCGGCCCAACAGCTGCGGGGCTTCGGAGCAGCGCGGCGCTGAGGGCCTCGCCCAGGGCGGCTTCGGTGCGCGGCCCGGCCGGCTCGGCGGCGCGCCAGGCGACGAACCCGTCCGGGCGGATCAGGACAGCCCCGCCACGGGTCACCCCGAACGCCGTCGCCCAGCGCTGCTCCGGGTCCCCCAGCAGGCCGTTCCCCGCGACCGCATCGCCATCCGCCACCTGGTACGGCGTCAGCCATGGCCCGGCGACGCGGGCGGCGGCCTCGGTCCAGGCGCCGCCCTCGGGCCCGGCCAGCAGCACGAACCCGCCGGCCCACAGGTCGACCGTGGACACCCGCCGGCCCTCCCGCTCCAGCCACACGTGCGGCGCCCGCGCGCCGGGCTCGCCGGTCGGACGCCGGGGGTCCTCGAAGCCGGCGCCGTCGTAGCGGTAGCCGAACTTGACGGTCACCTCGTCGAGGAGCTCGATCGCGGCCACCTCGGCGGGCAGTTCCGCGCCGAACCAGTCGCGGCCCGTGGCCAGCGCCTGATCGACGGTCCTGGCGGCGACGGGACGGCGTTCGGCGTCATAGGTCTCCAGCAGGGACGGCTCGGCCCAGCCGTTGAGCACGTAGGCGAGTTTCCAGGCCAGGTTGGCGGCGTCCTGAATGCCGGTGTTGGCGCCGAAGGCGCCGGCCGGAGGCATGACGTGAGCCGCATCCCCGGCCAGGAAGATCCGGCCGTCGGCGAACGAGTCGGCCACGGCGGCCGTACTCTGCCAGGGCAGCACCTCCAGCGGCTCGACCGCCAGGTCGGGCACCCCAGCGGCGGCGCGCGCGAGCTCGACGCAGCGCTCCGCGGTGAACTGGCCGACGCCCTCCTCGGGATCGAAGGGGACATGCAGAGCCATCGTGTCGCCGATAACACGGACCATCCCGGAGAAACCTGAATTGTTCACCTGGCAGATCGCGAACGTCCTGTCACGCAGCGCGTCGCCGAGGTCGGCGCGGGCCATGATGCCGGCGATGTGCTCCAGCACGCCGACCCCGCTCCTGCCGATGCCGAGCTTGGCGCGGATGACACTGCCGGCCCCGTCGGCGGCGATCAGGTAGTCGGCGTGCACCGTGACACGGGCGCCGGTGGCCCGCTCCTGCAGCACGGCCGTCACGCGGTCCGGGCCGTCGTCGTACGCGCGCAGCTCGGTGCCGAACCGCAGATCGGCGCCGAGCGTCTCGGCGTGCTCGCGCAGCACGGGTTCGAGCACGTCCTGGGAGAGCATGACGTCCTCGCAGGGGCTGACATCGGAGAGGTCCTGCCGGGCGCTCGGCCGCTCGATCCAGTAGTGGTGCGGGCTGGTCAGGCTCTCGGCCCAGAGCAGCCCCGAGCCGTTGAGCCGCCACGGCCCGGCCGCGCGCACGGCCTCCTCCACTCCCGCCGCCCGGAACAGCTCCATCGTGCGGGCGTTGTAGCCGGGAGTGCGAGGGTGGATGGAGGTGCCGGAGTGCCGCTCGGCGAGAATCACCCCGACCCCGTGCCGGCGCAGGAACAGCGCGGCCGATAAGCCGACCAGGCTGCCGCCGACGATGAGCACCTCGGTGTACTGGTGGGACATGTCGTCATCTCCTTGGAAGTCTCTCAGTCGAGCGAGGTCAGCAGCCGCTCCAGCTCCTCGCTCAGGCGCGTGTCGGCGCCGGGGGGCATGGGCGGGCGCATCACCATGCCGAGCACGATGAACATGATCATCCCCGCGACCGTGACGGTGTCGAGGTCGCCGCGGACCCGCCCCTCCCGCTGGCCCGTCTCGAGCCAGCCGTTGATCGTCTGGTGCCACTCGTCGTGACAGTCGGCGATCAGGCGGTGGATCACCGGGTCCTCGTGGGAGGTCCAGACCATCTCGTGGAGCAGCCGGAAATGCCCCGGATCGACCTCGGCCTGGCGGTGCAGGCCGGTGAGCATCGTGCGCAGCGCGGCCAGGCCGTCCTGCCACTCGGCGTCCAGTCGCAGCGGCGCCAGCATCCGCTCGCGGATCGTGTGCTCCAGCACGGACCGCACGAGGTCGCCCTTGGTCGGGAAGTAGTAGTGCAGGGTGGCGACGGTGATGCCGGCCTCGGCGGCGATGTCACGCGTGCGCGCCCCCGCCAGGCCGGAGCGGACCATGGCGCGATACCCGGCCGCGATCAGCCGCTCCTGACGCTCCTGCGATCGCGGACCCGGTTTGGCGCGCTTGACGGTCATGCCGCCCTCCATCTTCTATCAGTTGATAGAAAGTTACGGGCAGGCCGGCCCTGAAGTCAATCACTTGATAGAAAAACGGGGGAGCGCTTCGCGGGCTGCCACGAGATGCATGGTGATCCGGCCCTGTCGGCAGCCCGACGGGGGCGATCCGGTGCCGTCGGCGGCCCGGCCCTGGTGGTCCAGTGCCGCGGGGGCCCGGCCGTGGTGATCCGGTCCTGCCGGGCTCGGCCGTCGCGTTGCGGCCGGCCGGCGGCGAACGCCGTGCCGCCGGCCGCGACCGGCGGCGTCTAACGTGGGAGCGATGCTCTCCGACCATGTCCGTCCGCCGGACGGCCGACCGTACGACCCGCTCGACGCCAAGGGGATCCTGGTGTTCGTCCTGCTGGGCGTCGCCGCGGCCTGGGACGCCGCCACCGGGGTGGACCGGCCGGCCTGGCTCGCCTGGCTGGGCCTGGCCGGTGTCGCCGCCCTGTACGCGGCCGCGGTCCTGCTGGCGTTCCGGCGCGTCCCCGCGCTCGCGACGGCGGCGCTCATCGCGCTCGCCGCCGTGGTGACCGCCCTGGCGGCTCACTTCGGCGGCGGCTGGCTGTATCTGTTCCCGCTGGTCGGCATCGCGTGCGGGGTCGTCCTGTACGGCCGGCGCGTACGGATCGCGCTGCTGGCCCTGACCGGGGTGACGGCGCTGGTGGTGTGGCGGGGCGGCGGGCAGCTGGAGTCGATCATGACGTTCTCGTGGGGAACGTTCAGCGCCGGGATCGTCGTCGCGTTCATCCTGCATCTGCACGCCCTCATCGCCGAGCTGCACGACACCCGGCAGCAGCTGGCCGAGGCCGCCGTGACGCGGGAGCGGCTGCGGTTCGCCCGTGACCTGCACGACCTGCTCGGCCACACACTGTCGGTGATCGTGGTGAAGGCCGAGGCGGTGCGCCGCCTGGCCCTGCGCGACCCGGAGCAGGCCCGGCGGCAGGCCGGGGACATCGAGACGGTCGGCAGGCAGGCCCTGGCCGAGGTTCGCGAGGCGGTCACCGGCTACCGCGAGGCCAGCCTGACCGGCGAGCTGGGCCGGGCCGTGGACGCGCTGCGGGCGGCCGGCGTCGAGCCGGTCGTGCGCAGGACCGGTCCCGAGCCGGACGGGCGGGCACAGACGCTGCTGGGCTGGGTGGTGCGCGAGGGCGTCACCAACATCATCCGGCACAGCGGCGCCACCCGCGCGGAGATCGAGCTGACCGGCACGTCCCTCACCATCCGCGACAACGGCCCCACCTCACCTCCCGCCCCACCTCCCGCCGACACCGCCTCGGGAACCACCACTGCTGTCACCCCCGCCGACACCACCACCTCCGATACCGCCGAGGATGCAGCCGCCGCCGAGGGCGCCGCCGGCGGTGCTTCCGGTGGCGGCGGTAGTGGGTTGCGGGGCCTGGCCGAACGGCTGGCCCAGGCGGGCGGCCAGGTCGAAGCGGGTCCGCTGCCGGAGGGCGGCTGGCAGCTGAGGGCCTTCCTGCCCCAGGACTGACCGCCACCCAAGCGGCGAAGGGATGCGATCAGGTCAGGGAACGTGACCGCCGGGCGATCAGGCCGTGTTGCTGTACGCATGCTGAGGTTCTCTGGACGCCGGCCACCCGTCTCACCGACCCGCACAAGCCCGTGGGGGCACCTGGTCTTCACTCAGCGGCCGAGGGCCGCGGGCAGGCGCCCACTTGGTGACCCAGGCGAGGCCGAAACCGCATATGTGAGTTGTAGACTATGTGTCATGTCCCTCAAGCATGCCATCCTCGGCCTCCTCGATCTGAGGCCGATGACCGGGTACGACCTCAAGAAGACCTTCGACGACACGGCCCAGCATTTCTGGGCGGCCGATCGGTCGCAGATCTACCGCACCCTCGGCACCCTGTACGCCGAGGGTCTGCTGGACGAGCACGTCATCCCGCAGCGGTCACGCCCGGCCCGGCATGAGTACCGGCTGACCGAGGCGGGCTCCGCCGAACTGGACGCGTGGCTGCGCTCCCCGGCCCCCGCCGAGTTGCCGCGTGAGGCGTTCCTGACGCGGATCTACTTCGCCGGCCGCGCCGAGGACCCCAAGCTCGTACGGGCACTCGTCGAAGAGCGCCGGGCCCTGGTGCGGCAGCGGCTCACGGCGTTCCATGCCCTTGAGACGCCCACGACGACGTACGCCGAACGACTGCGGGCGTTGACGTTGCGCAACGGCATCATGCACCTCGAGGCCGAGCTCAGCTGGCTGGACGAGCTCGAGGAGGCGCTGTGATGTTCGTGCACGAGGAGCACGCGGACGCCGGCGAGACCCTCCTGTTCCTGCACGGCGGCAACGTCGCGGGGTGGATGTGGCGCGACCTGGCCGCGTCGCTGCCCGATCACCACAGCCTGATCCCCGACCTCCCCGGCTTCGGCGCGTCGAACACCGAGCCCTGGACGACCGTCGCCGGCGTGGCGGACTCGGTGGCGGCGCTCATCCGTGACCGCGCCCACGATGGACGCGCACACCTCGTCGGCCTCTCCCTCGGCGCGGTGGTGGGCACCGTCCTCGTGGCACGCCATCCCGATCTCGCCAGGAGCGCCATGCTCACCGGCGCACCGCTCCAGGGCCTGGGCGCGCCGGCGAGAGTACTGGGGCTCGCACAGGTCCGGTTGTGGGGTTCGCGGCCGTACTGGCGGGTGATGGCGCGCGCGTTCCGGTTACCCGATGACGCGGTCGGCGCGTTCGTCGAGACCGGCCTGGGGATCGACCGCGCGTCAGCGCGGCGGATGCTGACCCAGGTGTCCGCGGGGGTGCCGGCCGCGGATCTCGAAGGCCTGCGGCGTACGCGGACGCCGATCCTGATGCTGGCGGGCGAGCGAGAGCCGAAGGCGGTGCACCGAGCGCTGACCGAGGTGACCTCCCGGGCGCCGGAGGCGGTGGCGCGGACCGTGCCGGGGATGCGTCACGAGTGGAGCGCGGAAGACCCGGAGCTGTTCCGCCGCGTACTGCTGCACTGGCTGGCGGCGGGCGAGCCAGAACCCGAGCTGGCGTTCACGACACCGGCGCCGTGAGCGGGCCGGCCGGGATCGCTCCCCCAGACCGAGCACCGTGAGATCCCTGAACACCGGGGACACCAGCAGCATCGGCGATCCGCCTTCCCGCACGACCCTGCGGGAGCTCAGCTCCAGCTGATCCGCTCCCGCAGGAGTCGGTGCTGGGCCGGATTGGCGGTCAGCGTCAGGGCACGCTCGTCGCAGGCGCGGGCCTCGCCCGGACGGCCGAGGCGGCGCAGCAGCTCGGCGCGGGTGGCGTGCAGCAGGGGATAGCGCGCCAGCGCCTCGTCCAGGTCCCGCAGCTCCTCCAGCGCCGTCTCAGGCCCTTCGGCGTAGCCCAGGGCGATGGCCCGGTGCAGCCGGGTGACCGGCGACGGCGCCTGACACAGCAGCATGTCGTACAGCACCACGATCTGCGCCCAGTCGGTGGCCGCGAACGACTCCGCCTCGGCGTGACAGGCCACGATCGCCGCCTGCAGCTGGTACGGCCCGGGCCGGCGATGGGCTCGGGCGGTGCGCACCAGCAGCGCGGTGGCCGCCTCGATCACCGTCCGATCCCACAGGCGCCGATCCTGGTCGGCCAGCGGCACCAGCTCGCCCCGGGCGCCGAACCGGGCCGCGCCCCGCGCCCGATGCAGCCTGATCAGCGTCAGCAGGCCGATCACCTCCGGCTCGCCGGGCATCAGCTCCGCCAGCAGCGCGCTCAGCCACTCGGCGTCGTCGACCAGGTCACGGGCCTGCGCCCGTTCGGCCGTACTGGACAGGTAGCCCTCGTTGACCAGCAGGTAGATGACGGTCAGCACGGCCGCCAGCCGCTCGACGGTTCCGGCAGGCGGAGCCGCGCCAGTTTGGCGCGGTGGTCGGACTCCCGCCGCAGCACGTCCAGGCCGCGCCGGCGGGCCACGGTGAACAGCCAGGCGTCGGGCCGGTCCGGGATACCCTCGGCGGGCCAGCGCCGCAGCGCGGTCTCGATCGCTTCCTGCACCAGGTCCTCGGCGGCGGAGAAGTCGCCCAGCAGCGACACCAGGCTCGCGGCCAGCCGGCCCGCCTGCTCGCGCACCATCCGCGCCAGCACCTCGCCGGTGGCCGCGTCGTGCCGGTTCGCCGGAGCTGTCATGACGCCGGGCGGATCTCCACGACGGGGCAGGCCGGCCAGGATCCGGCCAGCTCCAGCGCCTCGTCCAGGTCGGCGACCTCCACCTCCGCGAACACGAGGACGTACTTCATCCTCGGTCTCCTTCCGTCGCCTGTCTTCCTCTACCCGCGCGGGAGCGCCCGTTCGGCTCGCACGCCGGTCCTCACCAGTGAGACGATCGGCCGGCCCCGCGATACGACATCGGCCGGGCCTTTTTCCCGGTGTCCGTGTGGGGTTGCCTCGCAGCGCCGTCCCAGTGTGCGCCATGGCTTTGACGTACCCGTGCTGCTGAATCGATTGGCGGACCTGCGGCGGCGGGGTCGCGGCCTGGTCGCCGGCGGGCCGAGCCTCGGGGAGACACGAGCGCAGCGGGGGACGCAAGCGCGCCGGGTCGGTGAGGAACACCGGTCCGGCGCGGCCGACCCGGCGAAGGGCCAGGTCAGCTGTCGGCGCATCCTGGAGCCACCGTAAACTGGACAGCTGGGGAAACCCGCGGATCCGGACCGGGGGACCAGGGATCGCTGCCCCAGGAGGACGTCATGCGGCAGACAAGACTGGCCGGGGAATCGGCGGCGTACCTCGCCGCCCGCGAGGAACTACGCCTGGCCGAGATCGACCTCATGCGCCACCGCGAGAGGGTCGCGGCCCAGCGACGGACGCTCCCGCAAGGGCCGCCCGTCGACGACTACGTCTTCATCGAGGGCCCCGCCGACCTCGACGCGGGCGACGCGCCGGTCCGCGAGGTCTCCCTCGGCGGCCTCTTCACCGGGCAGGACCGCCCGCTGATCGTCTACCACTTCATGTACGGCAAGCTGCAGACCGATCCGTGCCCCATGTGCACCCTGTGGATCGACGGCTTCAACGGCATCGCCCACCACATCGCCCGGAACGCCGACTTCGCCGTCGCCGCGGCAGCCGACCCGCCCGCCCTGCGGCAGCACGCCCGCAATCGCGGCTGGCACCGGCTGCGGCTGCTGAGCTGCGGCGACAGCACCTTCAAGTACGACCTCGGCAGTGAGGACAAGGAAGGCGAACAGGACTCCACCATCTCCGTCTTCACCCGCGACGGCGACGGCGCGATCCATCACTTCTACTCCGCCCACCCTCGCATGGCCGACGACATCGACGAGCGCGGCATCGACCTCCTCGCCCCTGTCTGGCACCTCCTCGACCTCACCCCGCGCGGCCGAGGCGACTGGTATCCGCACCTCGACTATTGACCTTCGCCCGATGGGTTCGATCTATCGAACGTTGAGCCTTGCCTTGAAGGTCAAGGTGGGTAGAGCGCCGCTGTGTCCGCGGTCGTCGCGTACTTCTGCTCTGACGGTCATCGAGGGGTGGACGCGGTGCCGCGTGAGGCGGCGTGGTGGGTGACGGCGGTGGCGAAGGCGGTGATGACCGGGTGCGGGCGGGTGCCGTCGCCGGCGAGTTCGGGCTGGAAGAGCGTGCCGAGGAAGAACGGGTGGCCGGGCAGTTCCGCCACCCGCACGGTCCCGTCGTCGGCGTGGCCGGTGAAGACGAGCCCGTGGGCGGTCAGGGTGCGTTCGTGGGCCTCGTTGAGCCCGTAGGAGCAGTTGTAGGCCTCGACGGTGTCACGGCCGCCCATGATGCGCTCGATGAGTGAGCCGGGCTTCAGCCGGACGGCGCCTTCGTGGCCGGCCAGCGAGCACGCCAGCGGCGTCAGCAGGAAGTCCGCCTCCCGATCGGCCCCGCCGTCCTCGGCGTACTCGGCGTGGGCGGCGTCCATCCCGCACACGCCGCGCGCGTACTCCAGCAGCATGTGCTGGAATCCGGCGCAGGTGCCGAGGAACGGGATGCCGCGCTCGCGGGCGGTGCGGGCGGCCGCGACGGCGCCGGCCTGGCTGCGGTAGGGGCTGCCGGGCAGCATCCAGATGCCGTCGAAGGCGGCCAGGTCGCCGGCGTCGGGGGTGGGGATCCAGTAGGGGTCGAGCGCGATCCCGTGGCGCTCGCGCAGCGCCTCGACCAGCAGCGGGATGCGGGTGTGCGAGCGCACGCCGGGCGAACGGTCGGCGACCAGGGCGATGTTCATGCCCCCATGGTGGCCGCCGGACCGGCTTAAGCGCCAACGATGAAATGTGCGGATGCTATAAGCATTACTGATGGATCCTCATTTGCTGCGTACGTTCGTGGCCGTGGCACGTCACGGTTCGTTCTCCGGCGCCGCCGGCGAGCTCGGCTACACGCAGTCGGCGGTCTCCCAGCAGATCGCGGCGCTGGAGGCCGATCTGGGCATGCCGCTGCTGCTGCGCCGTCCGGTGGCGCCGACGGAGGCGGGGGCGCGGCTGCTGGAGCATGCCGGGCCGCTGCTGCTGCGCCTGGTCGCCGCCCGCGCCGACGTGCGCCGGATCGCGGCGGCGCCGGCGCACCGGCTGACGGTGGCGGCGACGCCGCTGGCGCTGAACGCGGTGCTGGCCGTACGGCTGGCGCGGGGGCGGGCGGCTCAGCCGCGGCTGTCGGTGACGGTGCGCACCTGCGGGCGTGAGGAGGTGGCCGGGCGGGTGGCGGCCGGGCAGGCGGAGCTGGGGCTGGCCGACGGCGTCACCGCGCCGAGCGACCCGCTGCGGCCGGCGGACGTGGGGCCGCTGACCACGGCGATGGCGGCCGAGGAGCCGTTGGTGGTGGCGCTGCCGGATGATCATCCGCTGGCGGGGCGGGCGGGGCTTCGGCTGGCCGACCTGGTGGACGCGCGGTGGCTGCAGACGCCGCTGTGCCCGGTGGAGCGGCTGCGTGACCTGGCGGGGGACGGTTTCCGGCCGGGGCTGGCGTATCTGGGTGACGACGTGCACACGGTGCTGAACCTGGTGGCGGCGGGGCATGGGCTGACGTTGCTGCCCGCCTCGGTGGGGCGGGGGGTGCCGCTGGTCGCGCCCCGCCTGGTGCACCGGGTGGAGCTGCTGCACGGGGCTCTGCCGCCGGGCCCGGCGGCGGAGCTGGCGGCGGCGCTGTCGGCTTGAGGTCCGTTGCGGCGAACGTTCAGGCGAGGCGGGTGATGAGCCGGGCGACGGCCTCGGGCCGTTCGGCGAGCATGCCATGGCCGGCGTCGAGCTCGTGGATCTCGATGTTCGGGCGGGCGGCGACCAGGCCGGCGCGGAAGGCGGCCATGAGGCCGGCCAGCTCCGGCGGCGCGGGCAGGTCACAGGTGGCCGTCACGATCAGGAACGGGCCGGTGACCTCGCGGAAGACCGGCAGCGCGTCGGCGAACTCCGGCAGCTCGCGCAGCGCGCCGGTGACGTCGGGGCCGGGCCGCATCCAGGTGTGGCCGTCACGCTCGGTCAGCCCGCGCCGAGCCGCCGCCGCCCCCGCGCCGCTGATCATCTGGTCACCGCTCATGGTCGTCTCCCAGCGTGTCGAGCCGCTCGCGGATCGACGGTGTGGTGACGCCGCCGTCCGGGTGCGCGTGCAGCTTGCCGCGCCGTACGAGATCGTGGACGCCCTGACGGGTGATGCCGAGCATCGCTCCGGCGACGGCGTACGAGACCCGCTCGGCCGACGGGTGGCCGACGCGCCGGGCGATGGCGCGGCCGAGCGGGGTGCGCCACCAGTCGGCGGGCGGGTCGAAGGCGGCGTCGCCGGGGTAGAGCACCGCGACCAGGCGCGCGCCCCTGTGGGTGGCGCGGGCCTGGTCGGGGCCCAGCAGCTCGGCGGCCCAGGCGTCGGCGTCCTGCCGCACCCGGCGGCGCATCGCCTCGATGCCCGGGTCGGCGGCCGTTTCGTCGTCGCTCAGGAGGATGTCGAGCGGGTCCAGCAGCCTGCTGGTCACCAGCCGGATCAGGTCTTGTGCGAGCTCCTCCCGCTCGTGCCGTGTCACGCTGCCTCCGACGTCTCGCCCGGCCACTACTTGACGTACGATAGCAAGCACTTGACGTGTTACGTCAAGTGGCTAGTGCCAGCCTTCGACACCTCCGGGGACCGGCGCGGCCGGGTCGTAGGGGTCACGGGTGAAGATGAAGGTGTTGAGGTCGAGATGGTCGGCCGCCACCCGCAGCGTCTCACCGGCGTAGTAGCCGTCCAGGCCGAGCCAGGTGCCGTCGTCCTGCGGCGCGAATCGGGAGGCGCGCCCGGTGCCGCGCACCGGCTCGAGCGACAGGCCACCGCCGGGCAGCAGCCGCAGCAGGTAGGGGGCGGGCCCCCAGTGCCACAGGCCGGTCAGCGCCAGCAGGGCGGGGTCGGCGCCGGCGGGGGTCCACTCCTGGGGCAGGCGCGGCTCGTGCTCGTCAAGGATGTCGAGCAGGTCGGTGAGCAGCCCTGGCCGCATGCCGGAGGTGGTGTTGGCCACGAACAGCGCGCCGACGCGGTCGCCGGGGTCGGCCCACACGGTCGCCAGGAAGCCGGGCATCGACCCGGTGTGCCCGGCCAGGCGGCGCCCGGCGTGCCGGGTGAGCTGCAGGCCGAGCCCGTAGCCGGAGGTCCAGGCGTCGCCGTCGGCGACGGTGGCGGGCTCACGCATCTCGGCGAGGGTGTCCGCCGACAGCACCCCGCCGGTGTCCCCGGCCACGAACGCCGCCCAGCGGGCCAGGTCGGTGGTGGTGGACCACAGCTGCCCGGCCGGTGACATGGCGCCGGCGTCATGCTCGGGCTCCGGCAGCAGCACGTCGGCGTAGGGGTGGACGGCGTAGCCGGTGGCGTGCGGCGGCCGCGGCCTGGCGGTGGTGTCGTCCATGCCGAGCGGGCCGAGCACCTCGGCTCGCGCCACCCGGTCCCACGGCACGCCACGCAGGCGGGCGACCAGCTCACCGAGCAGGGAGAAGCCGATGTTGGAGTAGTGGTAGCGGCGGCCCGGCCGGTGCTTGACCTCGCCGGGGCCGACACGGGACAGCAGGTCGGCCATGTCGATGCCGGGGGTGCGCTCCCACCAGCCGGTGGGCGGCTCGGCCGTCAGGCCGCCGGTGTGCGAGAGCAGCTGGGCGATCGTGACCTCGCCGAAGCGGGTGTCGGGCAGGTGCTTGCCGATCGGCTCCAGCAGGTCGATCAGGCCCTCGTCACGCAGCCGCATGACGGTCACGGCCACGACGCTCTTGGTGATCGAACCGATCCGGTACTGCGTGCCGGGCTCCGGCGGCCGCCCGTCCACCTGGCCGCGCCCGGCCTGCCACACGATCTCACCGTCGCGCACGATCGCGGCCCGCACCGAGGGGATGCGGCATTCGGCCTGTTCGAGGGCGAGCCTGCGCAGCAGCGCCCGCGCCGTCTGATGTCCTACCTGACTCATGGGGGTCAAGCCTAATCCCGGCCGGACGCCCTCCCGGGTCGTTCGATGCGTTCAGGCCGGCGGGGCGGCGTCGAAGGCGTCCAGGATGAGCCGGGTGGCGTCCAGCTGCCGGTTGGTGGCGCCGAGCCTGGGCACCTCGATCGGGCCCGACCAGGTGTGGCCGCCGCCGCTGATCGTGTACAGGCGCACGCGGACACCGCCGGCACAGCCCGTCCAGGTACGCAGCCGTACCTGAGGAACGGGGGAGGAGGCGGCGGCGGGGGAGCGGCAGCCGAACGCGCCCGCCCAGCCGCCTGTCACCCGCTCCACCGGCTGCAGCGTCACCAGGTCGGCGAGCTTGCGCAGGTCGCCGGAGGCGTCGCTCAGCGGGTGCCCGCCCCGGTAGGGGACGACCCGGTCGGCGGTGCCGTGGAAGGCGACCAGCGTGGCCGGCTCCGGTCGCTGACACGGCTTGACGATGTTGACGCCGCCGACGGCCGCCACCCCGGCCAGCCTGCCGTCCAGGCCGCACACCAGGGCCGTGGCCATGGCGCCGCCGTAGGACAGGCCGGCGGCGAACTCGCGCCGGCGGTCCACGCACAGCCGCTGCTCCAGCCGGTCCAGCAGCGCCCGCAGGAAGCCGGTGTCGTCGGGGCCGAAGCCGTGCGGCAGCGTCCAGGCGAGCCGGTCCTCGGCCACCTGCGGGGTGGCCACGATGTAGCCCCGGCGGCCGCCCTCCTGCGGCAGGCGGCTGTAGGCGGCCTGCTCGCGGGCGTTGGAGCCGAGCCCGTGCAGGTTCAGCAGCACCGGGTGCGGGCCGTCACCCTCGGGCAGCGACAACAGGAAGACGCGCGCCTCGCCGGCGAACTCCAGCTCGTGCCGGCCTTCCTTGAGCGGCTCGCCGCCCGCGCAGCCGTCCGGCGGCGGCGCCGCGGCGGAGGGGGAGGGGCGCGCGGGCGCCGGCGCGCGGACGGCGCACCCGGCCCCGGCCAGCAGCAGCGCCGCCAGGGCCACCCTCAACACGCGTGCGAGCACCCCGGGCTACCGCTCCACCGCGCCCGCACGCTCAGGCCCGGCATGGGGCCTGGCATGGGGACGGCCGGCACCGGCGCGCGGCATGGGCATCCGACTCCTTGGCAGAGGTCAGATGAAACGCTACACGCGACCGCTGACACTCTCTCCCCGTCGCGCCCCCTTATTTCCGGTCAAGGCCCGCATCTCACCGCCGTGGACGAGCAGGGCGTAGATGACGAGGATGTCGACGGCGATGACGATCAGCGACCAGAACGGGTACGCGGGGAACCAGGCGAAGTTGACGATGGCCTGGATCGCCGCCAGGAAGATCCCGACCGCGCGCCCCCACGCCTTGCCCGACATGACGGCCAGGCCCGCGAGGGCGACGATCACCCCGAGGACCAGGTGGGCCACACCCCAGGCCGTATAGGTGACGGGAACGGCCAGGTTGTCCGCCGTGACGACGTAGAAACCGGTGTTGAAGATGCCGACGAGCCCCATCACCGCCTGGAAGCAGCCCACCAGCACCATCGTGAAACCGGCGAACAACACCCAGCCGAGCCACCCGCTCACCCGGGGCTCCGCCTGCTGCGGCGGCCCCGCCTGGGCCGGGCCTTCACGCTGCTGCGGTACGGCCGCCGCCGGGTCCTGGGACGTCTGGCCCGCCTGCGGGTGCCGTTGCTGTGCCATGGTCGGCTCCTTTCCGCCCTGCCCTCCCTTCCATCCGGCATATCACGACACTTTCCGCAGGTGTCCTATGTCCGCGTAAACACGACGCCGCTTCGGCTTGGCCGGACGACCCGCCCCCCTCCTAGGATGACGATCATGCGTCTCACCCCCCTTACTCGCGGCCCTCACCCTGTGCTCGCTCCTCTTAGCCGGCACGGCCCAGGCCGCCACCTACCCCATCCGCGACCGCGCCCTGACCGCGAACAAGCTCTACCGCAGCGGCGAACTACGGCCGAGCCAGTGCACCGAACGCCAGGTCAAGCCGAACGACGTCCCCGCCGCCAAGCGCTACCTGACCACGATCGTGAACTGCCTCAACCGATCCTGGGCCGCCCACTTCGCACGAGCCGGCCTGCCCTTCGCCAAAGTCAGGATCGGATTCATCACCAAACCACGGCGCTTCTGCGAAACAGCGTGGATCGACGCCTCGGCCAGATACTGCGACGACGAGCGGCGCTTCCTCGTCCTGCTGGACCGCGACCTGCTCAGCGAACCGTCGGACCTGTTCCTCTTCGACGTCGCCGCCCACGAGTTCGGCCACCACCTGCAGAACCTCACCGGCATGGGCCGCGCCTTCGACCGCCACCCCTACAAGGGCAAGAGCGAGCTGAACGAGCAACTGCGCCGCTACGAACTGCAGGCCGAATGCCTGGCCGGCGTGTTCATCCGCAGCACCTGGGAATCCCTGGACCGCACCACCCAGGACTGGGAGACACTCCTCGACATCGACCGGAACAGCGGCGACGAGCAGAGCGAGCACCGCACCCACGGCAAGGGGCGCACCATCGCCGCCTGGCTCGACAAGGGCTTCCGCTCCGGCTCACCCGCGGCGTGCAACACCTGGACGGTCCCCTCAGCCCGCGTGTCCTGACCCAGGGAGCGGCAGGCGGTAGACCGACACATGCGAAGGCGACTCGGCCGTGAAGTCGGCCCCGGCCCAGTCGGCCTGCCTGCTCTCCAGCTCGAACCCGGCCAGCTGCGCCATGAGATCCAGCTCCGAGGGCCAGATGTACCGGTGCGGGCTGCGGAACAGCTCGGCCTGCCGGCCCTCACCGAACCTGAAGTGATGCGACACGACATGCTGACGCAGCACGTCGTAGGTGTCCAGACCGATGTAGCCGGGCTCGCAGTTGTAGACCATCGCCTGCTGGCCCGGCGGCAGCCTGCGCAACTCCGGCACCCACAGCTCCACCACGAACCGGCCCCCCGGCACCAGATGCCGGGCCGCATTGCGGAAACACGCCACCTGCTCGGCCTGCGTGAGCAGGTTCGAGATGGTGTTGAAGACGAGATAGACGAGCGTGTACGTCCCCGGCGCGGCAGCCGTCGCCATGTCGCCGGCGACCACCGGGACCGTGGCCTCGTCCACCTTCGCCCGCAACTGCCGGATCATCGGGGCGGACAGCTCGATGCCGGTGACGGGCACCCCCCGCTCGGCCAGCGGCACGGCCACCCGGCCGGTGCCGATGGCGAACTCCAGCGCCCGCCCACCGCCCGCGAGCTCGACGAGGCGGTCCACCGTGGGGTCCAGAACCTCGGGCGCGAACATGCCGGTCCCGGGCGTGTCATATCGCTGGGCCGTCTCGGCGTCCCAGATCTCCTCCTGGCGCATGCCGTCCACCATGGCCACCGACCGCACACGATGTCCAACGATTTCCCGGCACCACCGAGAAGATCGCACCGTCCCGCCGAGCCGGAGGTGCTTCGCCGCGAGCTGGACCGGATGGACACGGCTCTCGAACGGCAGACTGACCTGCTGATCAACGAGGCGATCCAGCGATGGAGCCAGAATCGGGTCCCTGCCGGCCCCGCCGTCGAATGGACGGGGCCGGTGATGGTGGTCCGTCAGTCAGCGCAGATGGCGAAGACGCTGATCCCGACGTCGTTGCTGCCGGTCTGACGGCCGATACCGATCCAGCCGCGTCCATCGTCGGTGGGGAACGACCCCACCAGGATGGCGGCGTTGCCGCGGGCCTCCGCGCCGCCGCCGAGGACGCGCTTCGAGCCCGGGCAGTACAGCGTGCGACGCTGGAAGTTGGGGACGTTGGCGTTGGGCATGGTGACGAGCTGGTAGCCGGGCGGTAGCGCCGAGTGGTGGGTGACCGCCACGGCGGGAGCGGATGCCTGGAGGGCTACGACAGTGGCCGCAACACAGGCCGCCGTGGCCAGGGCGGCGATGGAAAAGGGCAGAGACTTCTTGAATCGCACGGTCTCTCCTTGGCTGATTCCCCTGACAGGCACAATGTCCGGGCAGCGCACGGCAAGCCGGCTTTGCGGCGCTGAGCGGACGGTATGAGATCAGGGGGAAGGGCGCTGACACGCTGAGTATCCGATCCGTTTCTCTCCGTGTCTAGGGGATGTCGAGCCGTTCTTTCGCTCCTCGACGCCGTTGCGCGCAACGCGCGGTGGCAAACCCCGCCAGATCCCTTCGAACCTGACTCGATCGTGCACTGACCTGCGGCTTTGTGACCTGTCCGTATTGCTTGCGTCAAGCAGCGGCGGTGGCCCTGACGATCCGTGCCCGCTCACGCTCGACCGGCCGCCTCGGCGGGGGAGAGGTGCCCACGCGTTCATGATGGATCGTCGGCTCAGCGGCGCGGCGGTTATCGGGTTGCCTGCTCCCGAGCGGTGGGCAACTGGTCGCCCAGGCGTGATCGTCCTTGGTGGAACCGCACGGCTTGCGAGGCCCTGAGCAATGGCCGCACGCTGGAGCGGTGGACATAGGCATGATCAGTCTGGTTGTCACGCTCACCATCGGCGTTGCACAGGTCTACCTCGCCTGGCAACAGCTACGCCATTCACGCAACCAGGCGACACCCCACCAGACGGGCCCGGCCGAGACCGCGTCGCCTCCCCTGTCGCCTCCGAGCGCCACGCTCGCCGAGCCGACGCCCTCCTCCGGCTCCGCGCCACCACCCCACGATGCCCCCGCCGAACCTCCGCCCCATCAGCGCCGCACCCCAGAGCCGCCTCCGCGCCCCGATCCGCAGGCGAAGGAAGCGCAGGCAGGGGAATCGCGCCCGTCCCCGCACCCCGACGCCCCCGTCGAGAACGACGCGCGCGACATCATCCCCGTCCTGCTGGCCTACATCGCGCCGGCGTCCCTGTGGGTGGCGGGCCTGGTCAGCCTCGCCGCCCTCGGCTGGATCTTCGGGTACGACGACCTGGCCGAAGATTACAAGACACCCACGGAACGCGTGCAGTTGTCCTCCAGCCTGTGGTTCATGGCGGCGGCACTCCTGATCAGCAGCACGTCGACCGGGTTCACCGCGTACGCGTGGTCCCGCGAGAAGTCCATCACCGACGACAACGAGGAACGCTTCAACCTGTACGTGGCGACAGCGGTACTCGGTCCGCCGCTCGCGGTGTGGCTCGTGATCGCCCGGCGCGCCGTGATGTTCTGATCCTCCGCCCGCCGCGGTAAGCACTGAAGCGGCTCGCAGAAGCCCCGGACCGGTCGGCGGCGGCGACATCGACCCGGTCACGGGGCTCCACGAGTGGTGCGAGCCGGCCCCGCGCACGAAGGCGGCGGCCAAGCGGTCGGCTGGCACGACCTCCTGACCCGTTGGCCGCTCCTGGAGGCGGACCTGCACCAGGTGTACGGCATCGACCTCGCCGAGCCGGACCTGCTGCGCCGCCGCCCACCGCACTGCAGCCGGTCCTGACCCAGCTCACCCCCCTGGTCGGTCAGATCGCAGGCGCCTTTGGTCAGCTCATCGTCGCGCTGCTGCCGCTGCTGCCGCTGCTGCCGCTGCTGCCGCTGCTGCCTCCGATCGCTCAGCTGGCTTCCACTCTGGCGTCGGCGCTGCTATCGCTCCGCTGATTCCGCTGGTCGGCCAGAAAACCCGTGTCGGCCGTAACCCCGTTCCTGCAACCGCTGGTCCAGCCCGCCACCGCCACCCTGCCTTTGATCACCGTCGTGACCGCCGTGGCGAAGCCTTTCCAGGGCGACTTCAAGGGCGCCGGAGCCCTTGCCCGAGAAGGTGACGGCCGGGGTGCGTCCTCGGCGGGACCAGGTGCGGGCCTTCGGCGGCCTCAGCGATTGTCCTGTTTCGTCAGATGGCAGATCCCACGCGGGGTGTAGGACAGGTGGAACGACCCGCCGACCAGCACCGTGATGCGCGCGAGGGTCCAGCGATGATCCTCGGTCCATCCCCAGGCGGCCGGACCGGCGTCCAACGCGGCCTCTAACCGTTGCACCTGCGCATCGCCGAGCCGGCAGCGCTGCCCGCCCGGCCCTTTCGACTCCAGTGCCCCGGTTCCCGCCGTGCGCCAGGCCTTGTGCCAGACGTAGGCCGACTTGCGGGAGACCCGCAGCTTTCTTGGCCGCCGCAGGCGGCGACATGCCCGCGGCGAACAACCCGGCAGCCTCCAAGCGGACCCGTTCACGCTTTGCTCGCGCCGCCGGGGTCAGACCACCACCATCCGGATAACGCATCCCACCTGCATACTCCCGAACTCCGCCGCGAGCAGGCAACGGCGCGGTGACACCTCAGTCTTTCAACCTCTGTACAGATGATAGCGCAATCTTGAAGTTATCATCGCGAGGCAGGTAAACAATGCCGACGAATCACGTTCATCCTCCCGCCCTTTACTCAATTGGAGCAAAGTTTTTCGTACTTAAAACCTTTCCACCCTATCGCCTTTACTGTTCGGCCTTACGTGAAATCGCCTGTTTGGCGACGACTCGCAGAAGGGAATAATGCTGACACCTGCGGACATTACTTGATCAACCCGTACGGTGATCCATGCAAGTCGAACCGTTTGGATCAGCAAGCGACTCCCCGCCAAAGGTGGATTATCCATGCCCGAGTCGGTATCCGAGTCCGATTACTACTTATTTGACGAAGGGGAGGTCCAAAGCGCCCTCGAGGCGGCAAAGGGAAACCCACTCAGAAATGAAACCGCAGGGGAGTAATGAAATCTCCCTGGCGTCCGTAGGAGAACTCAATGTCTCAGCTGGGTGCATTACCGTCACCGTACGAAACAACCGATTATGCCTGAACCTTCCGCCAGGGCTGGGAAGCCGCTACTTCCGACATACTCCAGTTGAACTCGCAGTTTCCATTTCCCGCGATCACCATGGTTGATGGGCGACCCGGTCGCGGCAAGGCATCCATCGGGTAGATACGGCCGGTACTGCATCTTTTTCAGCTTGCGTTTCACGATGCGAACCAGATCATCGAGATCGGCGACGACGAAGTTGGCCATCTTCCGGCCTCCGGCTCACCCCCACAGGTGTGGGGAGGACAACGAGGAGCCCTCGGCGAAGTCCCCCTGGGACGACCGTCTCCTCGTAGCTCCGCGGCCGTACGGCAGACGTGGCCCGGCCTGTGAACGTGCGGGTCCGAGCACACCGTCATCCCGACCATCCACGCAATGAGACGGATTAGGAAAGGCAGCAGACATGGCCAAGATCAAGGTACTCCTGGAGGTCGAGGCACCCCATGCCGAGGGCTTCGGAGCCTTCCGCGCGGCGCTGGGCTCCGAGACCGAGGCGTACGACCAGGCGGACCGTGTCCTGGACGCGGTCGCCGGACTCGGCGTCGAACCGGACGAGAACCTGGTGCCCGTTCCGATGTTCGCCGCCCACCGAGCGGCGGACGGAACCTACGCGCCGATGCTCGAGCTGAGGGAGTTCGCCTCCCCGGAGACGAACCAAGACATGGCCCCGACCACGATGGTGGTGCCCGTGGAGGTCGACCACACCAGGCTGGAGGAACTACGCGGACGCAACGGTGTCACCGTGTGGCCGAACTCGCGGCAATACCTGTACGAGCACTGGGAGCTCCTGGGAGAGCCGGATCCGGCGGAGGCCGCCGGCTCCGGGCCGTTCGACCTCGCCCGCTCGCGCGCGGTGACCGACTGCAGGCCGTTCCGGCCAGGGGTCGCCCTCCACGTCATCCGGACCCTGCTCGGAGTCTCCAAAGTATGGCAGGACGGCTTTCGCGGGCAGAACGTCGCCGTGGGCATCCTCGACGAAGGCGTCAACGGCACCGTCTACCCGGTCTCCGGCGGATTCGCCCGTCCCGGAGCCCGACTTCAGCCGGGAGCGGCCCCCATCACCAGCCACGGCTCCATGTGCGCCGCTGACGTCCTCCTCGCAGCCCCCGCCGCCCGCCTGTACGACTACCCCTTCCTCGGCGATCCGAACTCCGGCGGCGCCCTGGCGATGTTCCAGGCGGTACTCGACCAGCGGAGGATCGACGGGACCCCGCACCTGACCACCAATAGCTACGGGTTCTACCGCGTACCTTCCCGCGCGCAGGCTCCCGGGCATGAGATCTGGGACATCGACCACCCGCTCCACCGCAAGGTGCGCGAGGTCGTGGCCTCCGGCGCGGCAGTGTTCTTCGCCGCGGGAAACTGCGGTACCCCGTGCCCCAGTCTCAACTGCGACCCGAGCAGTATCGGCCCGGGGAAATCCGTCCACGGCTCCAACAGTCTCGCCGAGGTCATCACCGTCGCCGCGGTCAACAGTCGAAACGAGCGCATCGGGTACTCCTCCCAGGGGCCCGGTATGTTCGAGGTGAGCAAACCGGACCTCGCCGCGTACTCCCACTTTTTCGGCAACTTCGGGCCGGACCGTCCTGGTGGGACGGCGGCGCCCTTCGACAATGGGACCTCGGCAGCGACGCCCGTCGCGGCTGGTGTGGCGGCACTGCTGCTGTCCGCGTTCCCCGGGCTGACCCCGGCGGAGCTGCGCGAGGCTCTGCTGGCCGGGCTGGTTAACACGACGGGCAGGCCTTGGGACCGCGACTACGGGCGTGGGATCCTGAACGCGGCGGCATCCTATTCGTACATGCTGCGGAAGTAAGCTTGAGGGCTGGAGCGTGAGGGTGGCGCTGTACCGTCCGAGGGCTGCCCGATGAGGGGATGATGACCATGGATTGGCTTCTGACGGTGCCCGCCGACACCGACCTGGGCACCCTAGCGGCCAAGCTATCCGCGGTCGGCTGCACGCTGCGTGACCTAGACCCGGTGCCGCTTGGCCCAGACGAGAAGGTCGTGTACGCCCGAGGGCCGCATGACGTCTCCGCCAGGCTGGCGGCCATCGACATTCCGGTGAAGGCGAATCCGGACTCGGAACCCGAGCCTTACCGCGAGCCTGGCCTCTGAGCATTTCGAGTCGGGTGGGCGTGTCTGCTGCTCGCCGAGCGGATCCGCGCGGACGGCTTCAAGGTCACGTACTCCGGCGAGCCCTGCAGAAGACCGACCGGCACATCTACCGGCGCGACCTGATGGCCTCCCAGAGCAGGAAGAACTTCCCCCACGTCAACAAGACGTTCATGGCGTACGACGTCGAGGGGCGCCTCCCGTTCTGCGACCCGGTCGTGGTCCACCTGGCGCTGTCGCTGCAGCAGCACGCCGTGGCGGACACCCGGCCGCGCTCATCCGCGATGAGCTGGTCGGCGGCCAGGACCAACGACCCCTTCGCGAGCTTGAGCCGGGCGGCCTCATTCTCAGTCGCGATTCGCGCCCGCATCGTACGCCGGGTGACCGCCACGGGGGAGTGACCAGCCTGGGCCAGCATCACGTAGATGCCGCCCGGCACCTTCCGCCCGGTCGCGATTGGCGTGCCCTCCACGAGCTCGCGCGGGTAGATCGCCTCATCCAGCTGAACCGGGGCGTCGCCGATGAAACCGACCCGGCCCCGGGACCACGACCGGGGCCGGGTCGGCGCCGTTCCCGGCGACGGAGTTGGTGACCATCCGCCCGTCCAGTCCGGCGAGCTTCCAAGCGGCCAAGGGCCAGGTCAGGTTGGATCACTACCCGGTGCGCGCCTGACGGCCTGGCACCGGCACATCACCCTGGTCATGCTCGCGCCGGCCCTTTCGGCGGCCATGGCCGCCGCCCAGCCACCCGGTGACCAGGACCGCATCCCACTGACACTGCCCGAGATCCGCCGACTGCTCGCCGTACCCGTGCTGACCCAGCACCGCGCCATCACGAGAATTCTGCGCTGGTCACACTGGCGCCGACGCCATCAGGCCATGGCCCGGCACTGCCACTACCAGCGCAGATCCGAACCGTGATCGCGAAATGTCACTGGAGTACTAGTCTCCTCTATGTGGGGAGGCCCGAGGAGAGTCCGGACATGGGCTCCAGAAAAAACGTCACTGTTTTGAACGCAGTACTGGAACGCATCACCTACGCCAACGAGGAGACCGGCTACACGATCGCCCGCGTGGCCACCGCCCGCTCCGGCGCCGAGCTGCTGACCGCGGTCGGGCCGCTGCTCGGCGCGCAGGTGGGGGAGTCGCTGCAGCTCAGCGGACGCTGGACCTCCCACCCCCGCTACGGCAAGCAGTTCGAGGTGTGGTCCTACACCACCGTGCTGCCCGCCACCGTACAGGGCATCCGCCGCTACCTCGGCTCCGGCCTCATCAAGGGGATCGGCCCCAAAATGGCCGAACGGATCGTCGACCACTTCGGCACCGACACCCTGGACGTGATCGAGAACGACCCGCAGCGGCTGGTGGAAGTGCCGGGCCTCGGCCCCAAACGCACCAAGATGATCGGCGCCGCCTGGGAAGAACAGAAGATCATCAAAGAAGTGATGATCTTCCTGCAGGGAGTCGGCGTCTCCACTTCCATCGCCGTACGCATCTTCAAGCAGTACGGCGAACGCTCCATCGACATCGTCCGGGCACAACCGTACAAACTCGCCGACGACGTGTGGGGGATCGGCTTCAAGACCGCCGACACCATCGCCCAGGCCGTCGGCATCCCGCACGACAGCCCCGAACGCGTCAAAGCCGGCCTGCGCTACACCCTGTCGCAAGCCGCCGACGACGGCCACTGCTACCTGCCCGCCCCCAACCTGATCGGCGACGCGGTCAAGATCCTCGAAGTGGACGCCCCCCTGATCGCCACCTGCCTCGAAGACCTCGTCACCGAGGAAGGCGCCGTCCGCGAAGAGATCCCCACCGGCGACAACCTCGTGCCCGCCGTCTACCTGCCACCCTTCCACCGCGCCGAACTCTCCCTGGCCGGCTCCCTGCTCACCCTGCTGCACCACGGCCACGACCGGCTCAAGGCGTTCACCGACGTCGACTGGGACAAGGCCGAACACTGGCTGCACGGCCAGACCGGCGCCGAACTCGCCACCGAACAACGCCAGGCCGTCCGGCTCGCCCTCACCCACAAGGTCGCCGTCCTCACCGGCGGCCCCGGCTGCGGCAAAAGCTTCACCGTCCGCTCCATCGTCACCCTCGCCCGCGCCAAACGCGCCAAAGTGATCCTCGCCGCCCCCACCGGCCGGGCCGCCAAACGGCTCGCCGAGCTCACCGGCCACGAGGCCACCACCGTCCACCGCCTCCTGCAACTACGCCCCGGCGGCGACGCCACCTTCGACCGCGACAACCCCCTCGACGCCGACCTGGTGGTCGTCGACGAGGCCTCCATGCTCGACGTCCTGCTGGCCAACAAACTCGTCAAAGCCGTCGCACCCGGCGCACACCTGCTGTTCGTCGGCGACGTCGACCAGCTGCCCTCCGTCGGCGCGGGGGAGGTGCTCAAAGACCTGCTCGCCGCCGACGACATCCCGCGCGTCCGCCTCACCCAGATCTTCCGCCAGGCCCAGGAATCCGGCGTCGTCGTCAACGCCCACCGCGTCAACACCGGACGCCACCCCGTCCTGGAAGGCATGAAGGACTTCTTCCTCTTCCCCTGCGAGGAACCGGAGGAGATCGCCGCCCTCACCGTCGACGTCGTCGCCCGCCGCATCCCGCGCACCTTCGGCCTCGACCCCCGCCGCGAGGTCCAGGTGCTCGCCCCCATGCACCGCGGCGCCGCCGGAGCCGGCGCGCTCAACATCGCCCTGCAGGAATCCCTCACCCCCGCCCGCGACGGCATGCCCGAACGCCGCTACGGCGGCCGCGTCTTCCGCATCGGCGACAAGGTCACCCAACTGCGCAACAACTACGACAAGGGCGCCGCCGGCGTCTTCAACGGCACCGTCGGCATCGTCACCGGCATCCAGCCCGACGACAACTCCCTCACCGTCCGCACCGACGAGGACGAACAGGTCGACTACGCCTTCGACGAGCTCGACGAACTCGCCCACGCCTACGCCGTCTCCATCCACCGCTCCCAGGGCAGCGAATACCCCGCCGTGGTGATCCCCCTGGCCACCAGCGCCTGGATGATGCTGCAACGCAACCTGCTCTACACCGCCATCACCCGGGCCAAGAGACTCGTGGTGATCGTCGGCTCCCGCCGCGCCCTCGCGCAGGCCGTACGGACCAAGGGCGCCGGACGGCGGCACACGAGCCTCACCCACCGCCTGTCACGTCCCTGACCGGCCCTTCTACCACTTGACCGGGACTTGACCCGGCCCTGACCTGCGCTTTACTTCCAGAAGTGATGGAAATGTGACCGAACTCTCCCATATGATTCCGCGTCTTACATGCAGGAGCATTAAGGTTTTAGTGCGTCTGTCATAGCGGGGAGAGGTTCGAGTTGAACGTTGAGACCGGCTGGAGGAAGGTCGTCGCAGGCGTGGCCCTGGCCACCGCGACAACCCTCACCGCCTCATGCTCCGGCGCCGCCCCCGGATCGGGCCAGGCCGCCGACGGCGACGCGACGATCTCGGCGACCCCCCAAGCCCCCACCATCGCCATCACCCCCCAAGAGGGCAGCACCAAGGTCAGCCCAGGCAAGAGGATCATCGTCACCGCCGCCGGCGGCACCCTGGACGAGGTCGTGGTCGAAGGCGACGGCGAACAGATCGAAGGCAATTACAACACCGACAAGACCCGGTGGATCTCCAAGACCCCACTGAAGCCGTCGGCCGACTACAACGTCACCGCCAAATCCGGCGTCACCACCGCCGCCAGCACCTTCACCACGCAAAAACCCGAACGCGTCCTGGAGATCGCCGACGTCACCCCCAACGTCAAGGGCGAGAAGGTCGGCGTCGGCATGCCGATCATGGTCAGGTTCACCCAGCCCATCACCAACAAGGCCGCCGTCGAACGCGCCCTCAAGGTCGAGTCCGAAAAGCCCGTCGACGGCGCCTGGCGGTGGATCGACGACAAGTACGCCATCTACCGCCCCGCCAAGTACTGGTCCGCCCACCAGACGGTCACCCTCAACGCCGACCTCGACGGCGTCAAAGCGGGCCGGGGCCTGTGGGGGATGAAGGACTACGACTACAGCATGAAGATCGGCGCGAAGATGGTCTCCAAGGTGGCCGCCGACAAGCACATGATGTACGTCTACAAGGACGGCAAACGCGTCGAGACGATGCGCATCAGCGCCGGCATGGCCACCACCCGCGAATACACCACCACCTCCGGCGTCCACCTCACCATGGAGCGCGCCAGCCCGGTCCGCATGATCTCACCCGGCCGCAAGAAGGGCGACCCCGGCTACTACGACGTCATGATCGACCACGCCGTCCGCATCTCCAACAGCGGCGAGTACGTCCACGCCAAGAACAACGTGTGGGCCCAAGGCGTCCGCAACGTCAGCCACGGCTGCATCAACGCCCGCCCCGACCAGGCCAAGTGGTACTTCGACAACTTCCAGCGCGGCGACATCGTCGAGATCACCGGCACCGACCGCGAACTCGAATGGAACAACGGCTGGGGCTACTGGCAGATGTCGTTCAAGCAGTGGAAGAAGGGCAGCGCCCTCGACGGCGACGACGCCTGACCACCCCACCAGACCTCACCCCTGCCGGCCTCACGCCGCACCCTCCGGCCCGGCGCCCTCCGCGATGATGCCCAGCACCAAGCGGACCGCCGGGCCGACCGCCGCCCGCACCGGCGCGCTCAGCTCCTCCCCAGATGAGCCCCCCGGCACCCCGGCCCCCACTGCTGCCGGCTCACAGCACACCACCACCACCCGATCCGGAACCCCGCCGAGCTCGGCCGCCCGCCGCAGCACCCCCACCGGATCCACACCACGCGCCGGCCCCGCCCCGCCCCAATCCGGCAGATCCGACCCCGGCAGATCCGCACGCGGCTGATCCACCTCCACCACCGTGATCGTCCCCGGCACCCGCCCCCGCACCGCCGCGTCCACGATCACCGCCAGGTCATAGCCCCGCCGCAACGCACCCGCCAGCTCCCCGCCACGCACACCGAAGTCGACCACGTCCACACCCGCCCGCCGCACCCCGGCGAGCCGCCGCACCACCTCGGCCCCGAACCCGTCATCGCCGAAGAAGACGTCACCCACCCCCGCCACCAGGATCCGAGCCGCCCCCTCCACACCCGGCTCACACCCCCGCCGCTCCCGCAACCCCATCCCTCACCCCCCGCACCCGGAACACCACCCACAGCGATGCCTACCGAGGTGCCTACCGCACCACAGCCACCATCTAACCCCGCACCCCCGCCCCAGCGGACCCTCGTCATCCGGCCCCAGCGGCGTGTTCGCATCGACTCAGCGCGAGGCCGGCTCTGACGGCGGAGCGGGGCGGCTCGTCCGATGACACGGAACCACCGACTCCAGCCGGCTCACACCACCGTCAACTGCGACGAACGAGGCTCCCGCGGCACCGCCCCCACCGGCCCCGCCGCCAACCCATAACCCCGGCACAACTGCCCGATCTGCCCAAGAATGCGCTGCTCATAGCCGGGGGAGGGGAGCCCCGCCCGGTCGTACAACTCCTCATAACGCGCCACCAGCTCCGGATGCGCCCGCCCCAGCCACTCCACGAACCACCCCCGCGTCCCCACCGGCAACCGCAACACCACCGGCTCCACCGCCACCGCCCCCGCAGCCGCGATCCGCCGCACCGTCGCCGCCAGCTGATCCGCCCCATCACTCAGCAACGGCAACACCGGAGCCATCAACACCCGGCACTCCACCCCCGCCTCCACCAGCGACGACACCAACTCCAACCGCGCCTGCGCACCCACCGCACCCGGCTCCACCGTCCGCCGGATCCGCTCGTCCACGAACGCGATCGACACCGCCACCTGCGCACCCACCTCCGCCAGCAGCCCCGCGTCACGCAACACCAGCGGACTCTTCGTATACACCGTGAACGGCACCCCCGCCCCAGCCAGCGCCGCCACGACCCCCGGCATCAACCGGTACGTACGCTCCGCCTCCTGATAACAGTCACCACTCACCCCCACCGCCAGCGCCTCACCACCCCACCGGCCCAACTCCGCACGCAACCGCTCCACCGCGTTCGCCTTCACCACGACCCGCGTGTCGAAATCAGCCCCCGCGTCCAACCCCAGCCGGCGATGCCCAGCGCGGGCACCGCAGCCGCGGCAGGCATGGGCGCAACCACGGTAGGGGGACACCGCCCACCGCTGCGCGATGCCCGCGGACTGCGGCACCCGCTCGATCATCGTGCGAGCCTGCATCTCATAGAACCCGTCACGCACCACGGCCCGCCGCTCGATCAGCGGCCGCTCATCGACGGCGTCCACCAGAGGTAACGCATCCCAGCCCACCCACCAAGTGGAACACGCATTCGACTCCCATTTCAAGCCGACACCCACCCCACATAAACTGACACCCACGTACCACTTCACCGGAAGGGCCCCATGCCCTGGCTCCTGCTCGCCCTCGCCATCGCCTGCGAAGTCACCGCCACCACCGCACTCAAACTCAGCGACGGCTTCACCCACCTCGGCTGGACCACCCTCACCGCCCTCGGCTACATCGCCTCCTTCACCCTCCTGTCCCAAGCACTCAAACTCCAGCTCGACATGGGCACCGCCTACGCCGTCTGGGCCGGCGCCGGCACCGCCGTCATCGCCCTCATCGGCGCCGCCTTCATGGGCGAAACCCTCACCCCACTCAAAATCGGCGGCATCCTCCTCATCATCGGCGGCGTCGTCGTCCTCAACCTCGCAGGCGCCCACTGACCACCCGCACCAAAACGCCTCGCACCCCGCCCGACCAGCGCCCTACACTGCCCCCGTGCTGAAACCCCACTACCCGATCACCACCGACCGCCTCCTCCTGCGCCCCTTCACCCCCCAAGACCTCCACCCCCTGCACGCCTACGAATCCCGCCCCGACGTCACCCGCCACCTCTACTGGGGACCACGCGACCTCGACACCACCCGCGCCTTCCTCGACAAGAAGATCACCCGCACCGCCCTCCTGCAGGAAGGCGACGCCGTCGACCTCGCCATCACCCTCCCCGGCACCGGCGACCTCATCGGCAACTGCCTGCTCATCTGGACCAGCCAGGAACACCGCCAAGGCGAGATCGGCTACATCCTCAACCCCACCCACCACGGCCACGGCTACGCCCCCGAAGCCGCCCGCGAAATGCTCCGCCTCGGCTTCGAACACCTCGGCCTGCACCGCATCGTCGGCCGCCTCGACGCCCGCAACACCGCCTCCGCCCGCGTCCTGGAAAAACTCGGCATGCGCCGCGAAGCCCACCTCATCGACAACGAACGCGTCAAAGGCGAATGGTCCTCAGAAATGGTCTACGCCATGCTCGAAACCGAATGGACCCCATGACCATCCACCACCTCGCACTCCACACCGACTGGACCCAAGCCCAGAAAACGGGGGAGTACCGCATCTCCACCCTCGGCCGCACCCTCGACCAAGAAGGCTTCATCCACTGCAGCCGCGACCTCGACCAACTCCACGGCGTCCACACCGCCTTCTACGGCCACCTCACCGAACCCCTGCTCATTCTCGACATCGACCCCACCGGCCTCGACATCCGCACCGAGAACGGCTACCCCCACCTGTACGGGCCCCTACCCGTCACCGCCGTCACCGCCACCCACCCCTACACCCGCCCGCACCCATGAACCCCCGAGACGCCGCCCAGCGCTTCGCCGACACCTGGCAACACGGCTGGACCCACCACGACACCGACGCCATCATCGCCCTCTACAGCGACGACGCCGTCCACACCTCCATGCCGTTCAGACCCCCGCACCACGGCAAACAAGCCATCGCCGACTACATCCGCTGGTCCTTCACCGGCGAAAGCGCACCCCACGTCACCTTCACCACCCCCCTCGTCGACGGCGACCGAGCCGCCATCGAATTCCGGGTCCACGCACAAGAAAACGACCAGCCCGTCACCATCGCAGGCTGCGTATTCGCCCGCTTCAACCGTGACGGCCTGGCCGTACAGACCCGCGACTACTGGCACACCACCCAAGGCCACCAGTAGAAAACTCAGCAAACCCGTTCATCAACGCCGCCGCCCCACCCGAGCCCGGCCAGTTCCGGCGGCACCTCAACGCGAAACATGCACTCCCGGAGCCACCGGAATCTGCTGCCCTCGCACCGGACCGGCCGGCGGCACCGGACGCGACTGCTCCTCCTGGTGCTGCTGCGGCTGCTGAGCCGACAGGCCCCGCTCACCCAGACCACGCCGCTCGGCGCAGCCACCCCCGCAGTAGCCATTCGTCACGATCAACCGCCCACGCAGTGGCGTGTACGCCTCACGGCCCGATGCCGGGAGAACCCCCTGGCACACCTGACATAACACAGACTCGTTCCCCACGTGCTGCTCCTCTCGCGGCGCGATAGCAGAAGACCACCCTAAACGCCACACAGAGCCAACGACAGTGAATCAACGACAAGTCAGAGCCGCTGTCAAGCACACAGCGCATCTAACGGCGCAATCACGCAAACCAGGGGAGTGACCCCCAGAACCCCACCCAAGATCTCGAAAGGCACCGACAACACCCACAGTGACCAGCCCTGACATCTCCGACACAAGAGTCACCAACTCTCACACGGATCCGTCACCACCACTCGAGAAACCACAGATCCCATCGGAACGCTCACGCACCGTGAGGTAACGCATCTCACAGGACCCGAATCCGGCAGGCCCAAAACAGCCATATCTGACCAACATCGACTTGCTCCGACAATCGGACCGGCACACCGCAGGGGAGCCCCCACCCCCTCCCGAAGCTGTGCTACTTGACATAATGTCCATTATCAAGCAACCGCAGAGGCGCCGATCCACTCCGCACAGACGCCTGACATATCCGGATCCGGCACGATACGATCCCGCCCATGCCCATGGGAATCTCAGTGATGGAACTGCTGGCCATCGGCATCTTCCTCGTCGGCGCCATCGCCATCACCATGAGCGTCGTGATCAACCGCCGACGCGCAAGCATCACGAAAGCGCCGCCGTACGCACCCGAGGAACTCGACGGCGCCCTACGTGAGCTGATCAGGCGAGACAGAAAGATCCAAGCGATCAAACTCCTGCGCGAGCACACCGGCATGGGCCTCAAACAGGCCAAGGACGCCATCGACGGACTCGCCGCCGGCCGCCCCCTCCACCCGCCCGCCATCACCCAGCAGCACACCCCACCACAAGAAGACCTCGCCACCCGGGTACGCCGCCTCAAGGAGTCCGGCCGCACCGAGCAGGCCGTCTTCCTGGTACGCGGCGAGACCGGCATGGACGAGGCCGGCGCCACCCTGTTCGTCGACAGCCTGTGACCGTACGGGCTTACTGGCGAAACCGCCTCTGATCCGCACGCCGGAACGGCGATACGATCGACACATGCCCAGCCTGGCGATCTCCACCGGCGGCCTCGTCGCCCTCACTGTCGTCGTCACAGCGGCGATCATCCTGCTGATCGTCCTGGCCGTGCGGCTCACCCGCAACCCCCGCAACAGCCCCACCCCCAACCCCGGCCTGGTCGACCAGGCGCGGGAGATGAAGGCGATGGGTCAGATCCAGGAAGCCGTCTTCCTCGTACGCGGCGAGACCGGCATGAGCCACCGCGCGGCCACCCGTTTCGTCAACCGCCTCTAACCACGCCAAATCGCCACAAAAGTACCCATACCAGACAGAAGCTGGATTCTGTCTGGTATGACTTCCGTCGGCCACGGCGACTGACCGGCACCGCGTTCGCCATGTCATGCCCGGCGCCCGAGGTCTCCCGCGAGCCACGAGGCGCCCCCTACGCCCGCACCCGGCGGGTCGGGAAAGCGTTCGCAGGACCCCTTTCCTCCAGGCACTCCCCCGGCGCCATCTCGGCACAGTGATCTTCAACGCCCAGAATGTGGCCCACGCCCCCAGATTTAGGCTGGATCGGCGATGCTCCCACCTGCAGTTATAGCTGACGATGATATTCTGATTACTTATTGTGACCACTTGGTAGGCGTGCAAGGTCAGAGGAACCCGTGATCCGCACGCGTTTCCGCGGAGAAGAGGGCTGCCGCGGATCTACCCCCTCCTGACCCCACCCCCAGGTCCTCAGTCCCCCGAGAACCCCGTCGGAGAACGCTCGACGCCGCCCGTGCCGCGATCGAGCCGGACACACGAAGGGAGGCGACCATGACCAGACAGCGCCGCAGAGGCACACCCGTTACCTCGGCGACCTGATCGACGAAGTACTCGACCGCGTCAGTGGCGTCGAGCACGGACCTGCGCCGTGCCGCGCGTCCGACGACTTGGGCGTCGGCTCCTCCTCCGTGCTCAGAGTCCGTACCTGACGCGCCAGCCCTTCCACCGCCCTGCTCAGGTCGTCCAGTTGCTGGGCCACATCGTCCCTACGAGCCGACCACCCCCGCAGCCCAGCCGCAGCCGCAGCTCGGACAGCATATCGATGATGTCCGCGTACTCGTCGATCGTGCGCTCCTCCCCGCTCCCCGCCCGATAGGCCCGGAACGGACGATCCGCACGCAGATCCTCCGCCAAGTCCTCCAGCGGTGGAGGAGCGTGACTCCGACCGGCGTGGTCGTGGTCGGTTGCGACGACGATGACGACGTCGGTCGTGGGGACCAACGACGAGGGTACGGGCCGGATAAAGGGACGGGGTGGGATCCGGGCCGGTCGATGTTCCTGAGGGGCGGCGGGGCCCGGCGGCTGCGCTGCTCGGCCGGCGGTCGGCTCTTCGATCTGGACGAGCCGTGCCCGGTCACGGTTCGCGGGTGGGGTCGTACGGAGGGTGGGGGTTTTCGGTCGTGTGGCGTGTGAGGTGAGATGCGGAGTTTAGCCACACTTCGCAAGAAAAAATCCCGACAAAAGCTGACGAATGATGCCAACACGGGCGACTTTTTATCGTGATGTGTCAGCAGGCCTTGCCCGGCCATGTCAGCATCGACGGATGAACGGGTCATATGGGGCTGCCGTAAACAGCTGGGGCCACTGGGCTCCCCCGCCGCCCGGCGCCGCCTGACCGCCACCTCTCCCCTCGCCCGATCCCCTCAGAAGGAAACTCCCCTTGCGTATCCTGCTTCTCTGCTCCTCGTTCAACGGCCTGACCCAGCGCGCCTGGCTGGAGCTACGCCGGGCCGGCCACGACGTCAGCGTGGAGCTGGCGCTGTCGGAGCAGGTGATGCTCGAAGCGGCCGAGCTGGCCAAGCCGGACCTGGTGATCTGCCCGTTCCTCAAGGAGAAGGTGCCCGCGCGGCTGTGGCAGACCCAGCGCACGATCATCATCCATCCCGGGCCTCCCGGCGACCGCGGCCCCTCCTCGCTGGACTGGGCCATCGCCGACGCCGAACCCCAGTGGGGCGTGACCGCGCTGCAGGCGGTGGAGGAGATGGACGCCGGCCCCATCTGGGGCTACCGGATGTTCCCGATGCCGGCCGAACCGCCCCGCAAGTCCGCGCTGTACAACGGGCCGGTGGCGGACGCCGCGGTGGAGCTCGTGCTCGAGGTGGCGGCCAAGGCCGCAGACCCGGCGTTCCTGCCCACCCCGCTGGACCCCCGCCGCCCCGAGGTGGTGGGACGGCTGCGCCCGGCGATGCGTCACGCCGACCGCGACGTGTCCTGGGCCGCGCCGACCGAGACGGTGCTGCGGCGGGTGCGGGCGGCCGACGGCGCGCCCGGCGGCCGGGCCACCTTGTGCGGGCTCGCGGTACGTGTGTTCGACGTCTACCGGGGGCCGGTCATGCCCGGCGAGCCGGGCACGATCGCGGGGCGGCGCGAGGGCGCGGTGCTGGTGCGCACCGGCGACGGGACGGTGTGGGTCGGCCATCTGCGGCCGGACGAGCCCGGCGCGGTCAAGCTGCCGGCCGCGGCCGTCCTCGGTGACCGGATCACCGGTGTCGAGGAGGTCGCCGGCTACAGCGAGATCACCTACGACCGCAGTGACGGTGTCGGGGTGGTGAGCTTCGACTTCTACAACGGCGCCATGTCGACCGACCAGTGCCGGCGGCTCGCGGCGGCGCTGCGGTACGCGACCGCGCAGGACACGCGGGTGCTGGTGGTGCGCGGCGGCGAGACGTTCTCCAACGGGATCCACCTGAACGTGATCCAGGCGGCCAAGCATCCGGAGCTGGAGGCGTGGATGAACATCAACGCCATCAACCAGGTCTGCCGCGAGGTGATCTGGTGCACCGGGCAGCTGGTCGTGACGTCGATGGGCGGGAACGCCGGCGCCGGCGGGGTGATGATGGGGCTGGGCGGCGACCGTGTGATCATGCGCGCCGGCGTGGTGCTGAATCCGCACTACCGGACGATGGGGCTGTTCGGCAGCGAGCTGTGGACGTACGCGCTGCCGCGCCGGGTGGGCGCGGAGCAGGCGGCGCGGCTGACGCAGGAGGCGTTGCCGATCGGCGCGCTGGAAGCCGCCGAGCTCGGGCTGGCCGACAAGGTGGTGCCGGGGACGCGGCCGGAGTTCGAGCGGACCGTCCTGGAGTACGCCGAGAAGCTGGCGGTGGATCCGAACTACGCGGGGCTGCTCACGGCCAAGCAGGCGGCGCGGGAGGCTGACGAGCGGCGTAAACCGCTGGACGCGTATCGGGTGGAGGAGCTGGCGGAGATGAGCCGGGACATGTTCGACGACCGGTGCGGCTTCCGGGCGGCGCGGGAAGGGTTCGTGCTGAAGCGGAAGGCGGAGGCCACGCCGGAGCATCTGGCGGTTCATCGGGAGTTGTCCGGCGCGTCGGCCGCGTCGAACGCGAGACCATCTCATATGTGAGATAGGTTGTCGTCTTGTGGCAGACGACTATCTTGTGCGAATCGGCCGGCTCATCCGGGACGCGCGCCAGCATCGTGGTTGGACACAGCTCCAGCTGGCCGACGCGCTGGCGACGAGCCAGAGCGCCGTCAACCGGATCGAGCGCGGCAACCAGAACATCAGTCTTGAGATGATCGCCCGCATCGGCGAGGCGCTCGACAGCGAGATCGTCTCCCTGGGCTACGCGGGCCCCATGCACCTGCGTGTGGTGGGCGGCCGCCGCCTGTCAGGCAGCATCGACGTCAAGACGTCGAAGAACGCCTGCGTGGCCCTGCTGTGCGCGTCACTGCTGAACTCCGGGCGGACGATCCTGCGCAAGGTCGCCCGCATCGAAGAGGTCTACCGGATCCTGGAAGTGCTCGCCTCCATCGGAGTGCGGGCACGCTGGATCAACGAAGGCAGCGACCTGGAGATCGTGCCCACCGCCCGCCTCGACCTGGAGGCGATGGACACCGAGGCGGCCCGCCGCACCCGCAGCGTCATCATGTTCCTCGGGCCGCTCATGCACCGCACCGAGCAGTTCCGCATCCCGTACGCGGGCGGCTGCGACCTCGGCACCCGCACCGTCCAGCCGCACATGTCGGCCTTGAAGCACTTCGGCCTCGACATCACCGCCACCGGCGGCTTCTACCACGCGCGCGTGGACCCCGAGGTGTCCCCCAGACGGCCCATCGTGCTCACCGAACGCGGCGACACCGTGACCGAGAACGCCCTGCTCGCGGCCGCACGCCACGACGGCGTCACCGTGATCCGCAACGCCTCCTCCAACTACATGGTCCAGGACCTCTGCTTCTTCCTGGAGCAGCTCGGCGTGCGCGTGGACGGCATCGGCACCACCACCCTCACCGTGCACGGCGTGCCCTCCATCGAGCGCGACGTCGACTACTCCCCCTCCGAGGACCCGGTGGAGGCGATGAGCCTGCTGGCCGCCGCCGTCGTCACCTCCTCGGAGCTGACCATCTGCCGGGTGCCGGTCGAGTTCCTGGAGATCGAGCTGGCCGTCCTGGAGGAGATGGGCCTCGACCACGACCGGGGCGCCGAATACCCGGCCGCCAACGGCCGCACCCGCCTGGTCGACCTCACCGTCCGGCCGTCGAAGCTCGTCTCCCCCATCGACAAGATCCACCCCATGCCGTTCCCCGGCCTCAACATCGACAACGTGCCCTTCTTCGCGGCCATCGCCGCCGCGGCGCAGGGCTCCACGCTCATCCACGACTGGGTGTACGACAACAGGGCCATCTACCTCACCGAACTCACCCGGCTCGGCGCCTCGGTGAAGCTCCTGGACCCGCACCGGGTGCTGGTCGAAGGCCCCACCCGGTGGCGGTCGGCGGAGATGATGTGCCCGCCCGCGCTCCGGCCCGCCGTCGTGGTGCTGCTCGCCATGATGGCCGCCGAAGGCACCTCGGTGCTCCGGAACGTGTACGTGATCAACCGGGGCTACGAGGACCTGGCCGAGCGGCTGAACGCGCTCGGGGCGCGGATCGAGACCTTCCGCGACATCTGAACATTCTGTCGGTGCGGGCCGCTACCGTCTCCTGATGGATCTTCCATGCCTGATGGATCGTCCACGACAGTGAGGGGGGACGGTGCGGCCTGCGGAGCTCGACCGGCTGACGGTGGTGGAGGCGGCTGATCGCTATGTGGAGCTGGTCCGGGCCAAGACCCTGACCGGGGCGCTGTCCCCCGCCACCGCCGAGGTGTACGCACGAGACGTGGCGACTCTCGTCGCCCTGGCCGGCGAGCGGACCGTGCTGGACGACCTGACCGGCGAGGACGTGGATGCGATCCTGCTCGCGTTCGCCCGCAAACCCGACGGCCGCCGCACCGCCGACCCCGGAGCCCGGCAGTCCGCCTCATCCCAGGCGCGCTTCCGCCGATCGATCTCCGCCCTGTTCAAACACGCCACCCTCGCCGGATGGGTGCAGATCAACCCGATGGCGCTGGCCACCGTGACCGCCAAGGAACGCGGCGGGCTGCGCCCCGAACGACGGGCGCTCACCCGCGAGCAGGCCCAGGGGCTCGTCGGCGCGGCCCGCACCCTGGGCGAGGAGCCACGACGCCCCGGCCGGCGGCGTGATCAGCGCACCGAGTTGCGCGACGGCCTCGTCGTGCTGCTGCTGACGGCGCTGGGCCCACGTGTGTCCGAGCTCGTCCGGGCCAACGTCGAAGACTTCTACACCAACGACGGCGTCCGCTACTGGCGGATCTTCGGCAAGGGCGGCCGCACCCGCGACGTGCCCCTCCCCCACGACGTGGCGACGGTCCTGGAGGCCTACCTGCAGCGGGGCAGGCCCGCGACGCAGGACAAGGCGCTGCTGCTGTCCTGGCGGGGGCGCAGGCTGGCGCGCGGCGACGTGCAGGCGGTCATCGACCGCGTGCTGCGGGAGGTCGATCCGGCACAGCGCCGGTCGGTGACCCCCCACGGTCTCCGGCACACCACCGCGACCCACCTGCTGGCCGACGCCGTCGACATGGACGCGGTCCGGCGGGTCCTCGGGCACAGCGACCTGTCCACGCTGGGCCGCTACCGCGACGAACTTCCAGGGGAGCTGGAGGTGGCGATGCGGGCGCATCCGCTGCTGCGCGACCCGAAACCGGCCGACTGATCCCGGGCGTCAGGTCGGGACCGCGGGGGCGGCCCCCGCGGCGAGCCGGTCGAGAGGCACGTCCAGCACGCCGGCCAGCGCGGCGATGGTGAAGAAGGCCGGCGTCGCGATCCGGCCTGTCTCGATCTTGCGGAGGGTCTCGGCGGACATGCCGGCGGCGGCTGCGACCTCGACGATGCTGCGCTCGCCTCGGGCCTGACGCAGCAGCCTGCCGAGTTCTTCGCCGCGGAGGCGTTCCTGCGGGGTCAGCGGGGGTCGCACCATGAACCCGAGTCTATATCCCCAATAGAAATACCGTTATAGTTATCGCCTACGGTCGGATTCGCCACCGTCAGCGAAGCCGGCCGCCCGCACCGGCTGACGCAGCACCACCCGCGGAGCCGGGTCATCCAACGGCGTCACATACACCTCATGATGCGGCCCGTTCCGCACCAACCCCCGCTCCGCCATGAACGCGTCCATGACCCGCAACGACCGATGCTCCTCACTGAACGGGCCGACGTGCAGCAACTCCACGCACTCCCCCTCCGCCTGCGACGCCACCCGCACCCGATCGACCGCCGCCCCCGACGGCCGCGCCCTCTCCCTGGCCCGCTCCAGCAGACCCGGCTCCGGCACACCCGCCAGCGGCAGCAGCAGATGCCACCGCCACAACTCCCTCGGCACCTCCAACGCCGGCCGTTCGTCCTCCACCCACCACAACCCCTCCAACGGCCCCGCCGCACCCCCCATCCCGGCCGCCACCGCATACAGAGCCCGGATCGCGGCAAGATGCTCCGCCCCACCCGGCTCCCCCATCCCCGACACGTTCACGCACGTCACCTGGCCGTACGTCACCAGCTCAGGACTCACCACTCCTCCTCCAGACACACCATCACCTCGGTCACCAGCTCATCGACCGGCGTCACCGCCGGATCCGACACGTACACCTCCCGGATCGGCCCCCCGACCCGCAACCTCCGCTCCGCAGACCACGCCAGCACCGCGTGCACCGTCAACCCGATCTGGTCGTACGGCCCCACATGCGTGGCACTCGCGAACTGGCCCCCCGGCAACACCCCCTCCCGGACCTCGCCCGGCAACGCCACCCCGGCCGCCAGCACACAGGCGACCTCGACCTCCACCACCTCTCCCAAATCCATCGGAAACAGCCCCACCAGCCGGATCCCAGCCCCCTCCACCGACTCCCCCGGGCCCCTCTCCGCCGGCCCGCCGGACGCCCACGACGGAAGCCCCCGCACAGCCGCCACCACCCGCGCGACCGCGGCCGACGTCGCCCGCGCGATCTCCCGCGGCCCGGCCGCCACCTCACGCACCACCGCCACCTGCCGAGCCGGCTCACTCACCACCCGCACGACCGCCGCCGGCAACCCCTGCGCCATCACCCGCTCAAGCGACGCCAACGTACGACTCCGCCGGGCAAGCTCCTCCTCCAGCGAATCCCGTACCTCGTCCAGAGCCCCCAACGCGCCCGACAGCACCTCACCGATCACCGCCAGCGGCACGTCCAGCGAACGCAGCAACCCGATCGACAGCGCCACCCGCGCCTGCGACGCCCGGTAATAGCGGTAACCCGAATCAGGATCCACATACGCCGGCTCCAGCAACCCCAGCTCGCCGTAATGCCGCAACTGCTTCACACTCAACCGGGCCAGCCGGGCGAACTGCCCGATCGGCAGCAGATCATCTTCCACGCCCACCAGCATGCTCCCTCCCTCCAGGGGAGAGTCCAGCGAGTTGCACCTGACGTAACGTGAGGCCGCATCCTGGGAAGCATGAGTCTGTCTGTCGGCCAGGTATCCGGCCTCGCCGGAATCACCGTGCGCACCCTGCACCACTACGACGAAATCGGCCTGCTCACCCCCGGCGAGCGCACCAGCGCCGGATACCGCCGCTACACCGACGACGACCTCATCCGGCTGCAGCAGATCCTCCTCTACCGCGAACTCGGATTCCCCCTCGACGAGATCGCCGTCATCCTCGACAACCCCGAAGTGGACGAACTCACCCAGCTACGCCGCCAGCACGAGCTCCTCACCCGCAAGTCCGAGCGCCTCCGCGACGTCATCGCCGCCGTCGAACGAGCGATGCAGGCACGCTCGCTCGGCATCGCCCTCACCCCGCAGGAACGCCTGGAACTCTTCGGCGACTTCCATCCCGAGGACCACGAAGCCGAGGTCGAACGCCGCTGGGGCGGCACCGAGGCCTACGCGCAGAGCCGCCGCCGCGTCGCCTCCTACACCAAGGCCGACTGGCAGGAACTCAAGGCCGAGGCCGCCGCCATCACCGAGGACCTCGTCGCGGCCCTCAAGTCGGGCCTGCCGCCCGACAGCGAACAGGCGATGGACCTGGCCGAACGGCACCGGCTGCACATCAGCCGCTGGTTCTACACCTGCGACCACGAGATCCATCGATGCCTGGGCGAGCTGTACGTGTCCGACCCGCGCTTCACCGCCACCTACGACGCCCACGCACCCGGCCTGGCCCGGTACCTGCGTTCAGCCATCGTTGCCAATGTTTGTCTGCGTGGTAGGTGAGTTGCACACACCCACGCCCTTTACAATGTAGATTTATAGGGATAATCGGGTGGCACGCCGCGCCGGACGGTCGCTAGCGTCGCGGCCATGATGCCCCTGCTGTGGTTGTACGGGCCGTCAGGCGCCGGGAAGTCGTCGGTCGGCTGGGAGGTGTACACCCAGCTCAGCCGTAGCGGCGTCAGGACCGCGTTCGTCGACGGCGATCAGATCGGCCTGATGTCCCCCGCTCCCGCCGGCGGCACCCACCGGCTCCGGGCGCGGAACCTGGCCGCCCTGGCGGCCAACTTCCGGCAGGCCGGCGCGCAGTGCCTGGTCCTGTCCGGGTTCGTGCACACCCGCGAGGAGGTCCGCCTGTACGACCAGGTCGGCGCCGCGGTGACGCTGTGCCGGTTGCGGGTCGGCCCGGGCGAGCTGGAGCGGCGGTTCCTCGGGCGGGGGTGGCGGCCGGAGTTGGTGCGGGAGGCGGTCGCGGAGGCCGAGGCGCTGGAGCGCGGTGACTTCGCCGACGTGTGCGTGGACACCGACGGGCTGACGGTGCCCGAGACGGCCCTGCTCGTCCGCGAACGAACCGGCGGATGGCCGCACCTGTCCCCCACCGGCACGCCGGTCATGGACACACCGGCCATGGCCGGCGCGGCCGGCACGCGGATCCCTGTGCTGTGGCTGTGCGGTGCCACCGCCGTCGGCAAGTCAACGGTCGGGTACGAGGTCTTCACCCAGCTCAACCGCGCGGGCGTACGGGCCGCGTACGTCGACATGAAGCAGATCGGCGCGCTGCGCCCCGCGGCGAGCCGTCACCTGCTCAAGGCGCGCAATCTCGCGGCCGTCTGGGCCGGGTACAGCGCGGCGGGGGCCCACTGCCTGATCGTCTCCGGCGAGGCCGACACCACCGGCGCCATCCGCGACTACGCCGCCCTGCTGCCCGGCGCCCCCGTGACGGCCTTCCGCCTGCACGCCCGGCCCGGCACGATGGCCGGACGGGTCGCGCTGCGCGGCCAGGGAGACGGGCCGGCGATTCCGGGGGACGAGCTGCGCGGGCTCGGCCCCGCCGCCCTGCGGCGGGTCAGCCGACAGGCCGCCCGCGCGGCCGAAGCCCTCGACCTCGCCGGTGCGGGCGACCTGCGGATCGACACCGACGACCGGTCACCGCACGAGGTGGCCGCCCGGATCCGCGCCCTCTGGACCCCGTGGAGCACCTCAGAGGAACTCCCGCAGTGAACGCGGTTCGCGACCCAGGATGTCGGCCACGGTCGTGGTCGTGCTCGCCCAGCGCCCATCCCCGATCTGCGCCATGAGTTCGGCCAGGTCGCGGGCCGCTTGGCCGGGCATGCCGCGCTTCTCCAGGTGAACGGCGGCTTCCTCGGGCGACAGGTCCAGGTAACGCACGGTCCGGCCGAGCGCGCGGGTGAGCTCAGCGGCGATCTCGTCATGCGTGGGCGCCGACGGCCCCGTGAGCTCGTACGTGGCGTCGGCACCGACGGGACGCGTGAGCAGCGCGGCCGCGACCGCCGCGATGTCACGCGCGTCGATGTAGCCGACGCCGCCCCTGCCGTACGAGCCGAAGATCCGCCCCTCCTCGTCGACATCGCTCGCGAGATTCTGCATGAAGCCGACGGGTGCCAGGATCGACCACGGCACGCCCGAGGCCTTGAGATGCTCGTCGACCTGCCCGTGCATGCCGAAGCCGAGCAGGCTGCTCGACGTCACGCCGCGCACGGAGACGCTCACCACCTGCGCCGCACCCGCGCCCGCCGCGTGATCGATGACCGCCTGATGCGCCCGCACGAACCCCGGCCACAGCGCGCTGTTGAGAAAGAGCCTGTCACCGGGCTCGATCGGGATGCTCTCCGGCCGCTCCAGGTCGCCGACCACGTAGTCGCATCCCAGCTCCTCGCCCTGTTCCGCGCGCCGTACGACGGCTCGCGCCGCACCGCCGAGCTCCTCGATCAGCGCCCGCCCGATCGTGCCCGTCGCACCGGTCACCACAATCATCGCAACCTCCTTCAAGCGGAATGTCAGTTTCCAGTTCTATACTAGGCGGAATGCTGTCGTCCACTTCAAGGGGGTTCGATGCGCGCCGATGCCCGCCGCAACCGGGACAGGATCTTGGAGGCGGCACGCGACGTGGTGGCCGAGCTCGGCTCGGGCGCGCCGATGGAGCTGATCGCCCGCCGGGCCGGCGTCGGCGTCGGCACGCTCTACCGCCGCTTTCCCGACCGCGGGGTGCTGCTGGCCGCCCTGGCGGAGCATTACGTCCACGAGCTCATGGACGCCCTCGACCGCGCCGAGGCGGCCGAGCCGGACGCGTGGGCGGCCGTTCGCGCGTTCGTCCTCTACAGCGTCGAGAAGAGCCGCGGCGCCGTCGCGGCCGCGCTGGCCGGCACCTCCCCGCCGCAGGCGAGGCAGGCGCTCGTACGGCGACTCGACGAGCTGGTACGGCAGGCGCAGGCGGACGGCGCGCTGCGGTCGGACGTCGGCACCGGTGACCTCATGGACCTGCTCAACGTGTTCGCCTGCCGCCCGGGCGTCATCCCGGAGCACTTCCTGTCCTTCATGCTCGACGGCCTCGACGGCGACGGTGACCAGGCGTTCCCGGCGAGCATCAAGGCGGCCTGGGGCCTGGGAGACCGTCCACGCAAAGGGCCGAAGCGCGGACTGACCCTGGAGCGCATCGTCTCCGCGGCCGTGGAGCTCGCCGACGAGGACGGCCTGGACGCGGTCTCGATGAGCCGCGTGGGCAATCGGCTGGGCAGCTCGACCATGGCGCTTTACCGCTACGTCGCCACCAAGGACGAGCTGCTCACGCTGATGCTGGACGCCGCCGTCGGGCCGCCTCCGCCGCTGCCCGAAGGCCTCGGCTGGCGGCGCGGCCTGGAGTCGTGGGCCATCTCGATGCGCGCGGCGATCCTGGCCCATCCCTGGACGGTCCACCTGCTGACGCCCAAGGGACCGCCCGCCACACCCCACCAGCTCGCCTGGCTCGACCAGTTCCTGCTGATCCTCCAGGACACCGGCCTGCCCGCGAGAGCCAAGCTCGCCACCCAGCTGCTGATCAGCGGGCATGTGTGGAGCCACGTGCGCATCACCGCGGCGATCACGCTCGACACCGAGCCCGAAAACCTGCGGCGCTGGAGCGGGTACGAGCCGTTCCTGCGGCGGGTGACCGGCGCGGGCCGCCTGCCCGGGCTACGCGCCGCGCTCGACGAGGGCGCCTTCGGCGACGACCCGGGAGCTCCTGACGATCACTTCGTCTTCGGCCTGGAACGCGCGCTGGACGGCGTCGAGGCGCACATCCGCTCTCTCAGCCGGCCCAGCCAGGAGGCGTGAAGAGGGCACTTCAGCCACCTGAGAACGTATGCCATACGCAGAATCGTGTATGTTGTACGCAGAAAGGAGGCGCAATGGAAGCACGCATGTTCGCCGAGACCGACCGCGCCCAGCTGCGCGAGCTGTTCGTCCGCGCCGGTGAGGGCGCGCCCACCGCCTCACTCTGGGGACACGAGGAGTCCGAGGCGGCCATCTATCTCAACCCCTACATAGACCTCGAGCCGAGCTCACTGTTCGTCGCCCCGGCCGACGGCCCCCTGGTCGGCTACCTGGCGGGCTGCCTCGACGGCGCGGCCTTCCCCAGCGAGGCCGAGCGCATGGAGAACGCCATCAGGAAGTACCGCCTCTTCCTCCGGCGCGGACCCGCGACCTTCTTCGCACGCAGCCTCGCCGACCTGACGGCCTCGAAGATCCGGCGCAGGCCCTCCGCAGGCGACTTCACCGACGCACGATGGCCGTCGCACCTGCACATCAACGTCGTCCCCGAGGCGCGCGGGACCGGCGCCGCCGACGCCCTGATGGCGCTGTGGCTCGACCGGCTGAAGGCGGCCGGCTCCCCCGGCTGCCACCTCCAGACGGTGGCCGAGAACACCCGGGCGGTGCGCTTCTTCGAGCGCGCCGGATTCGCCGCGCACGGCCCGACGCCGCTGATACCCGGCCTCCGACACGAGGGCAGGCGGGTTCACCAGCAGACGATGGTCAAGAACCTGCGCTGAGGGCCGACGGCCAACGCCCCGGGTCGCAGGCACGGCAGGCGGGGTGCCGACATCCTGGCGGCGGGATTAGAGTCATGGATCGTTTCCGTCTTCGGAGGTTCACGATGGCCGACGTACTGCTGTTCCATCACGCCCTCGGCCTCACCCCGGGCGTGGCCGCCTTCGCCGAGGCACTACGCGGCCATGGGCACAGCGTGCACACCCCTGACCTGTACGACGGCCGTACCTTCGACACCCTCGACGCGGGCTTGGCGTACTCCGACCAGGTCGGCGTCGACGAGATCCTCAACCGCGGCGCGAGAGCAGCGGCGGGCATTCCGGCGGAACCGGTCTACATCGGGTTCTCCCTCGGCGTGCTTCCGGCACAGAAACTCGCCCAGACCCGGCCGGGGGCACGCGGCGCCGTGCTCGTCCACGCCTGCGTGCCGAGCTCCTTCTTCGGGCCATGGCCGGCAGCGGTCCCGGTCCGCATCCACGCCATGGAAGCGGACCGCGTGTTCACCGACGAGGGTGACGCGGACGCCGCCCGCGCGCTCGTCGACCAGGTTCCCGACGCCGAGCTGCACCTCTACCCCGGCGATGAGCACCTGTTCGCCGACAGCTCGCTGCCCTCCTACGACGCCAAGGCCACCGCCCTGCTGCTCGACCGCACGCTGACGTTCCTCCGCACCCCCTGACAGGAAGCAAGGACCGGTGCGGCGTCACCAGTGACCGGCCACCGTAGGCCCCGCCAACCCGCCGCTCGTGACAGCCGCGCACGCGTGCGGTCCCACCAGCTGCGTTTCCGCTTGGACGCTTGTTGGTGTCTTCGCCTGTTGAAGGTCTATTTCCAGGAGATCGCCTTTACATTGTAGATCAAAAACTAACTGGAGCCTGACCAAGCTGGCGGACTCCCGGTTGCCGAGGGGTGGTCGACGACATCAGCCACGAGGGGCTGCGCCCCTACTCCGCGAGGAGGGCGTCTCCTTTTCAACACCTGAAGACCTGGAAGACCTCCCGCGACCCGGGCTATGCCGCGAAGAAGGCCCGCGTCGAGCACCTCTACGCGATCGCCGACGGCGAGGTGGTACCCCAGGAGGGCGAGCCGGGCGTCGTCTTCTGCGGCATCCGCTCGCCGCACTCGACCTGGCCCGGGACAAGCTCTACGGCCACATCCAGCAGATCAAGAAGCGACCCAGTTCCGGAGTTCTGCCGCTACCTGCACAGCCTCTACCCACCCCAGACCCGTATCGCGAGCGTCGGCGACAACTTCTCCCCGCACCTGACCACGCCGAGGTGCCAGCGCGACGGCACCTCGGCGGCCACTAACAACGTCGAGATCGCCTACACCCCGTCGAATTCCTCCTGGCTCAACCGGATCGAAGCCCAGTTCACCGCTCAGCGCTACTTCGCCCTCGACGGCACCGACCACGCCGACCACAAGGAACAGGGCAGCATGATCCGCCGCTACATCATCTGGCGAAACCGCCACGCTCAGTCCGAGCGCCTACGCGAAGTCGTCGCCAGAGCGAACGTCGCCTGACCGGCAACTACTCGGCTTCGCCACGGTGCAGGGAAGAGCGGATGTCGTCGAGCCCGTCGAGGGCTCGTCCGTCGACATCCGCAGGGTCCAGCTCAGCCCGGGTCGCCAGAGCTTCGGCCAGCGCCACCGCTCGCTCACTGAGTTGCCCGAACCTGCGGGCCGCGTGGCCCAGGCACAGGCCGGCCAGCCCGAGCAACTGGCTCCCGCTCTCCGCCCTCATTCCCACCTCGATGCAGCAGTGCTCGATGAACGCGCGATCGTCGTCGTTCAGCGCGATGCCGACCAGAGCCACGGCCGCCGAAGGTTCGTGCGCGGTGTCACCGAGCCCGCGTTCCACCGCCTCGGTGACGACCTCGTGGGGCAGCGCAGGCGGGTTCTCGAACATTCGGTGGGAATGCGTCACGCGGAGAGGCTACGCGGTGCACACGGCGATGCATCGCGGAGTCTCACCCCGGCGACGGAAACCAACGGGGCGAACATCGTCTGATGCGGCACTAGCTCGTGGGCGGCGGTTCGCAGGTGGTGGCGGGTGGGGGTAGGCGGAGGTAGGTGAGGTAGCGGTTGGCGTGGGAGATGGTGCACTGGTTGCCGGAGAGGTAGAGGCCGTGTCCGTGGCCGTTGTAGCGGACGGTGGACGAGCCGGGCACGTCCTTGACGATGTTGGCCGCGTCGGCGTGCTCGATCCAGGTGCCGGCGCCGAGAAGCGGCGGGAGCCGGTCAGCGGGTAGCGGGGCGGCGGGGTTGGTAACGGGGGACGGCCAGCCGACGCAGGCGAGCGGATGCCAGAGCTGGTTTCCGGCGAAGTTGGGAGAGATCCGCTCGCCGAGCCTTCTCATCCGCTGGAACTCCTCGTAGCTGTCGAAGGCGAGTCCGTCAGCGCAGTGGGTCACGTTCATGCCTCTGAACGAGGGCACCTTGAGGCTCTGCGTGACCGGCTTGACGATGTCGGCGAAGCCGGAGGCGTCTCCTTGCACGGCCTGGTCGATGGCTCGGGCGAACCGCTGCCAGTTGGGGAAGTCAGGCGCGGGGCCGGGGCTGGTCACGTCCGCCGAGGCGGCGACCTTGAGGTCGAACCCGCTATAGGCGGCCCGCTCCCCCTTCACCGGCACGGGTGAGCGATCAGCGGCGGCGGTGAGGGCACGCCACAGCGCACCGGGATCGCGCCCGTGCAGCGCGCATTCGGCGGCCGACTCGCACCACGCGACGAACCGGGCGAACTGCGCCTCGATCGACCCGGATCTCAGCCGGGCTCGCGTGGCATGGTCGGCGAGGTGGTCGACAGCGCCGTCGATGTACATCGCACGGACGCGATCGGGAAACAGCCGGGCATACGTGGTGGCCACCACACCACCGTAGGAGGTGGCGACGAAGCTCAGCTCGTCCTCGCCGAGGGCCACCCGAATCGCCTCGATGTCCCTGGCGACCGAGCCCGAGTCGAGATTGTCGAAGTATTCGGGGTCGCTCTTGCGGCATTGCTCGGCGGACGCCCTGTTTCGTGCGGCCAGCCGGTCGTATGCGGCGCGGCTGCTGGGCACGGTGATCCAGGGGCCGGTGGACAGGCACTCGAACGGGATGACACCGAGATCGGTGGTGTTGCGCGGGGCGTCACTGACCACGTCGAACCGCTGGCGGAGCTTGCCGAAGCTGCCGCCCTTCTCCTTCAGATCCTCGATGCCCGAGCCGCCCGGTCCGCCGGGAATCGCGAACACTGTGCCGATCCTACGGTGGGTTCCCGTGGCCGGCAGCCGGGCGACCTGGAGCGAGACCTTCCGCCCGGACGGTTTCGACCAGTCGACGGGCACCTCGACCAAGGCGCACTCCAGATCTCCGCCACACGACTTCCACGACAGCGTGGACGCCGCCGCGCCTGACGGAACCAGCAGCACCGAGGCCAGCAGCGCGGCCAGCAGCCCTCCCACGACCAGCGGCCGGGCCCCGCGGCCCCGCACGGCGATCGCCACCGCTCCCCCGGTGAGCGCCACCACCGGGTAGGCGAGCAACACGGCGCAGGCCGCGAGCGGGGAGAGGATGCCTGGGGCGGCTCCGGCGACGATCTGGTCCGGCAGGTTCTCCACCATGAAGGAGCCGATCCGCGACCGCCACGGTGACGGCAGCGTCTGCGCCACCACCGGCAGCACGAACAGCATCATGATCAGCGCGACGAGTGAGCCCGCGGTGGACCGGATGACCGCCCCCAGGCCGAGCCCGACCAGGGCGACCAAGGGCATGGCCGCACCGGCGACGAGCAGCCCGGGCAGCACGCCCGGATCGGACAGCGACGTGCCGAGGGTCTGCCCGTCGAGCAGGACCTGCCCGGCTCGATCTCCCAGCACGGCCTGCGCGGCGACGTGCATGGCGAACACGAGCACCTGCCCCGCGACCAGCGCGACGACAACCAGCGCCGGGATCTTGGCGAACAGGAAGCGCTGCCGCCTCGGTACCACCACCAGGCTCGTGTGGATATGACCAGTGGTGTACTCGGAAGTGATGGACAGGGCGCCCAGCGCGGCCATCGCGAAGTAGGCGACCGGCAGGCCCATGCCCAACCCCGCGCCCATGCTCTCGAAGATCAGCCGGTCATCGCCCGTCTGATTGTCGAAGCCCCTGGTGACCATGAACATCACCCCGGCGCAGAGCACCACGGACAGCACCGAGAACGCCAGGAGGTGGAGATTGGATCTCAGCGAACGCAGCTTCAGCCATTCGGAGACGATCACGTCGGTCATCATGCGGCCCTTCCCGCGCCGAACTCGACGCTTTCCCCGGTCAACTGCATGAACGCCTCCTCGAGCGAGGCACTGCGCGGCGTCAGCTCACGCAGCGCGATCCCGCCCACGAGGGCCAACTCGCCGATCCGTGCGGGGGTGAGGCCGCTCACCGACAGCCCGCCCTCCTCCTCGACCACGCTCGCGCCATCCGCACGCAGCACTCCGGCCAGCGTCCGCTGATCGGCCGCGCGGACCAGCACGCCTCGCGCAAAGCGCTCGACCAGCTCCGGCATGGTGGTGTCGGCGATCAGCCGGCCGCGCCCGATGACCACGACGTGGTCGGCGGTGAGCGCCATCTCACTCATCAGATGACTGGAGACCAGCACGGTGCGCCCCTCCCCCGCCAGCAGCCGCATCAGCTCGCGGATCCACCGGATGCCCTCGGGATCCAGCCCGTTGACCGGCTCGTCGAACATCAGCACGCCGGGGTCGCCGAGCAGCGCGGCGGCGATGCCGAGCCGCTGGCGCATGCCCAGCGAGAACCCGGCGATCCGCCGGCCGGCGACCTCGGCCAGCCCCACCTGCTCCAGCACCTCGCCGACCCGGCCGCGGCCGATGCCGTTACTCCGGGCCAGACACCACAGGTGCGCTGCGGCGGTCCGGCCGCCGTGCACCGCGGCCGCGTCGAGCAACGCGCCCACCTGGCGCATCGGCTCCTTCAATGAAAGGTACGGCCGGCCGTTCACGAGGGCGATCCCCCGGTCGGGCGCCTCCAGGCCGAGGATCACCCGCATGGTGGTGGACTTGCCCGCACCGTTGGGGCCGAGGAAACCGGTCACCAGGCCCGGTTTCACCGCGAAGGTCAGGTCGTCGACCGCCAACGCGTCGCCGTACCGCATCGTCAGGCCGGTCACTTCAATCACAGACATCCCCTCGTTTCGGTATCGGCCTCCAGTTTTGAGGTGTCGCCCGGCTTCCTCCATCGCCCTGCGCCCACCGCGAAGGTAGGATTTCTCCCTCGTCGTGGTGGGGCTAGCTCCCTCGCCCGCGCACCGCCGAACGGGCAGACTGCTGGTGTGCGCAGGATCCGTCTCATCGTCGAACCTCCCGCTGGGCTGCTGCTGAACGCCGCCACCGGCGCGGCGGCATGGATGCTGCTCGCCCTGCTGGGAGTGGCCGCGGCGTTGATCCCGGTCGGCGGGGCCGGGCGGCGCCCGCTGTCCCGTGTGCTCGTCGCGGTCCGCGCCCTGACCGGCGCGCATCGGGCGCGGGCGGCTCAGGTGCTCGGGCGCCGGATCCCGGAGCCGCACCGGCATGATCGCACCGCGCGCGAGGTCGCCTGGCTGGCCGTGCATGCCGTCGTCGGACCGGCCTGTCTGATGGCCGTCGGCGCGACGCTGTCCGCCGCACTCGCGATTCTCAGGCTCCGTACGGCGGAAAACGGCCCGTCGGTGACGCTCAACCTGTCGCTGGCCATCGTGGCCCTCACGGCGATCGGGTTGGCGGCCGTCCCGCTGCTGCACACGCTCCAGGCACGCTTGGCCGAGCGGCTCCTGGGGCCCGCGTCCTCCCTGGCAGGACGGGTCAGAGAGCTGACCGAGTCAAGGGCGGCGGCGGTCGACGCGCAGGCGGCCGAGGTGCGCCGCATCGAGCGCGATCTGCATGACGGCGCGCAAGCCAGGCTCATCTCCATGCGGATGAACCTCGGGCTGGCCAAGAGTGCGAGCGACCCCGATCAGGTTCGCGAGCTGGTGCGGGAGGCGTGGGAGTCGGCCGGGCAAGCCCTCATCGACCTGCGCGACCTGGTGCGCGGCATCCACCCGCCGGTGCTCGCCGACCGCGGGCTCGCCGGCGCCATCCAGGCCGCCGCACTGCTCTGCCCGGTGCCGGTACGGATCGACATCGACCTGCCCGCCCGTCCTGAGCCGCCCGTCGAGTCCGCCGTGTACTTCGCGGCCGCCGAAGCCCTCACCAACGTGGCCAAGCACAGCGCCGCCACCCGCGCGTGGGTGCGCCTGCACCACTCCGAAGGCGTTTTACGATTGGCGGTGGGCGATGATGGACGCGGCGGCGCCCACCCGCCGACCAGCACCACCACCGACGCCGAGACCGGCACCGGCCTCGGCGGGATCCGGCGGCGCCTGTCAGCCTTCGACGGGACGCTCACGGTGCGCAGTCCCCCGGGCGGCCCCACCGTACTCACCATGGAGCTACCGTGCGCGTTGTCATCGCCGAAGATCTCGCACTCCTGAGGGACGGCCTCGTCCGCCTGCTGACGGCGCACGGTTTCGAGGTGGTCGAGGCCGTCGACAACGGGCCGATGCTGCTCGACGCGCTGATCCGGCACCGGCCCGACGTGGCCGTGATCGACGTCCGGCTGCCGCCGACCCTGACGGACGAGGGGCTGCGGATCGCCCTGGAGGCACGGAGGAGGCAGCCGGGGCTGCCCGTGCTGATCCTCTCGCAGTATGTCGAGCAGCTCTACGCCCGCGAGCTGCTGTCCGACCGGTCGGGCGCGGTCGGCTACCTGCTGAAGGACAGGATCGGCGACGTCGAGCAGTTCGTCGAGTCGGTGCGCCGGGTGGCCGAGGGCGGCACCGCGATGGACTCCGAGGTGATCTCCCAGCTCCTCACCCGCAGAGGCAGGGACGAGCCCCTCGGCGAGCTGACGCCGAAAGAGCGTGAGGTGCTCGCGATGATGGCCGAAGGGATGTCCAATGCCGCGATCGCCACCCGCCTGTTCGTCACCGACAAGGCGATCAGCAAGCACACCAACAACATCTTCACCAAGCTGGGGCTGCCGCCCTCCGATGATCACAACCGCCGGGTGATGGCAGTCCTGGCCTACCTGGAGGCGGACCCGAGCCCCAGCCGATGACCCGAGCTTCAGGAGGGAGATAAGGGGTGACCCGGTTCAGCCTGCCCTTGGTGGGTCCCCGCTTTGGCGGGTTCCCCGCTTGGCGGGGTCGCGAGCACTGCGGGTTGAAGGACGGGACGCTGGCCCGTAGGTCCTGCCTGGACGGCCCCCGTAACTGGGCGCCGCTCACAGCAACTGTGCGGCGAGCTGCTCCCATCTACGCAGTGGCGGCTCGTCTGGTGTGGCCGTAAGCACGTGCAGGCTGACATGGTCCGCGCCGGCGTCGAGATGCTCCTCGACTCGCCGGGCGATGTCCTCGGGCCCGCCGGTGGCCACCAGGGCATCGACCAGCCGGTCGTCGAGGGAGTCGGCATCGTCGAATCCCAGATCGCGCAGCAGGGTGAGCCGGTTGGGCAGGGCGGCGGCCGCGTGGGCGCGGGCCAGGTCGGCCGCGACACGGCGGGACGGGTCCAGGACGACGAGCTGGGTGACCGCCAGCATTGCCTGCGGCCCGAGCAGGCTTCTGGCGTGGCGGGTGTGTTCGATCGGCATGCCCAGCGGGTGGGCGCCCCAGGCGTGTTCGGCGGCGAGCTGGAGCATCTTCGGGCCCAGCGCGGCCAGGACCCGGGGCACTGTGGGGATCGCCGTGCCGAACGGGGCGGCGCCCATCGCGTTCAGGACCTCCGGGCCGAACGGGGCGGTGTCCATCGCGTTCAGGTAGGCACGCATGGTCGCCACCGGCGGGCCGAACCGGTGGCCGCGCACGTCGGTGACCAGGGCGGGGTGGCTGACGCCGAGGCCGAGCAGGAACCGCCCGGGGAATGCCTCGGCAAGGGTGCTCTGTGCGGCCGCGGCGGTAATCGCGTCGCGGGCGTAGATGCTCGCGGTACCGGTGGCGATGACCGTCTGCCGGGTGGCCGACAACAGCAGAGCGGCCTGGGCCATGGCCTCGCGGCCGGTCGTCTCGGGAAACCACAGGGCTCGGAAGCCGAGGTCCTCGATGGCGGCGACTGCTCGGCGTACGACGGGGGCAGGATAGCGATCCATCTCGCCCGCCCAGATGCCGACCCGTCCGAGGTCGAACGCGCTCACCGGTCCTGCTGGGTGGTGTTCTGAGCGGTCAGGAAGCCGGCGATCTGGGCGGCTCCGGTCCGCTGCAGCCAGGTGCGCAGGTCCAGCAGGCCGGGGTGCAGCGAGCGGGTGAAGGCTATATCGGCGCGATAGCCGCGTTCGTTGAGCCAGGTGTAGGCGAAGGCGAAGACCTCGCCGATCTGCGCGATCTCTTCGATCGGGATCTGGACGTAGGGCAGCGGCCGGCCGACGGCCTCGGAGATGGCCGCGGCGATCTGCACGGGGGTCAGTTCGTCCCCGGCCAGGTCGACCGCGCGCCCGATCCAGTCGCCCGGCTGGGCGAAGGCCAGCGCGGCGAAGACGCCGACGTCGTCGACGGCCATGATCTGCTGCGGCACGTCGGCGGCGAACGCGGTGGCGACGGTGCCGTCGTGCAGGTGGTAGCCGCCGGTGTAGTTCTCCATGAAGGAGACCGGGCGCAGGAACGTCGCGGGCAGGCCCAGCCGGGTGATGTGCTGTTCGATCCGCCACTTGTTGATCGTGTTCTGCGGGAGCTTCTCGGTGTTGTGGCGACCGGCGCCGGCGAGCGAGGCGTAGACCAGGTGCCGCACACCGGCGGCGTGCGCCGCGTCGGCGACGTTGCAGCCCCAGCGGACCTCGTCCTCGGCGGAAAAGCTCGCCAGGGTGCCCGGGGAGCCGACGGTGGGCTGCACGCTGAACAGGCCGTCAGCGTCTTCGGCTACGGCGATGAGCGAGTCGACGTCGTCCATCTCGGCGCTGACGACTTCGGCACCCGCCCGCGCCAGCTCCCGGGCCACCGGAGCGTCCGGATTGCGCGTCACCGCTCGTACCCGCCGGCCGTCGGCGAGCAGATGCGCCGTCACGGCCCGGCCCTGCTGGCCGGTCGCCCCCACCACCACGATGGTCTTCACGATGTGTCTCCAGACGTAGGCATGCGAAGGCCACCCACATAAGTGGGGTGCCACTCCGGTTCTGAATGAGTACGATATGGAGGACCGCCCCACTTTGCAAGCCCACCGGAGATCACATGCCGCCAGACAGCCGTACGACCTCGCCCACGAGGCCGATGCGCGCGGACGCGCGCCGCAACTACGACCGCATCCTGGCCGCGGCCGCCGAGGCCATCGCCGAGCATGGAGCCGAGGCCTCACTGGAGGAGATCGCCCGGCGCGCCGGCGTCGGCTCGGCCACGCTGCACCGGCACTTCCCCTCCCGACAGCTGCTACTGGAGGCCGTCTTCCGCGACAAGGTCGAGGCACTGTGCGCCATCGCCGCCGACCTGGCCGCCGACCCGGATCCCGGACGCGCGCTGGCGACCTGGCTGGGAGCCGTCGCCAGGCACGCCGTGTCCAACCGGGGCCTGGCCGCCTCATTGATGCGGGGGGCCCACGACGGCGACCCCGCCTTCGGCGGCACCTGCCACACGATGATCACCAACGCCGGAGCGGGCTTGCTGGCCCGTGCCCGCCACGCGAACGTCGTCCGCACCGACGTCTCCATCACGGACCTGCTCAAGCTCGTCAACGCCATCTGCCTGGCCATCGAGCAGGAACCTGACAGCGCAGCCCAGGCCGACCGGCTGCTCACCCTCGCCCTGACCGGCGTGCACCCCACAGAAGCAACAACGGGGCGAGAGGTGTGACACCAAATGTGCATGTGAGGGCACGCTGACTGAGGACGGGTCGCTCCCACCAAGCTCGACCCACACCGCCAGGACCCACACCGTCAGCGGTGGGCCCTGCACCAGCTGCGGCGCTCGGCGCTGCAGAATCTGGCCCCGTCCGGCCGGACTACCCCGGAGCTGCAGACCAAGAGCCGCCACGCCCATCAGGCGGGCTCGGCCGCTGCCTACAGCTGGGCGACGAGACCTCCGCGCGCAGCATCACCACCGAAGCGGACCCTGGCCGAACGGCGCCGCGTCAGCTGACTCCGAAGCACGCCACCTCGCCGGGACGGTTGCTTTTCATCGCGGATAGTCTCAGCGCCAAGCCAACCCGCCTTTACAATGTAGATCACCACAGCGTCGGCGGATTCCGTCCGAGGTCGCGCGCTCGTCGACGGCCTCGGTGGTGTCGTAGGCGGCCCAGCCAGGCGATCCCCCGGCGACGAAGTCGACCCAGACCTTGACACGTGGTCGGCGAGGCTCACGTTGTCGAAGGCGTACGGGATCTCCCCCGCGTGGCAGGCGATTGCACTCAGTTCGGGGGCGATCTGAGCAGTACGTCCAGATGACGGCGGTTCCGTGGCCAGGTTCGCGCCTCGGCGACCCAAATGGCGGGAATGCCGAAGAGCAGTTGATCGTCGAGATCCTCTGGTCGCTGATCTCCCAGACCGTCCAGAGTCGGCGATCGACAGGGAGGAACGGTGGCCGGCCCTTCGTGGGGGTGGTCGTCACTGAGACGGTGCCCTGCGTCATCACCAACACCGCCATGCAGTGCTTCCTCGAACGCCCACGCGAAGGCGAACGCCCACGCCCACGCCCACGCGACATCGCGCTACGCCGGCCCGGGCGGGCCGGCGACGAAGGCCACCGGCTTCGAGGCCCGCCTGGTCGTGCTCGTCGGCCCGGCTCCTCACCAAGGGCATCGCGGCGGGGCGGCTGGAGCCCGTCGCCCCGCGCGCGATCTGCCTGATGTCCTCGTCCGGAGCATGGAGTCGTACATCCATCTGGGGCTGATCACCGGCACCCCTCCCGAGCCCGGTGGCACCGCCCGGGTGATCGACGCGCTCAGGCGGCGGCGTTCTTGTAGGGGGCGAGGAAGCGCGTCAGTGCGTCGAGCAGGATCTCGGGGGCCTCTTCGGGGACGTAGTGGCCGCAGTCGGGGATGACCAGGCCGGTGACGTCCTCCGCGACGCTGCGCATCTCGACCTCCACGCCGTCGCCGCAGGCGGTCGCGCCGCCGATGGCCAGTACCGGGATGGTGATCTTGCGCTGTCTGCGTCGGCGGCTCTGCTCGATCGTCTCGTCGATGGCCCGGTAGTAGTCGAAGCTGGCCCGTAGCGCATGCGGGTCGCGCAGGGTGTCGACGTAGACCTGCACGGCGTAGTCCGGGATGGAGGTGGGGGTGGCCGCCTTGGTGGCGAACTGGTGGCCGAAGTAGATCTCTTCCCGGCCTTGGACCAGGCGTTCGTTGACCTCGTGGGCGCGGTTGAAGGTGAAGTGCCACAGCAGGTCGCTGAGCCGGCGGCTGCCGAGGAGCGGCGGTGAGGGCGAGATGCCGGGGATGATGGCCTCGGCGACGGCGAGCCGTTCGATCCGGCCGGGGTGGTCGGCGGCCATGGCGTAACCGGTCCACATGCCGATGTCGTGGCCGACCATGGCGAAGCGCGGGTGGCCGAGTTCCTCCATCAGGGCGACGAGGTCGGTGGCGAGGGTCGCGGAGTCGTAGCCGATGTCGGGCTTGTCGGACAGGCCGACGCCGCGCGGGTCGACGGCGACGACGGAGAAGTCCCTGGCCAGGGCAGGCATGACGAAACGCCAGGCGTACCAGGTCTGCGGCCAGCCGCCGAGCAGCAGCAACGCGGGCCCCTGCCCGCCGGTGACCACGTGCAGCCGCAGGCCGTTCGCGGTGACGAACCGGCTCCGGAAGGTGCCGGTGAACCCTTCGGGCAGGTTCGGCACGCCGGTCACCGAGCCGAAACCGGTCGGGGTCGCGACGGAGGACGGGGTGGTGTGCGCGGTCATGGCGGGCTCCCAAGCGTCGGCCTATTTCATGTTGTCCATTACAAAACACCGCGGAGACGGTCATGGGCAACGCGATTCCCTTTTTTGTGTCGTACAGCACAAAAGCGGCCGTACGATGGGGAAAGGTGTTCACCGGAGGTGGTCATGGCGGATGGCGGCGGCGCGCGGCGGGGACGGCCGCGGGTCTTCGACGAGGACGAGGTGCTGGACCGGGCCATGCACCTGTTCTGGGAGAAGGGCTACGACGGCACGTCGATGGTCGACCTGGTCCGCGCCATGGGGATCAACTCGCCGAGCATCTACGGCGCCTTCGGCAGCAAGGAACGGCTCTACCTGCGGGCGATGGCCCGCTACACGAAGATCGGGGAGGGCATCACCGGCCGGGCCCTGGCCGAGCAGCCCACCGCCAGGCAGGCGATCGAGGTCATGCTCAAGCAGCATGTGGAGCTGTTCACCGGGTTCGCCTCTCCTCGGGGATGCCTGGTCGTGCTGGGAGCGGCGAACACCTCCCAGGCCGGTCCCGAGGTGCGCGAGGCGCTGCGCCGCCAGCGCGGCCGGATCCGGGAGGCCATCCGCGACCGCCTGGCCCAGGCCGTCGAGGACGGCGAACTGCCGGCGGACAGCGATGTCGACGCGCTGGCCACCGAATATCACACCTTCCTCAACGGCCTCTCCCTCCAGACCTCCGACGGGGTCCCCGCCCAGGTCCTCCTCAACGCCATCGACAACGTGATGACGGGCTGGGGTCGCACCCCGCCACGGTAGATGTCTTTTCAGGCATATAACCGGCCTGGTATATTCGGGGGCATGCGCTTCGACGTGCTGGCAGAACCCGCCCGGCGGCAGATCCTCGACCTGCTGCTCGAACGCCCCCACCTGGTCGGCGAGCTCACCGAGCGGCTCGGCCTGACCCAGCCTGGCACCTCGAAACACCTGCGCGTCCTGCGCGAGGCGGGGCTGGTGGCCGTGCGCAAGGACGCCCAACGCCGCTGGTACGAGATCCGCCCGCAACCGCTCGCCGAGATCGACGCCTGGCTCGCCCCCTACCGGCGGCTGTGGACAGGCAGCCTCGACCGGCTCGAACGACACCTCGACACGATGGAGGACCAGTGAACGAGCACCTCACCATCCGCCCGGACGGCCGCACCATCCTGCACCTGGAGCGCCGGCTGCCGCACCCGCTGGACAAGGTGTGGCGGGCCATCACCCAGCCGGAGCACCTCAAACACTGGTTCCCCGCCGAGATGACGATCGCCGGCGACCGCGTCTCCTACGAGTTCGGCCCCGACGGGAGAGTGACCGAGCTGGACCCGCCGCGGGTGTTCGCCCACACGTGGGGCGACGACGAGCTGCGCTGGGAGGTACGGCCTGACGGGGACGGCAGCGTGCTGGTGCTCACGCACACGTTCGGGGACCGCTTCGGCGCGGCCAGTTTCGCCGCCGGCTGGCACACCTGCGTCGCCGCCCTGCTGGCCCTGCTCGACGACCGCCGGCCCACCACCCCCGACACCGCCCAGCTGCACGAGGACTACGTGGCGATCCTCGGCCTCACCTCCGGCGAGACCGCCGACGGCACCGTACGCGTGGAGCGCCAGCTCACCCGCCCGGCCGAGGCGGTGTGGCGGGCGCTGGACGGCGACCAGGCCCGGACCGGCGCGGCGCCGCCCGCCCCGTTCACCGTCCCCGGCGTGCCGGCCGGCGCGGTCACCCGCGCCGAGCCCGGCAAGCTCCTCGAGTACGCAGCGGCGAGCGGCACGGCGGGCGGCACGATCCGTTGGGAACTGGCAGAAGGCACCGGCCACGGCGCGCGCCTCATCCTCACCCACACCGGCGACACCACCGCACTGCAGGCCTGGCGAGCGCGCGTCGAGAGCCTCGCCGCCTCCCTCCTGTCCGCCTGACCGCTCCAGCGGCCGCGTGGTTCAGGCGGTGAGGCCCAGGGCCGCCGCGGTCACGGTCCTGGCGCGGCCCGGTCTCATCAGCAGGTCGACGGAGTCGGAGAGCTGGTCGACGCATCCCACCGGCGGCAACCGCTTGATCAACGGGTCCGACACCCCGGCCATCAGCGCGTCGGCGAACCGGTCTCCGCCGATCACCTGGAACGGCCGGTCGTGGAAGCCGCGCACCCGCTCGTCGAGCCGTCCGGCCAGCCCGATCCGGTTCTGCAGGGCGGCCAGCCGTGAGTACGCCGCCGACAGGCCGTCCTGCCGATCCCACCATGACCGGGCCGCCAGCGCCGCCCCGAGCGACTCCCCCAGCTCGGTGGAGCCGGGCATCCGGGCCAGCGCGCTGCCGAGCCATTTGGCGTACGGCGGGTAGCGCCGGCGCAGCAGCAGCGCCAGGCGCATCACGTCCCGGGCCAGCCGTGCCCCCTCGACGGCCGAGCCGAGCTCGTCGCCCACCTCGCCGCAACGGCCGGGGAACGGCTCCTCCTGGGCGATGCGCCGCCACTGACAGGCGAGCACATAACGCCACACGTCCTCCGGATACCAGCGCAACGCCCGCCGGACCGCCTCCAGCCCGCCCGTCGCGGACGCCTCGTCCGCCAGCCCGTCGTGGAACACGTCGCCCTGAGTCACCTCGGCCAGCCGCTGCCACGGCACCGACAGCCAGTCCAGCAGCGACATGCCCCGCCGCGGGTCGAATCCGAGCTGCCCCTCCAGCCACTCCCCCAGCTCGGCGACCACGACACCGGGCCGCACCTCCCCGTGATAGTCGAACACGGTCGCGAAGCCGCGGAAACGCGCGGGCAGCCCGGCGGCGACCTCGGCCTCGGCAGCGGTCACCAGCCCACCGGGAACGAAGACGAGCACCCGCGGCCCCCAGTCATGATCGGCGGACCGGCTCGTGTCGAAGGACAGCACTTCGGAGCCCGGCCCGATCAACGCGGCGCTGTGCGGCACTCCGGCCAGCAGCGGCGCCACCGCCTCGGCGTAAAAGGCGCGGGACAGTTCGATACCAGGTACAAAATCGGTCATCACCCGTCCACTGTGCCTGACCACCCTGCACAAGCTCATCCGAATTAAGCGCGACCAGGTCAGCGGCGAGATGCCACGGGGCTGGACGGTGGCACGTCAGGGAGAGCAGCCGGGCCACCGGCTTCTGGAAGCTCGCGGTACAGGGCTTGTCCCCCAATCCGAGGCGTACCCGCGATCAGTTCATGACCGCAGACAGCACGAGGCGGCGGCGGTAGCCGAGGCGTTCGTAAAGGGCGATGGCCGTGGCGTTGCCGTCGTCGACCATCAAGGCCGCCCGCCCGTGCTCGGCCACCAGTTCCCGCGACACCCACCGGCACACCCGCTCGGCCAGCCCCTGTCCCCGCCACCGCGCCGCCGTGGCCACCCCCGCCAGCAGCCCCACCGACGGCGCCGACCAGGCATCGGCCGCGACCGCGGCCGGCCTCCCGCCGATGCGCACCCCGGCCCAGCGCCGCACTCCCACTACACCCGGGACCGCGTACGACCCGGGTGCGTGCCGGGCGAGCAACGCCGCGACCTCGTCCTCTTCGTCCAGCCAGCCGACCTCCCCGGCGCTGCCCTCCTCAGCACCGACCTCCCCGGCACCGGGGTCCACCGCCCCGGCCGCGCCGACGTCCGGACCGGCGTGCGTCGCCTGCCTGCCCCCGGCGGGGCCGGCGGGTGTCAGGCGGGCAGGACCGGCCAGGCGGGCAGAGCCGGCAGCTGCCGTACCAGGCTCCGAGCGGGCGACGGCGGCTTCCGCTGTCGCGGGTCCCGAATGGGCGGTGGCCGGTGGCGAGGAGACGGTGGCCGGTGGCGGGGGGACGGTGAGACTCATCCAGGAGAACTCACCCGAGACCTTCAGCTCGGTCAGCTCCGCCATGACCCGCGTCATCAGCTCCCGCTCCCCGAACGGGCGGTAGGTGGGCCCCAGCTCTGTGAGCGCGTGACGTACCAGCTCCACCGCGCAGTCCGGACCGCCCCAGACGGCGATCCGGTCGTGGCGGGAGATGTCCGGGGCGGCGGCCACCACGGCGTCGCCGAGCGCCCACGCCCGCGACCGGCGGCCGATCAAGTCCTGCGCCGCCCACACCAGCAGGTCGTCATCGCAGGCGGCCCGCAGCTCCGCCAGGCTGGTGAACTCGCGTATCAACGCCCCTCCCGGGCCTCCGCACCCGACGCGAACCAGCCGCCGGTCACAGGATCGCGCCCGGCCGATAGGCCGCCGCGCCGGGGTGGGCGGCCACGACCTGGGCCACCTGCTCGGCCACCGCCGCCACCTGGCCGCCCGCCGCGCCGGTGAACGACACCCGGTCGGCCAGCAGCGCGTCCAGCGCCGCCCGGTCCAGGGGGAACCGGTCGTCGGCGGCCAGCCGGTCGAGCAACTCGTTGGCGGCGCCGCGCGAGCGCATCGCCAGCGCCGAGCCCACCGCGTGCTCCTTGATCAGCTCGTGGGCCTGCTCGCGGCCCATCCCGGAGCGGACGGCCGCCATCAGCATCTTGGTCGTGGCCAGGAAGGGCAGGTAGCGGTCGAGCTCGGCGGAGATGACCGCCGGGAACGCGCCGAACTCGTCCAGGACCGTCAGCATCGTCTCCACCAGCCCGTCGAAGGCGAAGAACGCGTCCGGCAGCGCCACCCGGCGCACCACCGAGCACGACACGTCGCCCTCGTTCCACTGGTCGCCGGCCAGCTCCCCGACCATGGAGGCGTAGCCGCGCAGCACCACGGTCAGGCCGTTGACGCGTTCGCAGGAGCGGGTGTTCATCTTGTGGGGCATCGCCGAGGAGCCGACCTGCCCCTCCTTGAACCCTTCGGTGACCAGCTCGTGCCCGGCCATCAGGCGGATCGTCCTGGCCAGCGAGGAGGGCGCGGCGGCGAGCTGGACCAGGGCGGTCACCACCTCGAAGTCCAGCGAGCGGGGGTAGACCTGGCCGACGCTGGTGAATCGGTGGGTGAAGCCGAGGTGGCCGGCCACCCGGTCCTCCAGCTCGGCGAGCTTGGCCGGGTCGCCGCCCAGCAGGTCGAGCATGTCCTGCGCGGTGCCGACGGGGCCCTTGACGCCGCGCAGCGGGTAGCGGGCGATGAGCTCGTCCAGCCTGCGGTAGGCGACGAGCAGCTCGTCGGCGGCAGAGGCGAACCGCTTGCCAAGGGTGGTGGCCTGCGCCGCCACGTTGTGCGAGCGGCCGGCCATCACGGTGGCCTCGTGCGAGGTGGCCAGCGCGGCGAGGCGGGCCAGCAGGGCGACCACACGGTCGCGGGCCAGCAGCAGGCTGTCACGCACCTGCAGCTGCTCGACGTTCTCCGTCAGGTCGCGGGAGGTCATGCCCTTGTGCACCTGCTCGTGCCCGGCCAGCGCGTTGAACTCCTCGATGCGCGCCTTCACGTCGTGGCGCGTCACCCGCTCCCGCGCGGCGATCGAGGCCAGGTCGACCTGGTCGACGACCTTGTCGTAGTCGCCGATCGCCTGCTCGGGGACCGCCACGCCGAGCTCGGCCTGGGCACGCAGGACCGCCAGCCACAGCCGCCGCTCCGCGACCACCTTGTACTCGGGCGACCACAGGCGGGCCAGGTCCGGTGAGGCGTAGCGGGCGGCCAGAACATCGGGGATACGCGGCTTCGAAGTCACGTCGGACAAGTGTATTCACACGCGTCCGCCCGTACGACACGCAGGTCGCACGGGCGGACAACCCTCCTTCAGGGGCTCACGACGTCGGCGTCAGCACCTTGCTCTCGGTCTTGGCCGGGGCGGGGGTGCGGCGCAGCCGCTCCTTGCCCCGCTCGACCATCGTGTAGAGCGTCGGCACCAGAACGAGCGTCAGCAGCGTCGAGGTGACCAGGCCGCCGATCACCACGATCGCCAGCGGCTGGGAGATGAACCCGCCCGAGCCGGTCACGCCGAGCGCCATCGGCGTCAGGGCGAAGATGGTCGCGATGGCGGTCATCAGGATCGGCCGCAGCCTGCGGCGGCCGCCTTCGATCACCGCCTCCACGATCCCCATCCCCTGGTCCCGATACTGGTTGATCAGGTCGATCAGCACGATCGCGTTCGTCACCACGATGCCGATCAGCATGAGCATGCCGATCAGCGCGGGGACGCCCATCGCCGTGTCCGTCGCCACCAGCAGGCCCACCGCGCCGGTCGCCGCGAACGGGATCGACACCAGCAGGATGAGCGGCTGCACGAAGCTCCGGAACGTCGCCACCATGATCATGAACACGATCGCGATGGCGGCCAGCATCGCCATGCCAAGGTCCGCGAAGGCGTCCTCCTGGTCGGCGGACGCGCCACCGATCTCGTACGACGAGCCCGCGGCCAGGCCCAGCCCGTCCAGCTTGGTGGTCAGGGCCTGGGTCACGCTGCCCAGGTCGGCGGCGGACGCCTTGGCCGACACCGTCGCGGAGCGTTCGCCGTCGATCCTGGTGATCTGGGTGGGACCGGCGACCTCCTCGACGTCGGCGACCGTGGACAGCTTCACCATGCCCGCGGCGGTCGCCAGCTCCAGGTCCTCGACCGCCTTGACGTTCTCCGGCGCGTCGTCGCCGCGCAGCACCAGGTCACTGGCCCGGCCGTCCAGGGTGAGCTCGCCCAGCGGCGCGCCGCGGAACGCCTGCGCCACCGCCTGGCCGATCCGCGCCTCCGACAGCCCGCGCTCGGCGGCTTCCTCCCGGTCGACGCGGACCTCGATGCGCGGGGCGCTGTTCTCCAGGTTGGACGCCACGTCCCGCAGCCCGGTCACCTGGCCCATCGCCCCGGTGACCGCGTCGGCGGCAGCGCGCAGCGCGTCGGCGTCGGGCGCCCGCACGATCACGTCCACCGTGTCGCTGGAGAACCCGCCGCCGCCGGCGGCTCCGACGGTGACCTCGCCGATCCCGGACAGGGTGGCGAGCTTGTCGCGGAGCTCCTGCTCCACCTGGGGCGTCTCGGCGCCCTCCTTGATCGTCACGGAGTAGGACGCCCGGTCGGCGCCGCCGCCGCTGCCGCCCATCATGGCGTCGCCGCCGCCCACGTTCACCTGGTAGGACTCCACCGCGTCCAGCTCCGCCAGGGCGTCCTCGACCTTGGCGGCGGCCTTGTCGGTGGTCTCCAGGTCGCTGCCGACGGGCATCCGCTGGCTGAGCGAGATCGTGTTCTGCCCGGAGGAGTCCAGGAAGTTGGTCCGCAGGCCGCCCGCCAGCACGAGTGTGCCGACCATCACCGCCACGCCGATCAGCACCGTCACCAGCTTGAACCGGGTGGCGAAGCGCAGCACCGGCAGGTAGGCGCGCTGCAGGGGGCTGCGCAGTTCCTTGGCCTCGGCGGCCTCACGCTGGGCGCGGGCCTGCTCCGGGGTCAGGTCGGGCGCCTTGAGGAACCAGTACGCCATCACCGGCACCACGGTCAGCGACACCACCAGCGAGGCGATCAGCGCGACCGCGACGGTGATCGCGAACGGGCTGAACAGCTCGCCCACCATGCCGCCCACGATGGCGATCGGCGCGAACACCGCGACCGTGGTCAGCGTGGACGCCGTCACCGCGCCCGACACCTCGCGCACACCGGCCAGGATGGCGGACTGCTTGGCCTCGCCGTAGCTGAGATGGCGTTTGATGTTCTCCAGCACCACGATGGAGTCGTCCACCACCCGCCCGACCGCGATCGTGAGCGCGCCGAGCGTCAGCATGTTGAGCGAGTGGTCGCCCACCCACAGCACGATCAGCGCGATCACCACCGACAGCGGGATGGACACCGCGGTCACCAGCGTGGAGCGCACCGACAGCAGGAACACCAGGATGACCAGCACCGCGAAGGCCAGGCCGAGCAGTCCTTCGGTGGTGAGACTCTCGATCGACTCCTCCACGTACGGGGCCTGGTCGAAGACGACCTCCACCGCCTTGTCGGAGCTGTCGCCGAGCGCCCGGCCGAGCTCCGGCAGCTTCTCGGTGACCTCGTGCGAGATCGCCACCGCGTTGCCGTCGGGCGCCATCGTCACCGACACGCCGAGGCTCGTCTTGCCGTCGGTGCGGGTGATCGTGCTGGCCTCGGCCAGGCCACGCTCCACCGTGGCCACGTCGCCCAGTTTGACCGGCTTGAGCGGCTTGGGCTTGACCACCGGCTGCGCCTGCGCCTGCGGCTGGCCGGGGCGGGCCTGCTGCGGCTGCTGTTGAGGCTGGGCCTGCGGCTGGGGCTGGGCGGGTGTCAGGTAGAGGTCGCGCAGGTCGGTGAGCGAGTCGACCCGGGCGCCCACCTGCACCGTCAGGGACTTGCCGTCGTCGACCAGCGCGCCGGCCGGGATGGGCGTGCCGTTGGCCTTCAGCACCTCGGGGATCTGTGCCGGCGACACCCCGGCCCGCGCCATCTTCTTCACGTCGGGGGTGATCGTCACGACCTCGTCGCGGGTGCCGGTGACCTGGACCTCCCGCACCCCCTCGATGGCCTGCAGCTCAGGCACCATGATCGTGCGCAACTCGTCGGCCATGGCGCGCGGATCGCCGCCGTCGCCCACGGCCAGCACCAGCACCGGGATGTCGTCGGTGTTACCCGCGACCACCTGCGGCTCGACGTTGGCCGGCAACTGACCCTGGATCCGGGACACCGCCTGCTGCATCTTGTTCAGCGACGCCTCGATGTCGGTGCCGAAAGCGAAGGCCACCTGGATCTGTGCCAGGCCCTCCTTCGAGGTCGACGTCATCGTCTCCATGCCGTCCAGGCCCTGGAAAGAGTCCTCGATCGGCTTGGTGACCTGCTCTTCCACGATGTCCGGCGAGGCGCCGGGGAACGACGCCACCACAAATGCGCCCGGGAAGGACAGGGAAGGCAGCAACTGCTGCTTGAGCTGCGGGATCGTGAACGCGCCGAAGGCGGTGAGCACGAGCGAGAGCAAGATCACAAGGCTGCGATTAGCGAGGCTTAACCGGGCGAGTGCGGTCATCGGCGTCCCTTCAAGATATGTGCCCCAGAGACTAACACTTAGCCTTGAACGAATTATTAGGTAGAAGTGACTTTCCTGATAACCTTCTCAGGAAAGCGAAGAGGTGCAAGTGAACGACGAACGTGAAGAGCTGATCCGGCGGATCATCGACAACCAGCGTGGCCTCGTCCGGGCCTTCGCCCAGCACCAGTCCCCCCTGTTCGCCTCCAACCTGACGATGCGCCAGCTCAAGGTCGTCTTGCTGGTGTCGGTCAACGGCTCGGCCACCGGCCAGGACCTGTCCCACCATCTCGGCGTCGCGCTCGGCACCGTGACCGGCATCGTGGACCGGCTGGTCGCCCACGGCCTCGTCAGCCGGCATGAGGACCCTCAGGACCGCCGGGTGCGCCGGGTCGAGCTCACCGAGGCCGGCACGAAGCTCATCGATCAGATCAACGACGCCGGCCTGCAGCAGTATCAGGCGGTCATGGCCTATCTCGACACCGAGATGCTCCGCTGCCTGAACAAGGTCACCGACCGGCTGCGCGAGGTCGCCAGGGATCTGTACGCGGAGTGACCGCCTTTACAAAGTAGATTCAAGGCGGACGAGCGGCGCGGGCAGATCGCCCTCGTGGACCACCGTCAGCCGCCGGGTCGCCCGGGTGATCGCCACGTACAGATCCCGCGTCCCCATCGGCGACTGCGCGACGATCCCCGCCGGATCCACCACCACGACCCCGTCGAACTCCAGTCCCTTGGCCTGCGTCACCGTCAGCGCCACCACCCGCGCGTCCAGGTCGCCGTCCGGGAACAGCGCCGCGACCTGCCCGTACCGGACGTCGGAGGTCACCACGCCGACCCGGCCCTCGCCGATCGCCGCCAGCTCCCGCGCCACGATGCCGGGCAGCCCCGCCACGTCCGAACGGACCGCGCGCGGCGCGGCCTCCCCCTCCCGCACCGACTCCGGCGGCCGCAGCCCCGGATCGATCGCCCGCAGGACGTCCGCCGCCACGCGCATGATCTCGGCCGGGGTCCGGTAGTTCACCTCCAGCCGCTCCTGGCGCCAGCGGCCCTCCAGGTAGGGATCGAGCACCTCGCCCCACGATCGGGCGCCCGCCGCCGAGCCCGTCTGCGCGATGTCGCCCACCACCGTCAGCGACTTGGCCGGCACCCGGCGCATGACCAGCCGCCAGGCCATCGCCGACAGCTCCTGCGCCTCGTCGACGATCACGTGCCCGTACGCCCACGTCCGGTCGCGCGCGGCCCGGTCCGCGGTGCTCAGGTCGTCACCGTCGCCGGCGTGCCGCTCGGCCAGCACGTCCGCCCGCTGGAAGATGCCCTCCTCCGCCAGACCCGTCGACCGCAGCACCTCCGCGGCGTACAGCTCCTGCTCCTGCCAGTCCTCCTGCCGCCGCCTGCCCGCCTCCCGCTCGGCCGAGTCGTCCTCCCCCAGCAGCTCGGCGGCCTCGTCCAGCAGCGGCACGTCGTCCACGGTCCACGCGGCGCCCGCCGGTCGCACCAGCGCCCGCCAGTCCAGCCCCGGCGGTGACACCGCGCGCAGCGTCTCCGGCGAGGCCAGCAGCCACGAGACCAGCCCCTGCGGCGTCAGCTCCGGCCACAGCTCGTCGAGCGCCCGGCGCACCTCCGGCTCCGCCCACAACCGCCGGCCGTTCAGCCGCAGGTCGACCTCGTCCAGCTCACCCTCCAGATCCAGCGGCCCGGCCAGCTCCGGGTCCTCCAGCTCCATCTCGTCCAGCCGCAGCGAGGCCTCCAGCGCCCGCGCCTCGGCCAGGGCCAGCTCCTTGAGCATCTCCAGGACGTACAGCTTGCGCGCCATGTTGTGCGGCAGGCGCACCGCCTGCGCGCGCGCCCGCAACCTCGCGCACACCTCGTACGGCACCCGCAGCGTGAGCCCGTCGGTCACCACCTCCAGGTCGCCCTCGGGCACCCGCTGCCGCTCCCGCACCGCCGCGGCCACCACGCCGGCCATCCGGGCGTCACCCTTGACCACCGCGACGCGCGGCTCGTCGTCGGCGGTGGCGCGCACCCCCGGGAACAGCTCGCCGAGCGTCGCCATCACCACCTGCGTCTCCCCGAGCGCGGGCAGCACCTGGCTGATGTAGCGCAGGAACATCGCGTTCGGGCCCACCACCAGCACGCCGCGGCGTTCCAGGGTGGCGCGGTGGGTGTAGAGCAGGTAGGCGGCGCGGTGCAGGGCCGCCACCGTCTTGCCGGTGCCGGGGCCGCCCTGCACCACCAGGGCTCCCTGCATCGAGGCGCGGATCACCCGGTCCTGCTCGGTCTGAATGGTGGCCACGACGTCGCCCATCCGGCCCGTCCTGCCCCGGCGCAGCGCCGCCAGCAGCGCCGCCTCGCCCACCAGGGTGCGGCGGTCGCCGTCGCTCATCCCCGTCAGGTCGAACACCTCGTCGTCCAGCCCCACCACCCGGCGGTCCCTGGTGTGCAGGTGACGGCGGCGCAGCACCGCGCCGGGGTCGGTGGCCGTGGCGACGTAGAAGGCGCGGGCGGCCGGCGCGCGCCAGTCGATCAGCACCGACTCGTGCTCGTCGTCACGCAGCCCGATCCGGCCAACGTAGATCGTCCGGCCCGAGCTGTCGTCGATCCTGCCGAAGCACAGCCCGCGTTCGACGGCGTGCAGCTGCGCCAGCCGCCTGGCCTGCTCCGACGCCATCACCTCGCGCTCCACCATCGCCTGGCGGGTGCCGATCGCGTCGCCCTGGCCGTGGACCTGGCGCAGCGTCGCCTGCGCGCGCGTCCTGGCCTGGTCGAGCCGGTCGTACAGCGCTGAGACGACACGCTGCTCGGTGTCAAGGGCTTCAGCAAGAGCATCTTGACGATTAGCCATTCGCTGGTATACTCCTAACGGGAGGACTGTCGAGACTGTCGCCTAGCGATAAGTTGTTCACTCTACTCGTCCGCGCGCTCCCCGAGCAAGGGTCGAGCGCGGTCCCGTGCTACCTTGACCGGTCGTGGCTGACTATCTTCGCGAGCTGTTCTCCCTCGCCGGCCGCCGCGCCCTCGTGACGGGCGGCAGCTCCGGCATCGGTCACCGCATCGCCGAGGCCCTCGGGCGGGCCGGCGCCGAAGTGGTGATCGTGGCACGCAGGAAGGCCGAGCTCGACCGGGCCGTCGACGGGCTCGGGCGGCACGGCGTGCGAGCCTCCAGCATCAGCGCCGACCTGGGCGACCGGCAGGCGGTCCAGCGGGTCTGCGAGACGGCCGGCCGGATCGACATCCTGGTCAACGACGCCGCCAACAACATCCGCAAGCCCATGGCGGAGCTCACCACCGACGACTACGAGCAGACCATCGCGGTCAACCTCACCGCCCCCTACCTGCTCGGCCAGCACTTCGGCCCGCGCATGGCCGAACGCGGCTGGGGCCGCATCATCAACATCGGCTCCCAGCAGACCGTGAGCGCCTTCGGCGACAGCGGCGTGTACGGCGCCGCCAAGGCCGCCCTCGGCGGGCTGACCCGCTCACAGGCCGAGGCCTGGTCGCCGCGCGGCGTGTGCGTCAACACGATCATCCCCGGCTTCGTGCTCACCCCGCTCACCGAGCCCGCCCAGGCCGTGCCCGGCCGCGTCGAGCAACTCGCCGCCCGCCACATGGTCGGCCGCAACGGGGTGCCGGAGGACTTCGCCGGAGCCGCCGTCTTCCTGGCGAGCGAGGCCAGCGCGTTCGTCACCGGGCAGATGCTGTTCGTGGACGGCGGCTTCTTCGTGCACTGAGAAGGGCACGCCTTTACAAAGTAGATCACCTTAGGGTGATTGATAAATGTACGGTCATTTACAAACGGGTCGACCTCCGGGTACGTTAGCGAACGTCCGTTCACGAATGGGGGTTCCAGCGTGGCCAGACCGCGCACCACCAGCGACGAGGCGATCCTGGGGGCCGCCGCGCGGGCGATCGGGCGGCACGGACCGCAGGGTCTCACGCTGGCCGCGGTCGCCCAGGAGGCGGGGCTGGCGCCCGCCACGCTGGTGCAGCGGTTCGGCTCCAAACGGGGGCTGCTGCTCGCGCTCGCCGCGCACGCCGAGCAGACCGTGCACGTCCCGTTCGCACGGGCCCGGCAGGAGCATCCCTCGCCCCTCGCGGCACTGCACGCCGCGCTCGCCGGTCTGTCGGCCGGCGCGTCCACGCCCGAACAGCTCGCCGGCAGCCTCGGCTTCCTGCGGCTGGACGTGACCGATCCGGAGTTCCGGGCGCACGCGGCCGCCCACGCCCTGCGCACCCGCGAGGAGATCGCCGCCCTGCTCGGCGACGCGGTCGCGGCGGGCGAGCTGACCCCGGCCACCGGCGTCGCGGCGCTGGCCCGCGCCGTTCAGACCACCTACAACGGCGTGCTCATCCTGTGGGCGCTGACCGGTGAGGACACCCTCGCCGCCACCCTGCGCCATGACCTCGACCAGACGCTGCGCCCCTACCGGGCCGGCGCCGGGAAGTGAGACGACCATGACGGTTACGGCACCGTTCACCGCCTCGGTGTTCATCGGCACCAGCCTCGACGGCTTCATCGCCCGGCTCGACGGCGACCTCGAATGGCTCACCAGCCGGGGCGAGGCCGCCGGCGACGACCTCGGCTACCAGGAGTTCATCAGCGGCATCGACGCCATCGTGATGGGCCGGGGCACCTACGAGGCCGGCCTGACCTTCGACACCTGGCCGTACGAAGGCATGCGGGTGGCCGTGCTCAGCACGCGCCTGGAGCCCGGCGCGGACCCGCGCGTCACTGTCTACCGCGACCTCGACCGGCTCGTCGAAGGGCTGGCCGGGCACGGCGTCAAGCGCGTCTACGCCGACGGCGGCCAGGTGATCCGGTCGTTCCTGCGGGCGGGGCTGATCCACGACCTCACCATCACCACGGTCCCCGTCCTGCTGGGCACCGGCCTGCCGCTGTTCGGCCCGCTCGACGGCGACATCTCGCTCACCCACCGGTTCACCCAGGTGTTCGGCGCCGGCGTCGTCCAGTCCACCTACACCGTCGGCTCCTGACGCGCGAACCCCTGGATTTGGTGGACATTCTGCGGGAAAGTGGCAAGATCCCGGCGTTGAGGAGGCGGCTGTGCGGCTCGGATTCAGCATTGGCACCCTGGGGCCGGTGGCGGCCACCCATGAGGCCCAGTTGAAGCTCGTGCGTGAGGCCGAACGGCTGGGCTACGACTCGGTGTGGGCCTCGGAGGGTTACGGGGTGGATCCGGTCACGACGATGGCGTGGCTGGCGGCCGGCACCGAGCGCATCGGCCTGGGCACGGGGGTGCTGCAGGTGACGGGCCGGACCGCGATCTCCGCGGCGATGGCCGCCGCCACCGTCGACCGGGTGTCGGGCGGCCGGTTCCTGCTCGGGCTCGGCACGTCCGGGCCGCAGGTGGCCGAGGGCTGGCACGGGCACCGCTACGAGCGGCCGCTGGCCCATCTGCGCGACTACGTGAGCGTGGTGCGGACCGCGCTGGACGGGCGGCCGGTCGAGCACGACGGGCCCGAGATCGTGCTGCCGCTGCCCGGCAGCCGCGGCAAGGCGCTGAGCATGACGGTCTCACCGGTGCGCAAGCCCCTGCCCGTCCACCTGGCGGCCATGGGGCCGAAGGCGGTCGAGCTGGCCGGGGAGATCGCCGACGGATGGCTGCCCATCCACTTCCCGCCCGAGCACCTGGCCGACACGATGGAGCACCTGCGGGCCGGAGCCGCCCGAGCCGGGCGGGACGTGGCGCGGGTGGAGGTGTCGCCCATGGTGATGGCCATGGTGGACGACGACGCCGACTACGCCCGCGACCTCATCCGGCCGATGCTGGCCCTCTATCTGGGCGGCATGGGCAGCCGGGGGGTGAACTTCTACAACCGGCTGGCCCATCGGCTCGGCTTCGGCCCGGCCGCGACCCGCGTACAGGACGCCTATTTCGACGGCGACCTGGGTGAGGCCGTGGAGGAGCTGCCCGACGACCTGGTCGACGCCCTGTCCCTGTGCGGCACCCCCGAGCGGGTCCGCGAGCGGCTCGCCGCCTACCGCAAGGCGGGCGCGACCAGGCTGATCGTCGGGCTCAACGCGCCCACCGTGGACGACCGCGCCGAGCAGCTGGGCTGGCTGGCCGAGCTCAGCTCGTGACCGGCGCCTGAGGCATTTCGCGCAGCTTCGGGATCGGCGACATCGCGAGCACGATCATCGGCACCACCGCGCCGATCACCGCCGCGACCAGGACCACCGGCCACATCCCCACCGCCTGGCCGAGCAGCCCGGCGACCAGGGCGCCCAGCGGCGCGGGCACCAGCCCCATCGCCCAGATGGTGGCGATCACCCGGCCGACGAGCTCACGCGGCGTCGCCGACTGCAGCACCGTGATGTTGTTGACCACGAAGATCTGCGTGCACAGGCCGACGAGCAGCTGGGACACGGCCAGGACGCCGATCGCCAGCCACAGCGGGCCACCCGCGAGCGGCACCAGGATGAGCGCGCTGTTGCCGATGACCGTCGACCAGAACATGGTGGGGCCCGGCCCCGCCCGCTTCATCAGCCGCACCGACAGCCACGCGCCCGCGATCGCGCCGACGCCGCCGACGGCCAGCACGGCCCCGACCCAGCCGGCCGGCACGCCGGCGCCGTCGATCACGTACGGGATGTAGAGGGTCTGCAGGATGCCGATGTCGAAGAAGGAGTACACGGCGCTGGCGATGGCCAGCGGGCGGATGATCGGCTGCGACATGACGAAGCCGAACCCCTGCCGGATGGCCGCGATCATGGTGCCGCCGTCGTCGGGCGGCGGCGGGTCCTCCCGCTTGCGGATGGAGATCAGGCACAGCGCCGACAGCACGTAGCTGACCGCGTCCACCAGGATGACCAGCGGCGCCGAGCGGGTGGCGATGAGCACGCCGGCCAGGCTGGGGCCGACCGCCTTGGAGACCGAGTCGCTGAGCTGCAGCTTGCTGTTGCCGTCGCCGAGCTGCTCCGGCGGCACCAGGATCGGCAGGTAGGAGCGGTAGGCGATCTCGAACAGCACCCCGGCCACGCCCATCGCGAACACGACCACGTACAGCCACCACAGCGTCAGCATGTCCATCACGAACAGCACCGGCACGGTGGCGAGCATGAACGCGCGGAAGACGTCGCTCCAGATGAGGACCGGGCGGCGGCGCATCCGGTCCACCCAGACGCCCACGACGAAGAACAGCACCATGGGCAGCCTGGCCAGCGCGCCGAGCACGCCCATCTCGGCGACGGAGGCGTTCAGCCACAGGTAGGCCACGATCGGCATGGCCAGCACGGTGACCTGGGAGCCGACCAGGGACAGGCTCTCGCCGGACCACAGTTTGAGGAAGTCGCGGTTCCTCCAGAGGCCGGCGGGTTCAGTCGTGGGGGGTGAGGCCATGGTCGACGCTGCTCCTCAACTCGGCGGCCGCCAGGGCGACCCTCGGTTCGTACATGACGGTGAAACGTTCGCCGTGGATGGGCGAGATGCGCAGCCGTCCGGTGACGACGTCGCGCCAGCCCATGTCGTCGGGTTCGACGCCTTCGGCGGTGGGGGAGAACAGCAGGACGTCGCCGTCGTACGGCGCGTGCTGGTAGTGGCCGACGGCGTGCGCGTTGGCGCGGAAGACCTCGACGAAGCGGCGGGCCTGACGCAGGTCGGCGGTGTCGGGCTGCAGCTTGTCGGCGCGGGCGGCGGCGTCGATCACGGCGAGCAGCCGCTCGTCGGGGTCCATCTGGTGCAGGTCGTCCAGGTTCACCTGCACCTGGCCGCCGGCCAGCGCGTGCATGAGCAGGACCGCGTCGTCCTCCAGCGAGGCGCGCAGCACCGGCTCGGCGGCGTCGGAGTAGAACAGGACGACGAGCGGCACCTGCTCGCCCATCGCGCGCAGCCGCCGGGCGGTCTCCAGGGCGATGTTGCCGCCGATGCAGTAGCCGCCGAGCACGTACGGGCCGTGCGGGCGGACGCGCAGCAGGTGGGCGGTGTAGTCGTCGACCATCTCGGCCAGGGTCGCGTGCGGCCGCTCGCCGGGGGCCAGGCCCGCCGCCTGCACGGCGTAGACCGGCTGGTCGGCGCCGAGGTGGCGGGTCAGCGGCAGGTAGCGGAAGACCTGGCCGCCGAGCGCGTGGAACAGGAAGATCGGGGTGCGCTCACCGGCGGGACGCAGGGGCACGATGCGCTGGGGGGCGCCGTCGTTGTCCTGCGGGCGGCGCAGCTCGACGGCGAGCCGGGCGACTGTCGGCGCGGTGAGCACGGTGGACAGCGGCACGTCGCGGCCCAGCTCCTTGCGCAGCCGCATGGTCAGGCGCAGCGCGAGCAGGGAGTGGCCGCCGAGGGCGAAGAAGTCGTCGTGGACGCTGACGGCGTCGACGCCGAGCGTCTCCTCCCACAGGGTGGCCAGCTTGGCCTCGAACGGGTCGCGGGGCGGCAGGTAGGGGGCGCGGCCGGCGTCGCCCGGGTCGGGGAGCGCGGCGCGGTCGAGCTTGCCGTTGGCGGTCACGGGCAGCGCGTCGAGCCGTACCCAGGTGGCCGGGACCATGGGGTCGGGCAGCTGCCTGCGCAGCGCCGGAGCCAGATCGGGCAGGTCCTCGCCGTCGGGGACGACGTAGCCGACCAGGCGTTCGCCGCGCAGGACGACGACGGCCGCGCGGACGGCGGGGTGGGCGGCGAGCAGCGCCTCGATCTCGCCGAGCTCCACCCGCTGGCCGCGGATCTTCACCTGGAAGTCGGTCCGGCCCAGGTACTGCACCTCGCCGCCGGGCAGCCAGCGGGCCACGTCGCCGGTGCGGTAGAGGCGAGCGCCGGGCGGGCCGTACGGGTCGGGGACGAACCGGTCGGCGGTGAGCGCGGGCCGGTTGACGTAGCCGCGGGCGAGCTGGACGCCGCCGAGGCACAGCTCGCCGGGTGTGCCGACGGGGACCCGGCGGCCGTCGGCGTCGAGGATCTCCAGGCGGGTGTTGGCGACCGGCGCGCCGATCGGCACGAGGCTCTCGCCGGCCGCGCACGCGTGCCAGGTGACGTCGACCGCCGCCTCGGTCGGCCCGTACAGGTTGTGCAGCTCGGTGCCGGGGAGCCGCTCGTGGAAGCGGGCGGCGAGTTCGGCGCTGAGCGCCTCGCCGGAGCACAGGACGCGGGTCGTCGCCGGCAGGGCGGGCTCGTCGAGGAAGAGCTCCAGCATGGACGGCACGAAGTGCATGGTGCTGACGCGCTGCGCGGTGGCCAGGGCGGCCAGGCGGGCGCCGTCGCGGTGCGCGCCGGGCTCGGCGACGACCAGCCCGGCCCCGGTCATCAGCGGCCAGAACAGCTCCCACACCGACACGTCGAACGACAGCGGCGTCTTGTGCATGACGCGCTCGCCGCTGGTCAGCCGGAAGGTGTCCTGCATCCACCGCAGCCGGTTGACGATCGCCCGGTGGGAGACGCCGACGCCCTTGGGCCGCCCGGTGGAGCCCGACGTGAAGATCACGTACGCGAGCGAGTCCGGATGGACGCGCGGCGCCGCGGCGGCCTGCGGCGCGGGGCCCCCAGCAGGCAGCACGATGGGGAGCACGACGGTCAGCGCGACGCCGTCCGGCAGCACCGCCGCCCCGGCCGCGCCGGTGAGGACGACGCGCGCCCGCGCCTCCTCGATCATGTACGCGAGCCGCTCCGGCGGCAGTTCGGGCTCCAGCGGCAGGTAGGCGGCGCCGGCGCCGAGCACGCCGAGCAGGGCGGGCAGCAGGTCGGGGCCGCGTTCCAGGCAGACGCCGACGACGTCGCCGGGGGCGGTGCCCGCGGCCAGCAGCCGGGCGGTGACCGCCCGGGCGCGTGCCGCCAGCTCTCGGTAGCTGAGCCAGGTGCCGTCGTAGCAGACGGCGGGCGCGGTCGGGGTGCGCCCGGCCTGCTCGGCGATCAGCTCGTGCAGGGTGGCGGCCGGATACGGGCGGGCGGTGGCGTTCCAGCCCTCGATGGCCGCGGTGTCACCGGTCAGGTAGGGGGCGGTGTCCCGGGGGTCGGCGCCGGTGTCGGCGGCCAGCCGCAGCGCCGTCGCGTACAGCTCACCGGCGCGGGCGATCTGCTCAGCGCCGAACTGGCCGCGGTCGTAGGTGATGGTCAGGTCGAAGCCGCCGTGCTCGCGAGAGCGGGTGAACCCGGCGGCGAACGGCAGGTCCGTCTGCTCGAAGAAGTCCTGCTCCACGATGTCGATGCCGGGCATGCCCCGGTAGACGTGGAAGTCGCGGAAGTCGAACAGCACGTCGAGCAGCGGCGAGCGGCCGGCGGCCCGCTGGATCTCGAACAGCGGATACTGCCGGTGCGGCAGCAGCGCCACCTCGGCGTCGAACACCCGCCGCACCAGGTCCGCCCAGGTCGGGGCGGCCACGTCGACGCGCAGCGGGACGGTGTTCAGGAACAGGCCGAGCACCTCCTCGCCCGCCTCGCTCTCCGGGCGGCTGTGCGTGACCAGGCCGGTCATCACCTCGCTCTCGCCGGTGAGCAGGGCCAGGACGCGCAGGTGGGCGGCGAGCAGCACGGTGCGCAGCGGCACCTTCAGCTGCCTGGCCGCCTCCTCCACCGGTCCCAGCTCCATCGGCAGGCGCAGCACCTCGACGCCCTCGCCGCCGGCGTGGCCGGGCAGGCGTGGCAGGCGGGTGTCGGGGGCGTCGGCCACCTGGGCGTGCCAGAAGTCACGGGCCTCGGCGGATGCGACGGCGGCCCGCTCGGTGGCGACCAGCTCCCTGAAGGCGGCGCCGGGCGGCTCGACGGGGAGCGGCTCCCCGGCCAGGTGCCCGTGGTAGCGGCGGAAGAGCTCGGTGACCAGCGCGGCCACGCTCCACCCGTCCAGGATGGCGTGGTGGAAGCTCAGGCTGAAGGCGAACAGGTCTCCCGGCAGCAGGTGCACGTGCGCGCGGGCCAGCGGCGGCGTCCCCCAGTCGAACGGCCGCCGCTTCTCCCCCTCCGCCCACTGCGCCACCTGGTCGCGAGCCGCCGGGTCGGCCGAGAGGTCCGTCACCTCCAGCGGCAGCACCGCCGAACGGTGCACGAACTGCAGCGGCTCGCTGTACCCCGTCAGGTCCATCGACGTGCGCAGCACCGGATGCCGGGCGGTCACCTCCGCCAGCGCCGCCGCGAAGGCCTCCCGCTCGAACCGGCCGCGCAGCGTCATCGTGGTCAGGTCGTGGTAGGTGGTCGCGTCCGGCTCGTAGGCGCTGTGGTAGAGCATGCCTGCCTGCAGCGCGGCCAGAGGATAGGCGTCCTCCAGATCGCGTGCGGCTCCCGTCGTCACTGTCATCGCTTCTCGCCTTCCAGCATTCGTGCCAGATCCTCGGGGTTGAGCAGGCCGAACGCCGCGGGCGCCGCCTCGGGGCGTTCGGCTGCTTGGGCGGGCAGGAGCTGTCCGGCGAGCTCCCTGACGGTCTGGTGGAGGAAGAGCTGCTCGAGCCGCACGGCGTAACCGGCCTCGCGCAGGCGGGCGACCACCTTGAGGCTGCGGATGGAGTCGCCGCCGACGGCGAAGAAGTTGTCGTGCGCCGAGACGCGGTCCATCCCGAGGACGCCGCGCCAGGCGGCGGCGACGGCCAGCTCGGCGGCGCCTTCAGGCTCGGCGTGCGCCGCCGCCTCCGGCGCCTGGGGGTCCGGCAGGGCGTTGCGGTCCAGCTTGCCGCTGCGGTTGAGCGGCAGCGCGTCCAGGAGGGTCCACGCTCTGGGGATCATGTGGTCCGGCAGCCTGTCGCGCAGCAGCCCGGCCCAGTCGGTCCCGCCCGGGACGCCCTCGGTCGCCCCCGCCTCGGCCCGGCCTCCGGACAGCGCGCCTTCTTCGGCAACCCCGTGACCGCCGGACACGGCCGCCTTCTCCGGGACCACGTAACCGGCCAGGCGGAGCCCCGCGCCGTCCTGGACCGCGCGTACGGCGGCGGCGCGCACGCCCGGCAGGGAGGCCAGGGCCGCCTCGATCTCGCCGAGCTCGACCCGCATGCCGCGGATCTTGACCTGGTGGTCGGACCGGCCGAGATACTCGATCTCGCCGTCGGGCCGCCACCGGGCCAGGTCACCGGTGTTGTACAACCGCCCGCCGGGCGGGCCGTGCGGGTCGGGGACGAACCGCTCGGCGGTCAGCCCCGGCCGGCCCGCGTACCCCCGGGCGAGCTGCACACCGCCGATCCACAGATCGCCCGGCACTCCGATCGGCACGCGGTTCAGCCGCTCGTCGAGGACCTCCAGCCGGGTGTTGGCGACCGGCCGCCCGATCGGGACCACGCCTTCGCCGGGCCGGCACGCGTGCCAGGAGACGTCGACCGCCGCCTCCGTCGGACCGTACAGGTTGTGCAGCCCCGCGCGGGGCAGCGCGGCCGCGAACCGTTCCGCCAGGTCGGCGCCGAGCGCCTCGCCCGAGCAGATCACGGTACGGAGCCCGCCGGGCCGCTCCCCCGGGCCGGGCTCGGCGAGGAAGGCGTCCAGCATGGACGGCACGAAGTGCACCGTGGTGACCGCCTCGGCGTCGATGAGGCGGGTCAGGTAGGCGGGGTCGGCCTGGCCGCCGGGCCGTGCCACGACCAGGCCGGCGCCCGTCATGAACGGCCAGAACAGCTCCCACACCGACACGTCGAAGGAGAAGGGCGTCTTGTGCAGCACCCGGTCGTCCGTGGTCAACCGGAAGGCGTCCTGCATCCAGCGCAGCCTGTTGACGATCGCGCGATGGGAGACTCCCACGCCCTTGGGCCTGCCGGTGGAGCCCGAGGTGAAGATCACGTACGCGAGCGAGTCCGGATGGATCGGGACGCCGAGCGGTGCGGGCTCCTCGGCGTCGACGGCCTCGGCGTCGCGGTCGAGCAGCACGGCGGTGACCCCGTCCGGGAGCCGCGCCGCGTGCCGGCCGGTCGAGACGGCCAGCCGTGCGCCCGCGTCGGCCAGCATGCCCGCCAGCCGGTCGGCCGGGTGATCCGGCTCCAGCGGCAGGTAGGCCGCGCCGGCGGCGACCACCGCGTGCACCGCGACGACCAGCTCCGGCCCCCGCTCCAGGCACACCCCAACCACCTGGTCCGGCCCCGCGCCGAGCGCCCGCAGCCGCCTGGCCAGGCGGTTCACCCTGGCGGTGAACTCCCCGTAGGTGAGCCACTCGCTGGCCCCCCGCGGGGTCTGGAACCCCAGCGCGGGCGCGGACGGGCTCCGCAACGCCTGCTCGGCCACCAGCGCGGGCAGCGTCGCGAACTCCTGACCGTCGGGGGCCGTCTCGCTCGCCGGGGCGATGCCTCCTGGGCCGGTGACCGGGTGCGCGGAGGCGGTGGTCGTGTCGTTCGCATGCAGGATGGTGGCCAGCTCGGCGGGGGTGAGGAGGGGGACGTCGGTCACCGGCCGCTCGGGGTCCGCCACCGCCGCGGACAGGAACGCGCGGAAGTGATCGGCGAATCGCTCCATCCGATCGTGCTCGAACAGGTCGGTCGCGTAGTGCAGCACGCCCGCGAGCCGCTCCCCGGCCTCCTCGATCACCAGGTGCAGGTCCGCCTGGGTGACGCCCGGGTCGATGTCCAGCGTGCGCAGCCCGATCCCCGCCACGTCCGGCGGTGACGGCGGCACGTTCTGGTAGGCGAGCATCACCTGGAACAGCGGGTTCCTGGTCAGGTCGCGCTCTTCGGCGAGCTCCTGCACCAGCACCTCGAACGGCAGCTCGGCATGGTCCTGCGCGTCCAGCACCCGATCACGGGTACGGTGCAGCAACTCGGCGAAGCTCGGCTCGCCGGACAGGTCGCCGCGAAGGACGAGCGTGTTGAGGAAGAGACCCGCCATCTCCTCCACCTCCGGATGCGCCCGGCCGGACACCGGCGTGCCGACCGGGATGTCACGCCGCCCGGTGTAGCGGGCGAGCACCGCCTGGAACGCCGCCAGCAGCACCATGAACGGCGTCACCTGCAGCTCCAGCGCGCGGGCGCGCACGGCGGCCACGGTCTCCGCGTCGATCGTGAACGTCAGCCGCCGCCCCGCCAGGCTCGCCCGCCCCTGCCGGTGCCGGTCGGCGGGCAGGTCCAGCGTCGCGGGCGCGTCGGCGAGCGCGTCCTTCCAGTACGCCAGATCGGCCGCCCGGCCGGACACCCGCTCCCGGTGCCAGACGGCGAAGTCCCGGTACCCGGCCGCCAGTGCGGGCAGCGTGGCCGGGGTGCCGGTGAGCCGGGCCCGGTAGAGCTCCATCAGGTCGCGCAGCAGGATCGACAGGCTCCACCGGTCGGCGATCACATGGTGCAGGGTGAGGAACAGGTCATGCTCGTCCGGCCCCGTGCGCACGAGCAGCGCCCGCACGAGCGGCCCTTCCCCCAGCTCGAACCGGCGGCGCGCCTCCTCCCGTCCGATCGCCGCAGCCGCGGCCGGGCCCCCGGCCGGCGGTGAGCTGGAGAGATCGCGCACGGACAGCCGGGCCCGGTGCGAGCCCTCCCGCAGCCGTGGCTCGCCGTCGTGACCCACGATGACCAGGCGCAGGGCTTCGTGCCGGGCCACCAGCGCGTCGAACGCGGCGGCCATCGCGTCCAGGTCCAGGGGCCCGGTCAGGTGCTCGGCCCAGGCCACGTTGTAGGCGGGGTTGCCGGGGTCGAGCTGGTCCAGGAACCACAGGCGGGCCTGCGCGTGTGAGGGCGGCACCTCTCCATCCGTCCTGGCGGCCCCGGCAGGTCCGGCGGTCCGGTGGGTCTCGGTCCCGGCGGTCATGCGCTGGGCCAGTCCCGCGATCGTCGGGGTTTCGAAGCACTGGCGCAGTGACACCTCGGCGCCGGCCGTCTCCCTGAGCCTGACCACGAGCCGCATGGCGAGCAGGGAGTGGCCTCCCAGGGTGAAGAAGTCGTCCTCGATGCCGATGTCGTCGCGTTGGAGGAGCTCGGTCCAGATGGCGTGCAGGGCGCGTTCCGCCGGGGTCCGAGGCGGGTGCAGGCGGGGTCCTCCGGTGCCCGGCTTCGGGGGTGGCGGCAGGGCGGCGCGGTTCAGCTTGCCGCTCGGCAGCACCGGGAAGTCGTCCACCAGCACGAACGCGGCCGGGATCATCGCCTCCGGCAACCTCGCCCGGAGGTGAGCGCGCAGCACACCGGCGGCATGCTCGTGAGCAGGACCGGCCTCCGCGTCGGAGGCGTCGTCCCCCGCCGGCACCACGTAGGCGACCAAACCGCGCCCGCCGGGCGCGTCCTCCCGCACGGCCACCACCGCACGCCCGACCAGCGGATGTTCCCCCAGCACGGCGGCGACCTCGTCCAGCTCGATCCGCACCCCGCGAACCTTCACCTGATCGTCCAGCCGCCCCAGATACTCCAGCGACCCGCCCGCGCTCCACCGGACCAGGTCTCCGGTCCGATACAACCGGCCGCCTTCACCGCCGAACGGATCCGGCACGAACCGCTCGGCCGTGAGCCCGGCCCGGCCGTGGTAGCCGCGCGTCACCCCCGCACCGCCCAGGAGCAACTCCCCCGGCACCCCGACCGGCACCGGGCGAAGCTCCCTGTCCACCACGTACGCCGCGGTGTTGGCCACCGGTGTGCCGATGGAGCCGCCGGCGCCGCCGGTGACCTGGAGCCGGGTGGACCAGACGGTGGTCTCCGTCGGGCCGTACAGGTCCCAGAGCTCGCCGGTCACCTTCAGCAGGCGGGCGGCGAGTGGGCCGGGCAGTGCCTCGCCCGTGCTGACCACGCGGGGGACGCTGCCGTGGGCGAGGGCGGGCAGCAGGCTCTCCAGCACCGAAGGCGTGGCCTGGAGGGTGTGCAGGTCGCCGTGCCGGATGAGGTGGTGGAGACGGTCGACGTCGGCCGTGGAGGCGATCACGACGGTCCCGCCGGTGACCAGGGGGCCGTAGATCTCGATCATGGCGATGTCGAAGGACACGGAGGTCAGGAACAGGTAGCGGGCGCCAGGAGCGAGACCCGGACGGATCCGTACGTCCCAGAGCAGGCTGACCAGACCGCGGTGCGGCACCACCACCCCCTTGGGGCGGCCGGTGGAGCCGGAGGTGTAGATGAGGTACGCCGCCTGGTCAGGGTGGAAGGTCGCCGCCGAGCCGTCTTCCCGCAGGTCAGGGTGCTTGGGGTGGAGGGCGTCGAGGAGGAACACCGGAGGGTGGCTCGAGAGCCGGTCGGTGAAGGAGGTGACGGTGATCACCAGGAGGGCGGCGGAGTCGGTGAGGATCTGGGCCAGGCGCTCGGGCGGGTAGCCCGGGTCCAGGGGGACGTAGCAGCCTCCGGCCTTGAGGACGGCGAGCAGCGCCACCGGCAGGCCGAGGTCGCGGGGCAGGCAGACCCCGACGCGGGTCTCCCGGCCGACGCCGAGCCGCCGGAGCCGGTGCGCCAGGGCGGTGGCGCGGGATTCGAGCTCGGCGTAGGTCAGGGTGGAGCCGTCCGGGCCTTCGACCGCCACCGCGGACGGGGTGCGGGCGGCCTGGTCGGCGACGAGTTCGTGGACGCCTCTGCCGGGATGGGCGGCCTTGGTGTCGTTCCAGGTGCGCAGTGTGCGGTGGAGTTCGCCGGCGTCCATGAGCGGCAGGCGTGACAGGGGCAGGGCCGGTTCGGCGACGGCGGCGGCGAGCAGGGTGCGCAGGTGGGCGGCCAGGCGTTCCATGCGGTCGTCGTCGAACAGGTCGGTGGCGTAGTCGAGGACGCACAGCAGTCCGCCGTCGGGGCGTTCTTCGACGATGAGGTCCAGGTCGAACATGGCGGTGCCGGGGCGGACGTCCAGGCGTTCGAGGCGGAGGCCGCGGGAATCGCCCGGCAGGGCCGGGGTGCTCTGGTAGGCGATCATGACCTGGAAGAGCGGGTTGCGGGACAGGTCCCGGCCGGTGGCCAGGTCGTCGACCAGGGTCTCGAACGGCACGCCGGCGTGGTCGAAGGCGGCCAGCACCCGTTCCCTGGTGCGCCGTACCAGCTCGGTGAAGGGAGGGTCGCCCGACAGGTCGCCGCGCAGGACGACGGTGTTGAGGAAGAGGCCGACCGTCCGGTCGAGGGAGGGGTGCGGCCGGGCGGACATCGGGGTGCCGAGGGGGATGTCGGGCTGGCCGGTGTAGCGGGCGAGCAGCGCCTGGAGGCCGGCGACGAGCACCATGAACGTGGTGGCGCGCTGGCCGGCGGCGAGCTCGCGCAGGCCGTCGGCGAGCCGCTTGTCCAGGTCGAACAGCAGCCGCCTGCCCTCGTTGGCCCGTGCGGGTGGCCGTGGCCGGTCGGCGGGCAGGTCGAGCACGTCCGGCAGGCCGTGGAGGGCCTGCCGCCAGTGGTCGAGGTCCTCCTGCGAGCTCTGTGGCCGTCCGGCCCGCCAGGCCACGTAGTCGGCGTAGGCGACGGGCACGGCGGCGAGCGGTTCGCCGGCGTGGAGCCGCAGCAGGTCCTCGAACAGGATCGCCACCGACCAGCGGTCGGCCAGGATGTGGTGGACCGTGAGGACCAGCAGGTGCTCCCCCGGGGCCAGATGGATCAGGCGGGCTCTGGTCAGGGGGCCCGCGCCCAGGTCGAAGCGGAAGCGCGCCTCGTCCCGGGCCACGGCGTCGGCTTCGGCGGCGGTCAGCGTCTCCACCCGCAGCGTGGGCCTGACGGGGCCGGGGAGCTGGCGTGGTTCACCGTCGCGGGCGTCGATCACGTACCCGAGGATCGGATGCCGCTCCACGAGCCTGTCGAAGGCCGCCGCGAGCGCGGCGGCGTCCAGGTCGCCTTCGATCTTGTACGCCCACGACAGCGTGTAGGCGGGGTTGCCCGGGTCGAGCTGGTCGACGAGCCAGAGGCGTCGCTGGGCGTCAGAGAGCGGCGCGGCGGTCTCCGACCGGCGGGGGACGGCCGGTGGGCCGTCGTCCCGGGGGCGAGGCGGGCGGCCGTTACCCGAGCGGGCGAGGCGGGCCTCCAGTGCGGCGCGCTGTTGCGGGCTGAGCCGGGCCAGCCGCTCGCGTACCCCGTCCACGTCGCTCACTGCTCATCCTCCAGGAATTCCAGCAGGTCGGCCTCAGTGAGGCTCTGTTCGAGCACGGCCAGGGCCTGCTCTTCGACGGTGGTGGCGTCGAAGCAGCGGCGCAGCGGCAGTTCCACGCCGAACTCGTCGGAGATGCGGCCGACGAGGCGGACGACGAGCAGGGAGTGGCCGCCGAGTGCGAAGAAGTCGTCGCTCGCCCCGACGCGTTCCCTGCCGAGGAGGTCGGCCCAGATGGCGGCCAGGGTCTCCTCCATCGGGGTGCGCGGCGGGACGTGTTCGGCCGCGGGGCCCGGCTCGGGTGGCGGGAGGGCGGCGCGGTTCAGCTTGCCGCTCGGCAGCACGGGGAAGTCGTCCACCAGCACGAACGCGGCCGGGATCATCGCCTCCGGCAACTTCCCCCTCAGATGAGCGCGCAGCACACCAGCCGCATGCTCGTGAGCAGGACCGACCTCCGCGTCGGAGGCGTCGCCCCCCGCCGGCACCACGTAGGCGACCAGGCCACGCCCGCCCGGCGCGTCCTCCCGCACCGCCACCACCGCACGCCCCACCAGCGGATGCTCCCCCAACACGGCCGCGACCTCATCCAGCTCGATCCGCACCCCGCGAACCTTCACCTGATCGTCCAGCCGCCCCAGATACTCCAGCGACCCGTCCGCGCACCACCGGACCAGGTCCCCCGTCCGATACAACCGGCCGCCTTCACCACCGAACGGATCCGGCACGAACCGCTCAGCCGTCAACCCCGCCCGGCCGTGGTAACCGCGCGTCACCCCCGCACCACCGAGCAGCAGCTCTCCGGCCACCCCCACGGGCACCGGACGCATCTCGCCGTCCACCACGTACGCCGTCGTGTTGGCCACCGGGGGGCCGATGAGCATCGTGGTCACGTCGTCCGGCACCCGGTGCGCGGTGGACCAGATGGTGGTCTCAGTCGGCCCGTAGAAGTTCCAGAGCTCCTTGGTGACCCGCAGCATCCGGCGGGCCACGTCGAGAGGGAGGGGTTCGCCGCCGAGGATGGCCCGGGGCAGCCCGGCGGGCAGGTGCTCGGCCGCCAGGCCGGCGACCGAGGGGGTGAGCTGGACGAGGTCGGCGTGCTCGGCGGCACGGCGGATCTCCTTGGGCGTCCGGGCGGCGTCCTCCGGGGCGAGCAGGAGGGTGCCGCCGGACAGCAACGGTGTGAAGATCTCCAAGGCGGCGATGTCGAAGGACAGCGACGTCATCAGCAGCGTGTCACCGCCGCCCAGGCGGCGGATCACGTCGGTGACCAGGTTGACGACGCCCCGATGCGGCACCTGCACGCCTTTCGGGCGGCCGGTGGAGCCGGAGGTGTAGATGAGGTAGGCCAGGTGATCCTGGCCGACGGAGGGGAGCAAGGGCTCCGGCGCAGGCGCGGGCGCGGGCGCCGGCCGGCCGGGCGGACCCTCGGGCGACGGCCGGTCGGCCAGGGGCTCGGACGACGGCCGACCGGGCGGGCGCTCGAACGGGGGCTGGTCGAGGAGCAGCTCGGGTGGCCGCCGGGCCGGCAGGCGGTCGCGATAGCTGGAGTCGCTGATCAGCAGGGCCGCGCGGGAGTCGTCCAGGATGTACGCCAGCCGCTCCTGCGGGTAGGCCGGATCGAGCGGCAGGTAGCAGGCGCCCGCGCGCAGCACGGCGAGCAACGCCACGATGAGGCCGGTGTCGCGCGGCAGGCATACCGCCACACAGGACTCCGGGCCCACGCCCAGCGCCGCCAGCCGCGCGGCCAGCGTCCGCGCCCTGGCGTCGAGCTCGGCGTAGGTCAGCGCCGCACCGTCCGCGCCGCCCATGCCGCCCATGCCGTCCGCCGCGCGTACCGCCACCGCGTCCGGGGTGCGTGCCGCCTGCTCGCCGACCAGCTCGTGCAGCGGCAGGTCAGGGTACGGCGCGGCGGTGTCGTTCCAGCCGGTCAGCATCTCCCGCAGTCGCTCCGGGCTCATCAACGGCAGCTCCGACAGCCGCGTCCGGGGCTCGGCGACGGCGGCGGCGAGGACGAGCTCGTAGGCTCCGGCCAGGCGGGCGATGGTGTCCTCGTCGAACAGGTCGGTGCTGTATTCGAGGTAGACGCCGGCTCCCTCGGCGGTCCTGACGACGTCCACGCTCAGGTCGAGCTGGGCGGTGCCGTTGGCGAACTGCCCGCGCGACTCCATCGGCAGCAGGTTGAAGCCCACCTGGTGCAGCGGCGTGCGGCTCGGGTCCCGTTCCGGCTGGAGCGCCTGCACGAGCTGGTCGAAGGGCACCTCCGCGTGGTCCAGGGCGTCGAGCACGGTGCCGCGCACGCGGCCGAGCAGTTCCTCGAACGGCGGGTCGCCGGTCAGGTCGGTGCGCAGCACCAGGGTGTTGACGAACATGCCGATCAGCGGCTCGAACTCGGGCAGGTCGCGCCCGGCCACCGGCGTGCCGACCGCGACGTCGTACTGGCCCGAGTACCGGGCGAGCAGCACCTTCAGCCCGGCCAGCAGCACCATGAACAGGGTGGCGCCGCGCTGCCTGCCCATGACTTCGAGGCGGTCGACCAGGTCGGCGGGCAGCGCCAGGTGGAATTCGGCGCCGTCGTGGCCGCGCGTGGCGGGCCTGGGGCGGTCGGTGGGCAGCCCGGCGTCGCGGGGCAGTCCGGCGAGCCGTTCGCGCCAGTGGACGAGCTGGTCGGTGAGCACCCCTTGGGCGAGGTGCGCACGCTGCCAGGCGGCGTAGTCGGCGTACTGGACGGGCAGGTCCGGCAGCCGGGGCGGGCGGCCCTCGCCGAGGGCCGTGTGGAGCTCGCGCAGCTCGGTCGCGAAGTTGGTGCCGGAGCGGGCGTCGAACACGGCGTGGTGGACGACGAACACGAGCCGCTGCCCGCCGCCGGGCATCCGCACCAGGTGCGCCCGCCACAGCGGCGGCCGGTCGAGGACGAACGGCCGCCTGGCCTCGGCGACGGCCAGCGCCCGGTACTCCCACTCGGCGTCCTCGGGCGGCAGGTGCCGCAGGTCGGTGCTGGGGAGGGTGACCGGCAGGTCGACGTGCACGACCTGGACGAGGGCTCCGTCCTCGATCGTCAGGGCGGTACGCAGCGTCTCGTGCCGCCTGACCAGCTCCCGCAGCGCCTGCGCGCACCGGTCGGGATCACCCTGCCCGGGCAGCTCGATCATGGCGTTGACGTGGTGCGCGGGCGCGTCGGGGTCGAGCCGGGCAAGGAACCACAGGCGTTCCTGCGCGAACGACGCCGGTAAGACGTACGTGCCGGTCACGGGCCGCTCCCCCTACTGCCCCATGGCCTCGCGCAGGCTGCGCGGGCGCATATCTGTCCAGACCTGCTCGATGTGGTCGAGGCAGCTCTGCTTGGCCCCTTCGAAACCGGTCTCCCGCCAGCCCTGGGGCAAAGGCCGTTCGGCGAACCAGATGGAGTACTGCTCCTCGTCGTTGACCACGACCTTGTACTGGCCGTCTCGCATGTCAGCGCCTTTCCGTGCGGGGGAGCCGGGTGATCGTCGTTGCCTGCTGGGGTGCGTTCTGGCCGCGCAGCTCTTCCACGAGCGCCGCCATGCCGGCGACCGTCGGTACCTGGAAGAGGCTGCGCATCGGCAGCCGGACGCCGACCTTCTTCCTGATGAGGGCGATGAGCTGGACCGCGACGAGCGAGTTGCCGCCCAGCTCGAAGAAGTCCTGCTCGACGCTGACCTGCCGGGCGCCGAGCACCTCGCCCCACAGCCCGGCGAGGGTGGTCTCCAGGTCGTTGCGCGGTGCGACGTGGTCGGACGGCAGCGCGTCCTGGCCGCCGGCGGCGGAGGCGGCGTCGAGTTCGTCGGCCACGGTGTCCTGGGTCAGCTCGCGGACGCCCGCCACGAACTCCGGGAGCGCGGTGGCGTTGACGACCACCTGCGGGCCCAGGGGGACGGCGAGCAGGCGGCGGAAGGCCTCCGCGCCGTCCGCCGGGGGGATGCCGCGCTTGGCGCCGTCGAGGTCGAGGGCGACCCCGGCGGTGGCGGACTCCTCGTTGACCGCCGCGTCCTCGGCTCCGTGCCGGGCCCCCTCGCCGACGGTCCTGGTGACGGCCTCCTTGTCGATGCGCCTCAGGACGAAGTCGGTGATGGTCACCACCGGCTCGCCCGCGTCGTCGTACAGGGTGAGATCGGCGGCGAGGACCTCGCCGCCGCCGGTGTCGCGGTGCCTGGCGTGGCTCCACAGCCGGGCCGGGAGCGGGGCGTGCACGGTGATGCGGCCGTAGCCGAGCGGGAGGTAGCTGTGCTCGCCGGAGACGGCGATGTACGCGGTCGCCTCGTCCAGCAGGGCCGGGTGGAGGGGCAGGCGGTCCAGCTCGGCGGCGACGTCGGGGCCGGCTTCCAGGCGGGCGATCTGCTCGTTCTGGCCGAGGTGCACGGTGCGCAGGCTGTTCCAGTGCGGCCCGAAGGTGACCAGGCCGGACGCCGAGGTGAACGGGGCGGCGTCCGCCGAGCCGTACGAGCAGCGGGCCCGGACGTCGGCGAGGTCGCCGGGGTGCTCCTCGGCGGCCACCCACACCGCCGAGCCTCTGGCGTGCTGGGTGGACTCGCCTCCTGTCACGCTGACCACGTCGAAGTCCATGCCGTCGCCGCTCGGGGTGAGCAGCACCCGCAGCTCGGCGGTGGACCCGTCGGCGACCGGGAGCGGCGCGACGAAGGCGACGTCGCGCAGCTCGATCACGTGCCCTGGGGCGGGGCTGGGCACGGCGGCCTCGAAGGCGGCGCGGGCGGTCTCCAGGTAGCCGGTGCCGGGCATGACGGGCACCCCGGCGACGCGGTGCTCGTTCAGCACCCAGTGGCTCTCGGCCGAGAGGGTGGCGGCGTACCAGGGGCGGCGGCCGGCGCTCTCGTGGCGGTGGCTGAGCACCGGGTGGTCCAGGCGGGTGACCCGGTCACCGCGCTGCAGCGCGCGGAAGGCCACCGGGGCGGCGACCTCGGCCGCCATGCCGACCTCCAGCCAGGCCCCCCAGTTCACCGACACGACGCGGCCGGGCCAGGTGTGGGCGTAGGCGTCGAGGAAGTTGTTGGCGGCGCAGTAGTCGACCTGGCCGAAGCCGCCCGCGACGGCCGTCACCGAGGAGCACAGCATGACGAAGTCGAGCGGCAGCTCGCCGAACACCTCGCGCAGCGCCAGCGTGCCGGTGATCTTGGGCGCCATGACGTTCTCGGCCGTCTCGCGCTCCTTGACCTCGGCCATGCCGCCGCCGGGGACGCCCGCGGCGTGCACGAGGCCGTCGACGCGGCCGAACCGGTCCAGCGCCTCGGTCCTGGCCCGGCGCAGGGAGGCGGGGTCGGTCACGTCGGCGGCCATGACGACCACCTCGGCGCCGGCCGCCTCCATCCGGCGGATCGCGGCGACGGCCCGGCGGGTCCGCTCGGGCGTCTCGTGGAGCTCGTGCAGGGAGTCCCACTCCTCGCGGGGCGGCAGCCCGGACCGGCCGAGCAGCACCAGCCTGGCCTCGGCACGCCGGGCCAGATCCTCGGCCAGGGTGAGTCCGAGGCCGCCGAGGCCGCCGGTGATGACGTACACGCCGTGCCGGCGCAGCGGGTCGTCCTGCGGCGGGAGCGGCACCGGCTCGAAGCCGCGCACCCAGCGGCGGCCGGCGCGCAGCGCGACGGGAGAGGGCGGCACGCCCTCCTCGGGGTCGGCGTGCTCCGCGGCCAGCTCCGCCAGCACGGCGGCGGGGTCGTACGGTCCCTGCTCCAGGTCGAGGTGGCGGACGGCGAGCCAGCGGGCCTCCAGCGGGACCACGCCGGTGATGCCCGCGACGGTGGCGTGCTCGGGTCTGCGGACGTCCTGGCCGACGACACCCTGGGTGCTCGCGGTCAGCACGTCGAGCCGCACCTCGGCGTCACGCTCGGCCGAGGCCAGGGCCTGGACCAGGGCGAGGAGGCTGAAGAAGCCCACGTCCTGGGCGGCTCGCGTCTGCGGGGCGTCGCGCGCGGGGTCGCCGTCCAGCGCCCAGGCGTGGATGATCCGCTGGGGCACGCCCGTCCGGGCGATGAGCGCCTCGTAGTCGTCCCGCTCGGCCGGGCGCACGGTGATCGTGCCGTCGGGCGCGGTGCCGTACGCACTGCCCGCGACCACCGGGACGACGTCGGCGCCGGCGGCGCGCAGCCCTTCCAGCAGCGGCCGCGCCGCCGGTCCGGCGAACACCAGGCAGCGGACGCCCGCGAGCACGGCCGGCGAGGCGGGAGCGACAGGGGCCTGACGCCAGGCCGGCAGGGAGAACCACTCCTCCAGCGGCTGCGCGCCCGTGCTCGGCGGCCGGGGGAAGACGAGCTCGGGGTCGACCGGCGTGTCCACCCAGTGGTGGGCGCGCTCGTAGGGGTAGGCGGGCAGCGGGACGCGGCGGGCGGGCTCGGCCAGCGCCTCGGCGTCGATCGGGACGCCCGTCGTCCACAGGGCGCCGGCCGTCGCGTAGATGATCTCCAGGTCGGGCCTGGCGTCGGCGGGGCCGGGCAGGCTGGCCAGCGGCGCCGGGGAGGTCCGCCCCAGCTGGGCCCTGGCCAGGCCGGCGAGCTGGCGGCCTGGCCCGCACTCCACCAGCCGCCACTCGCCGTCGGCGGCGAGCGTGCTGACGCAGTCGCCGAACCTGACGGCCTCGCGCAGGTGGCGCGTCCAGTAGGCCGGGTCGGTGGCGTCCTCGGCGGTGATCCAGCCGCCGGTGACGTTCGACAGGAACGGCAGGGCGGGCGCGTGCCGGGCCGCCTGGGCGACGGCCTCGTGGAAGTCGCCGAGGATCGGGTCCATCATCGCGGAGTGGAAGGCGTGCGAGGTGCGCAGCGCGGTGTGCTGGATGTCGGTCGCGTCCAGGTGCGCGGCGTACTGGGCGATGAGCTCGGCGGGGCCGGACACGACGCAGGTGCCGGGGCCGTTGACGGTGGCGATCGACAGGCCCTCCGGGAGGGTGTCGCGCACCTCGTCGTGGTCCTGGCGGACGGCGAGCATCGCGCCGGACGGCATGCTCTGCATGAGCCGGCCGCGGGTGGCGACCAGGCGCAGCGCGTCGCGCAGCGGGAAGACGCCCGCTACGGTGGCGGCCACGTACTCGCCGATGCTGTGGCCGATCATCGCGGCCGGCTCCACTCCCCACGAGCGCCACAGGCAGGCCAGTGCCCATTCCACGGTGAACAGCGCGGGCTGGGTGAGCGCGGTCTGGCGCAGCCGCTCGTTGGCGGCGGCGCGCTCGTGCTCGGCGGGGAAGAGCAGGGTGCGCAGGTCGAGCCCGAGGTCGTCGGCCAGCGCCTCGGCGCACTCGTCCACCGCCTCGGCGAAGACCCGCTCGGTACGGTAGAGCTCGGCGCCCATGCCCGCGTACTGCGCGCCCTGGCCGGGGAACAGCCACGCCACCCGGGGCGTGCCCGCCTTGCCCTTGACCAGGCGCCGGGAGTCCGACAGCGCCGCGACCGCGTCGGCGGCGTCGGCGGCCACCACGGCGGCGCGGTGCGCGAACTGCCGCCGCCCCACGCGCAGGGTGTAGGCCACGTCGGTGAGGTCGATCTCCCGGTCGGTGAGGTGAGCGGCCAGCCTGGCCACGGCCGCGTCCAGCGCGGCGGGCGTGCGGGCGGACAGGTGCAGCAGGTGGGCGGGGCGCGGCGGCGCGGTCGGCAGCGGGGCGGGCGGCGCCTGCTCGACGACCACGTGCGCGTTGGTGCCGCCGATGCCGAAGGAGCTGACGCCGGCGCGGCGCGGGAAGCCGTCGGTGTCCCACTTGGTCAGCGTGTCGGCGACGTGGAAGGGGTTGCGGCCGAAGTCGATGCGCGGGTTCGGCCGCTCGTAGTTGAGCGACGGCGGGATCAGGCCGTTCTCCAGGGAGAGCACGGTCTTGATGAACCCGGCGATGCCGGCCGCGGGGCCCAGGTGGCCGATGTTGGTCTTGACCGAGCCGATGCCGCACCAGCCGGCCTCGTCGGTGCCGGCGCCCAGCACACTGGACAGGGCGGCGACCTCGATCGGGTCGCCCAGCGAGGTGCCGGTGCCGTGCGCTTCGACGTAGGTGACGGTGCGCGGGTCGATCTGCGCGACGCCCAGCGCCTGGGAGACCGCGGCCGCCTGCCCTTCGGCGCTCGGCGCGGAGAAGCCCACCTTGGAGGCGCCGTCGTTGTTGATGGCGTTGCCGATCACCACCGCGCGGATGTGGTCGCCGTCGGCGACGGCGTCGGACAGCCGCTTGAGCAGGACCATGCCGCCACCTCCGCCCCAGATCGTGCCGGTGGCCGAGGCGTCGAAGGCGCGGCAGTGCCCGTCCGGGGCGTAGATGCCGTCCTGGTGGTACTGGTAGCCCCATTCGGCGGGCATCTCCAGGGAGGCGCCGCCGGTCAGCGCCATGTCGCACTCGCCCGTCCGCAGCGCCTCGCAAGCGACGTGCAGGGCGACGAGCGAGGAGGAGCAGGCGGTGTGCATGGTCACGCTGGGCCCGCGCAGGTCGAGCTTGTACGACACCAGCGTGGCCAGGTAGTCGGGGTGGTTGCCGGTGTAGATGGCGAGGTTGCCGACGGAGGCGAACACCTTCTTGTTCGGGCGGATGTACATCCATTGGTACTCATCCGAGCCGATCGCGCCGTATACCCCGATCTCCCCCCGGTAGCGCCCGGGATCGTATCCGGCGTCCTCCAGGGCCGTGTTGGCGAGCTCCAGGAACATCCGCTGCTGCGGGTCACGCAGCTCCGCCTCCCGGGGCGACATACCGAAGAAGGCCGCGTCGAGCGCCCCGTAGTCGGCCGCGATGGCCGCCGCCGGGACGAACGTCGGGTCGTCGAGCAGGTAGTCGGGGACGCCGATGGCCTCCTGCTCCTGCCTGGTGTAGAACTTGACGGATTCGACGCCGTCCACCAGGTTGCGCCAGAACGCGGGCGCGTCCTCCGCTCCGGGCAGCCGGCAGGCCAGCCCCACGACCGCGATCGGCTCGACCCCAGGCTCCTCTTCGTGGTACGTCATTCGGTGCTCTCCCGTCTGGCCTGGTGAGGCCGCTGAGTTGAGGGTCGTGCCCGGCGCGCCGCGACCCGCCGCGCGGCGCGCTCCGAACCGGCCGGCCGCCGCTCGCCGTCGAGGTGTGCGGCGAGTGTCCGTACGGTCGGGAAGCGGAACAGGTCCACGATCGGCACCTCGCGCCCGAGCGAGGCGGCCAGCCGGGCCTGAACCTGAGCGGTGGCGAGCGAATGCCCGCCGATCTCGAAGAAGTTCGCGTCGGCGGAGATCCTCGGCAGGCCGAGCACCTCCCGCCAGACGCCGGCGACCAGGCGTTCCGTCCCCGTGGCCGGTTCCTGGCCCCGCCCTGCGGCGGGACGGTGAGCGGGAGCGGGCAGGCGGGCCCTGTCCACCTTTCCGTTCGGGGTGAGGGGGAGGGTGGGCAGGAGGACGACTTCGGCGGGGACGGCGTGGTCGGGGAGGCCGGCCGCGAGGTGCCGCCGCAGCTCACCCGGCTGGACGGCCGCGCTCCGCGGCACCGCGTAGGCGTGCAGCACCGCTCCCCCGGGCTGCTCGGCCACCTTGGCGGCGGCGGCCAGGACGCCCGGATGGGCCACCAGGACGGCCTCGATCTCGCCGAGCTCGACCCGGTAGCCGCGGATCTTCACCTGTCCGTCGGCCCGCCCGGCCGGCACGACGCGGCCCTCGCAGTCGTACCGGCCGAGGTCTCCGGTGCGGTAGCGGGCCGTCTCGCCGTCCGGCTCGCGGGTGAAACGCTGCCGGGTGAGGTCGTCGTCCAGGTACGCCTCCGCGAGGCGGCGGCTCCTGACCACCACCTCCCCCAGCTCGCCGACGGCCGCCGGGGCGCCGCCCGCGTTCAGGACGAGCAGCTCCGCCCCGGCCACGCCCCGGCCGACCGGCACCGGATCGCCGGTGCCCGCCGGCTCGCCGGTGATCTCGTGCACGGACTGGGCCTGGGGTGTCTCGGTGGTGCCGTAGCTGTTGACCAGGCGGGCCGCCGGCGCGACCGCCCTGAAGCGGGCCACGTCCGCGTAGGTGAGGCGGTCGCCGCCGAACAGCACCAGCCGCAGGTCCGGCAGCTCGACCCCGGCGGCGGCGATCAGCGTGGCGAGCTGCGGCGTGAGGTGGGCGACGGTGACGCGGTTCTCGCGCAGCCAGGAGGCCAGGCGGGCGGGGTCGCGGACGCGGTCCTGGCCCGGCACGCACAGCCGCGCGCCCAGCACCAGCGGGGTGAAGACGTCGCGCAGCAGCGGGTCGTGGGCCAGACCGGCGAGCAGGGCGAACCTGTCCTGCGCGGTCAGGCCGAACTCGGCGGTGTACCAGGACAGGAAGCGGGCCAGCGGGCGCTCGGCGGCGCGCACCGGCTTGGGCTCGCCGGTGGTGCCGGAGGTGAACGACAGGTACCCGCGCCCCTCCAGCGGCACATCTGGCACCGCCTGCCCGCCCTCCCGGCCTCCCGCTCCCGCCCCGTCGTACCCGACGGCACCGTCACGCGGATCGGCTTCGCCGGCGCGGGGCAGCCAGGCCAGTTCGGGGGGCACGGGGACGCCGGGGCAGGCGATCAGCGCGCGGGCTCGTACCGAGCGGGCCTGGGCCGCCAGGCGGGCCGGTGGGAGGGCGGGGTCGAGCATCGCCCAGCGGGCGCCCGCCGTCAGGACGCCGAACATCAGCGCGGGCAGCTCGCGGGCGCGGGCCGCCAGGATCGCCACCGCCTCGCCCGGCCGCACGGTCGCGGCGACGGCGGCGGCGGTCGACGCCGCGAGCTCGGCCAGCTCTGCGTAGGTCAGCTCACCGTGGGTCAGCTCACCGTGGGTCGGCTCGCCGTGGGTCGGCTCGCCGCCCGCGCCGCTGACCGCCACCGCGCCGGGGCCGTCGGCCACCTGCTTGAGCACGCGCTCGACCAGGCCGGGGCCGTCCCAGGAGGCCGGCGCGCCAGTCCCGTCGGGCAGGTTCCCCGAGCCCACCGCCGAGGTCGCGAGCGGGCGGAGGGAGGCCTGCCGTACCGGCTGCTCCGGGGCCGCGACCAGGTCGGCCAGCAGCCGGAGATAGCCGTCCAGCAGCGCCTCGACCCGCTCGGCCCGGAACAGCCGGGGGTTGTAGACGGCCTGCAGCACGTAACGCCCGTCCCGTTCCCCCACGTACAGGGTGAGGTCGAACAGCGCCCCCGGCAGCCCCGGCGGCAGTGGGCCGGCGGTGACGCCCGGCAGGTCCAGCCGGGGCAGGGCGAAGTCGTACATGTTGAACAGGACCTGGATCAACGGGTTGCGCGACAAGTCCCGGCCCGGCCCGAGCCGGTCGACCAGCCGCTCCAGCCGCACGTCGAGATGCGCCAGCGCGCCGGACAGCGCCTCCTGGCAGCGCGTCACGTGCGCGTCGAACGCCGTGCCGTCCTCGACCCGCATGCGCACCGGCAGCACGTGCACCAGGCACCCGGCCAGCGGGTCCAGCACCGGGTCACGGCGGTCGGCGACCGGGGTGCCGACGATCAGGTCGTGCTGACCGGTGAGCCGCCGCAGCACCTGCGCGTACGCGGCCAGCAGCACCGCGTACGGCGTACCGCCCAGCCGTGCGGCCAGCTCCCTGACGCCGTCGCTGACCCCGGCGTCCGCCTCGGCGGAGACGGACGCCCCCTCGAAGGTCTGCACGGGCGGGCGCGGATGGTCACGGGGCAGGTCGAGCACGGTGGGCGCGCCGTCCATCCGCGCGCTCCACCACGCGAGGTCCGCCTCGCTCTCCCGCTCGGCGAGCCAGGCCACATAGCCGCCGTACGACGCCCGCAGCGGGGTGAGGGTCTCGCGGCGGTAGGCGCGGCCGATGTCGTCGTACAGCACCTTCTGCGACCAGCCGTCGAACACCAGGTGGTGCGCGGTGACGGCCAGGACGTGCTCGTCGTCGGCGACGCGGAGCAGCCGGGCCCGCCACAGCGGCCCCGTCTCCAGGTCGAAGGGCAGCCGGGCCTCGGCCTGCAGCTGCTCGTGCACCTCATGCTCGGGCACGTCCTGCACGGGCAGCGGCACCGGTCCCGGCCGGGTGACCGCGACGACCGGCACCCCGCCGGACTGCGGCACCCGCCACCTGAGCACTTCGTGACGCCGCGCCACCTCCGCCAGCGCGTCCCGCAGCGCCGCCACGTCGAGCGGGCCCGACAGGCGCTGCGCCATCGCGATGTTGTGCGCGGGGGTGCCGGGGGCCAGCCGCTCCACGAACCACATCCGCCGCTGGATCGCCGACAGCGCGGCCGGGGCCTCGCCCGGCGGCTCGTCCCGGACGGGCGCGGCGAGTTCCGCGCGGCGGGCGATGCCGGCCACGGTCCGGCCGGTCAGCACGTCCTCGACCGCGAGGTCCTTGCCGAGCCCGGCCCGCAGCAGGGCGGTGAGCCGCATGGCGAGCAGCGAGTGACCGCCACAGGCGAAGAAGTCGGCACCGGGCCCGGGCACCCCGCTCCCGAACGCGACGGCCCACACCCGCGCGACCTCGCCCTCCAGCCCAGCGCTGGTCTCTGCCCCCGGCGCTGCGTCCTGCTCCGTCTCCGGTCGCAGAGCCGCTGAGGTGCTCGGCTCCGTTTCGGTGAGACGGTGGGCCCGCAGGGCCGCCAGGTCGGTCTTGCCCGCCACCGTCAGCGGGAGCGCCGCCAGTCGCACCACCCTGGTGGGCACCATGTACGCGGGCATGCTCTCCAGGCAGTGGGCGCGCACCTCCTCGACGCCGGGCGCGTCCCCGGGGGCCAGGTAGGCGGTGACCTCCTTCAGGCCCGTCGCGCCGGTGTCCACGTCGACCACCGCCTGGCGGATGTCCGGGTGGGCGCGCAGCACCGCCTCGATCTCGCCGATCTCCACGCGCTGCCCCTGGACCTTCACCTGCCGGTCCAGCCGCCCGATGAACCCGATGCGCCCGTCGCCGTCCAGCACGACCTGGTCCCCGGTGCGGTACAGCCGCGCGCCGGGCGCACCGTACGGGTCGGGCGCGAACCGCTCGGCGGTCAGCTCCGGCCGGTGCAGGTAGCCGCGGGCCAGCTGCGGCCCGCCGATGCACAGCTCACCGGGCGTGCCGGGCGGGCAGGGCCGGAGCAGGTCGTCGAGGATGTACGCGGTGCAGCCGGGCAGCGCGTGACCGATGGGCAAGGGCCTGTCCCAGGAGCCGTCGAGCTCGGTGCCGACGACGCACACGGTCGTCTCGGTGGGCCCGTACCAGTTGTGGAAGCGCCGGAACCCGGGCTTCGACCAGCGCGCGACCTGCTCGGGCCCCGCCGGCTCCCCCGCCGTCAGCAGGTCGCGCAGCCACGGCAGCCGGTCGGGGTCGAGCAACGGCAGCAGCGCGGGCGGGATGGTCCCCCACGTCACCTGGTGCCGCTCCAGGAAGCGCTGAAGCCGTACGGGATCCACCCGATCGCCGTCGGGGACGAACATCACCGACCCGCCACGGGAGAGCGGCGCGAACACGTCCAGCACCGACACGTCGAACCCCAGCGCGGCGAACCCGATCGACCGGCATCCGGCGTCGAGCCCGAACACCTCCCCCGCCATCGTGACGAAGGACACCGCCGAGGCGTGACTCACCACGACCCCCTTGGGCCGCCCCGTCGAGCCGGAGGTGTAGAGCACGTAGGCCGCCGCCTGCGCCGGGATCGCGGACGGCGAGCGATCGGCGGGAGGTGGCCCGTCCTCCGCCAGGGTGACCAGGTCGACGGGCAGCCCGGACAGCAGCTCCACGCCGGTGTCGTCGGCCACGACCGTGGTGATCCGCGCGTCCTCGATGATCCCGCTGAGCCGCCGTCGCGGGTGCGACGGGTCCAGCGGTACGTACGCGCCGCCGGACATGAGCACCCCCAGCACGGAGATCAGCAGCTCGGGGGTACGGCGGCCGCAGACGCCGATCCGCACCTCCGGCCCCGCACCGCACGCGCGCAGGCGGCGGGCCAGCGCCGAGGCGGCCGAGGTCAGCTCCCGGTAGGTCAGCGTCCGATCCCACTGCCGCACGGCCGGCGCGTCCGGCGTACGCCCGGCCTGGGCCAGGACGAGGTCATGCAGCAGCGGCCCGATGCTCATCCCGGTCACGTCGTCACCCGGCCTGTTCGGCGGGCATGTCGAATCTCAGCCGCACCCTGTCGTACGGCACCGCCACTGCTGCCAACGCTTCCCCCCGTGAGGTGTGCAGAGGTAGGTGTACGACCCGCCACCGGGCGAGCCGGTCCAGCCCCGGGCCGCCCTGGGCACGCCAGGGGCCAGGGTCGGCGAGGTCGGGAAAGTCGGCCAGCGCGGGATCGGCCCCTTGGCCGTCGGCCGCCATCAACGCCCGCTTCGCGGCGACGGCCCGCAGCGCCAGCCACCGCCTGTCCTGCTCGGCCGCTCCCTCGATCTGCTCCCGCTCCCCCGCGCTCAACTCCGCCCCACCGCGACCGGCCCCCTCCCCTACCGGGGTCACGGGCACGCCGTGCGACCTCCCCGGCCCGGACACGGAGGACGACGCCGCGGACGACGCCGCGGACGACGCTCCCGAGCCCGGCTCCGACGGTGACGAGGCTGCGGCGGGCGGCGTGGCGGAGTGGCCGGCGCGCATCACGGCGACGCCGATGCCGGGGTCGCGGGCCGCGGCCACCAGGGTCAGGCCGTCGGCGTGGCTGACGGTGATCGTCGTCTGGCCGTCGTGGTGACGCAGGAGCCGGCCGGGGCTCGCGGGGTCGGGGTGCTGGTCGAGCCAGAGGTGTACCTCGTCGGGCTCGGGCGGGGTGTGCCGGCCCGTCAGGTCGGCGGCGACGAGGGCGGCCAGTTCGGCGGGGCGGTCCTTGACGAAGAGGTGGCCGCCCCGCAGCGTGCGCAGGCGGAAGCCGGCCGTGGTGTGCCGGGCCCAGCCGAGCATGTCCTCGGCGCCCACTTCCCCGTCGTCGAGGCCGGTGAAGGCGACGATGGGGCAGTCGAGCGGTGGCTCGGGCGCGTACCGGTGGTTCTTGATCCAGGCGAAGTCGGCCCGGAGCACCGGCAGCAGCAGCTCGCGCAGCTCCGGGACGTGCTTGAGCTCGGGGAGGGCGCCCGATCGGCGGACGAGCTGGTCGATGAAGGCGTCGTCGGGCAGGTCGGCGGAGGCGGCCAGCGGCACCTTGCGATGCGGCGGGTGCGCGCCGCCGACGTACAGCCTGCGAGGCCCGGGCAGGCCGCGACGGCGCAGCTCGCGGACGACCTCGAAGGCCAGCCGCGCGCCCATGCTGTGGCCGTACAGCAGGTACGGCGCGTCCGTGGCGGGCGCTATCTCGTCGGCGATCTCCTGGACGGTGAAGGCCGGAGGTTCGGCGATGCGGTTCTCCCGGCCGGGAAGCTGGAGGGGGGTGACCGTGAGGTCCGGAAGATCGGTGAGGTCGGTGAGTTCGCGGAGGAGCCCGGTGTAGGCGCTGGCGCCTCCTCCGGCGTACGGCAGGCAGAACATCGTGCGGGCGGAGCGTGGGTCCGAGGGGTGGGAACCGTGCGGCGCCGCGGTCAGCTGGCCTGTGATCGCCCCGCACCTCCCCAGTAGGAGGTCACTGCCGGCCGCGCGTCCGGCCCGGACACCGGCAGCTCGATTCGTCGCTGAATACAGAGGTCGTCAATCGCCATGTTACGGCGCTCCTCGACAAATGCCTCAAAACAACATCGAAATTGATTTACTACTAACAGTCACTACATTTCGTACGATCTTACGCCGAAGCTCGACAGAGACTCTTATATCTATGTTTGGAGCCTGGAGTCAACGGCGCGATTTCGAGCGGGAACCGCAGCCCGCGAAACACAGATCAAACCTTGACGGACACTTGATCTGTCAGGCCGGCGATGATAGGCGCCACACACCCAATCTGACCGAAACTCCGATTCGGCCCCCCAGAACCCCGCCTGCGCCCGATTTATCCTACTTTATGCACTTTTCATATGATTTAGCCATTTTCACGGCACATGGGCCGCCGTGTGCAGGCGCCGGCAACACGGGCCAGGCCGACAGTCGCCGCCTTTCTCGCCCCACCGCAGCGCGAGCCCGCAGAGAAAGAACTCGCGCCGCACGCGCGAGCGCCCATTCCCGAACAACCAAGATCACTCCACCGTGACCTAAGTCACCTGGACAACGATCATTCGGCACGGCCAAAGCGGCCGCCCTGCCATCGACCGGGCTCCCAACCGCGAAAAATCGTCTTTGTCAAGAACCTATAAGGCTCGCATATATCGGCCAGGCCGATCGCACATCCAGCCCCCGCGCACCATAATCCCAGCTCGCGCCGCACCGAAACCCCCGCCGAAGGGTGGCACCCTGACACAACTCGGTCACGGCCCGGACTCCCGGAGTTAACCTGACCCTATTCGCGGCGATTCAATGCTTAAAACTTTTCGCATCCATTTTTCACTTCGTACGGACTCCGCAGTGATACGCCTTACCTTTCCGCAGCCCTCGCGAAATGGCCACCACATCAGCCGCGCACCCGAATGCGGCGACACCCCGGCCGAGGTTCTCGATCGGCCCACCCCACGATCTCGGCGAGCATCCGCCCCCGCCCGGCGAGCCGACCGACCGCCAAGGCCATGACCGAACCGGCACACGCTCCTGACGCCCTTTCCCGAAGTTTCGGCTGGGCCGTTACGACGGGCGAAAGTGTCCCCGCGAGCGAGTGAAAAGCATCGACCTCAGGCCTGACGGACCACGGCGGCACAGCCCGGCCGTCCGGAAAGCGGATACAGGCCGGCCTCACCGGGCGGCTGCCGGGGGATCCGGCGCTCAGGCGCTCATCCGGCCCTCCTGCTGACGGCGGCGGTCCTCGCCGCTCATCGACCCGCCGCCGTCGGCCTCGCTCTGGTCGGTGGTGCCGGGGGTGTAGTAGCGGCGCAGCCAGGCCGCCAGGCCGTCCAGCCCGGGGAGGAGCATCCGCTCGGTGACGCCCGCCTGGTCGAGCCGTTCCCTGATCTCCGCCTTGACCCGCGGGGGGATCGTCCATCCCCGCCACAGGCGGGGATGCTCGCCGAGCCACTCCTCCACCTGGAACGTCGGCCTGGACGTCGCCGACAGCACCGACGACTGGTTGACCACCCGCTCGTCCAGCGACGGCGGCTCGAAAAAGGCGAGGAACGGCCGGTCTGCGGTGAGCCGGTCGAAGCTCGCCAGGTCGCGGGCCGCCTCTCCCAGCATCTCGGTGGTGAACACCAGCGCCCCCTCACGCTCCAGCGGCGCGCGCAGCGCCTCGGGCAGCAACTGATGGGTACGGTCACAGTCGACCGCGAGCAGGATGCCGTCCTCATCGGGCCAGGAGGCGGTGGCGAAGTGCAGGGCCACCAGCGGTGAGAAGGTCCAGTCCAGCAGCCGGGTGGGCAGCCCGTGATGCTGGCCGAGCGCCAACCAGTCCCACACGGTCGGGCCCGGTACCGCGCGGTGGGCGTACTTGCGGAAGTTACGCACCAGGTGCGGTTCCAGCGCCGCGTAGTCACCCTCCAGCCGCGCCAGGCTGGACACGTGCGAGTAGGTGCTCCTCGCCAGGCCGCGGAAGACCAGGGTCGAGTGCGCGTGCCCCTGCCGGCGGGACCCGCTGGCCGCGCAGATGGCGTCGTCGAGCTCCCGCCACGAGGACACCTCTTCCATCCTCATCCGGCCTCCGCTGCCCCCGGCCCGGGTCCCCACACCTGCGACCGGCCGTCAGGAGTCGGCCGGCAGCCGAGGTGGGGTTCGGCCAGGAGCCCGTTAGGAGAGGCTGCCTCTCACCTGGCAGGTGCCCGTGCGCCCGTGCCATTCGGTGAGCAGGACGGTCGCGTCGTCATGCAGCCGGCCGTCATGGTGGTCCAGGACGTCCTTGATGAGCCGGCGCAGCGTCTCGGGGACGGGCAGCCGGGCGGCGCAGTGGCGCAGGATGAACTCGACGAAGCGGACCACCCCGAACTCCTCGCCCTGGTGACTGCCGGCCTCGACGATGCCGTCGGTGTACAGGAGCAGGCGGTCGCCCGGTTCGAGCTGTTCGCGGCAGACGGTGACGGGCTGGTCGAGGCCCAGGCCGAGCGGCGGCGCGGGCGGGCAGTCGAGCACGGTGGTCCACCGGCCGCCCCGGATGAGGATGGGCGGGGGGTGACCGCGGTTGACCCAGGTGAGCATGCCGGTGCGCAGGTCGAAGTCGGCCATGATGGCGGTGACGAAGCGGGCGCTCTCCCCGAACTCCCGCAGCAGCAGACCCTCGATGCCCTCGCCGTTGCTGGCCAGGTCCGCGCCGTGGCGGCGCAGGTTGCGCGAGGTGGCCAGGGCGAGGTTGGCGGCCAGCCCGGCGGCGAGGTCGTGGCCCATGGCGTCGAAGATCGCCAGATGGACGACGTCGTCCGCCAGCGCGTAGTCGAAGGCGTCGCCGCCGATCTCGTAGGCGGGCTCCAGCACGCCGGCGACCGTCACCTCGGCGTTGGAGAACGTCAGCGGCGGCATCAGATGCCAGAGCATCTCCGCCGCCACGTTCATCGGCCGCGAACGCACCAGGCGCGGATAGGCGTCACTGTAGGCGCGCTTGCTCACCACGAAGAGCGCCACCATCTCGGCCAGCGCGCGGATGACCTGCTGGTCCAGCTCGCCGAGCCCGTCGGCCGTGACGCGCAGCACGCCGAGGCGTTCGGCGCCGTTCAGCAGCGGCACCCACCAGCAGTCCTGGCCGTCCTCCCCACTTTTGCGCAGGATCCGGTTCTCCTGGAAGGCGCGGCCGCCGTACGTGGCGTCGATGCGCAGCTCGTCGGGCGGTTTGTCGTCTCCCTCGGGCACCTGGGCGTCCGCGTCGGGGAGCAGGCGCAGCCTGGTCTGCTGCAGGTCGGCGAGGTAGATCAGGCACTGCCGGATGCCGGCGTCCGGGAGGTACTGGCCCACCAGGGACGGCAGTTGCTCCAGGGTCGCCTCCCCGCCGAGGTCCAGCAGGCTGACCAGCATCCGAGGTACGCCGTGATGGTCGTTCATGGCATTGTGTGCCCCTATATCGCCTGATTCTTGCTGCCAATTATCGACACCTCATGCGCCTCAATTGTAAAAGGCCATACCAAAGGACGATAAACGGCCCAGGAAAACAGGGGTGCTTTGCCGTACATAAAGCATGAAAGCTAAAAAAATACCCTACAGGGGTCCTGACCTGGTGCCCGCCCCACGGGATGGTGACCTTGAGCCGGGCCGCGAGACATGCGGGCGTGACCTGGGCGGTCAGCCCGCAGGGGCGTGACCTGGCCGGTCACGCCCCCTCAGGAGCCGGTCACACGACGGCGCCGGAGCCCTCGCGTGGTCGCTTGGTTCGCGGCTTGACCGGCTCGGGTGGCGACTGCTTGTCGAATCTGCCGAGCACGATCGCCATCGGCCCCGCCACGAACGACGACGACAAGGTGCCGACCACGATGCCCGCCACCAGAGCGATGGCGAAGTCGCGCAGGGAATCGCCGCCGAAAACGGCCAGGGCCATCAGGATGAACAGCGCGCCCAGTCCGGTGTTGACCGTGCGCGGCATGGTCTGCAGGATCGCCCCGTTCACCGCCTCGGACAGCGGCGCCTTCCGCCGGGCCGCCCACAGCTCGCGTACCCGGTCGAACACCACCACCTTGTCGTTGACCGAGTAGCCGACGACGGTCAGCATCGCGGCGAGGAAGACGCCGTCGATCGGCTTGCCCAGCCAGGCGAACAGCCCGATCACGATGGAGACGTCCACCAGCAGCGCGATCACCGCCGCCGCGCCGAACGACCACCTGAACCGGAAGGCCAGGTAGGCGAGCTGCGCCGCCACAGCCACGGCCAGTGCGATGAGGGCGTTGCGCCGCAGTTCCTCACCGAGGCTCGGGCCGATGAACTCGTCGCGCCGCTTGGTCACCTCGCCCGCCTGGCCCTCCAGCGCCTCCTGGATCTTGGCCACCTCGGGGATGGTGAGCTCGCCGGCCCGCACGGAGACGCCGTCGCCGGACGCCTGCACCACGGCGTTGGGGAAACCGGCCTGCGCCACCGCCTGCCTGGCCGCGTCCGCCGTCACCGGCTGGGACGTGCCGAACTCCACGAGCCTGCCGCCGGTGAACTCGACGCCGAAGTTCAGCCCGCGGGCGAACAGCCCGGCGAGCGCCACGACCGCGAGGCCGCCCGCCACGGCCAGCCACAGCCTCCTGGTGGACATGAGCTGCGGGTTCCTGCGCGTCAGCCAGGTCCTGACCGAGCCGATGGAGCCGAGGCCCGACACGCGCGGCCCGATCCGGCCGATGACGGTCTGGGTGAGCACCCGGGTGATCAGCATGGCCGACACCAGCGAGGCCAGCACACCGATGCCGAGCGTCACGCCGAAGCCCTTGACCGGGCCGGAGGCCAGCCAGAACAGCAGACCGGCGGCGATCAGGGTGGTGATGTTGGAGTCGGCGATGGCACTCCAGGCGTTCTTGAACCCCCGGTCCAGCGCCGCCTTCAGGCCGCGCTCCGGTGCCTGGTGGTACTCCTCCCTGGCCCGCTCGAAGACCAGCACGTTGGCGTCGACGGCCATGCCGATCGCCAGCACGAACCCGGCCAGCCCCGGCAGCGTGAACGTCGCGCCCATCGCCACCAGCACGGCGTAGGCGATCAGGCCGTAGCAGACCAGCGCGACGGCGGCGAGCAGTCCGACGAGGCGGTAGACGGCGATGATGAACAGCGTGGTGGCGATCAGGCCCACGATGGCGGCCTTGGCGCTGGCCTCGATCGCGTCCGCGCCGAGCGTCGGGCCGACCGTGCGCTGCTCGACCAGGTCCATCGGCACCGGCAGGGCGCCGCCCTTGATCAGCACGGCCAGCTCGTTCGCCTCCTCGTGGGTGAACGAGCCGGTGATGTCGGTGCCGCCGCCGGGGATGCCGACGCGGCACTGCACGGACGGGTCGACCTGCGGCGAGGAGATGATCTCCTTGTCGAGCACGATCGCGACCCGCCGCTCCGGGTCGCCGACGGGGGCGCAGGCGGCCTCGCCGGTCATCTTCTGCCAGGCGCCCGCGTCGCGGAACTGGACGCTGACCCACCAGCCGGGCCCGCGCTGCGGGTCGCTCTCGGCCGCCGCGTCGGTGATGCCGTCGCCGCTGATGACGGGCGGGCTGAGCTTGAGCAGCTGCCCGCTCTCGTCGGGCAGCGCCGTCTTGTCGCCCTTCTCGGCCAGGCCCTCCACGGAGTGGAAGGCGAGCTGGGCGGTGCGGCCGATGACCTCGGCCGCCTGCTGGGGGTCGAGCACGCCGGGCAGTTCGACGATGATCCGCTTCTCGCCGGAGCGGACCAGCGTGGGGTCGACGACCCCGAGCGCGTCCGCCCGGCGGCGGAGTACGTCGAGGGCACGGTCGGTGGCGGCCGAGTCCGCCTTGACCGTCGGCGAGTCCTTCGTCTCGAAGACGAGCTGGGTACCGCCGCGCAGGTCCAGGCCCAGGCGCGGCTCAGTGGTGAACGCGAGGAACAACGAGGTCGCGATGACGGCGAGCGCCGCCAGCGCGCGCCACAAGGGCGCACGTGACATGGAGGCCTCCACAGGGCTCAAAAGAAAGAAAAAGGTGTCTTCAGCGCGCTGTGGAAGGTGGTGCCCGCGCGGGCGTGGCGTCCCGGTGACCCGTCACGGGGGCGCCGGTGGCGGGCCGCCGCACGACGGTGGCCCAGGCGGTCCGCGCGTGCGGGCCGCCCGACGCGAGCACGGCGGGCCCGCCGCCGATCATGTCGGGCGAGCCGGTCCGCGAATGCGCCGAGGCCGGCTGGAAGGGTGTCTGCCGGGCGCCGGGATGCTGCTCGGCGTGCCAGGTCGCCTCCTGCACCGCGACGACCTGGGCGGCGGCGTGGGCGTGCCCGGAGGCGGGCAGCATCCAGGACAGCAGCAGGAGCAGCGCGGCGGGCAGTCTGGTTCGCACAACGCCTCCCCTCTGCCACGATCGATCCGCCCGTTCAGTCACGGGCCCTCTCACCGTAGCGTCTGCGATTCTCTGTGGTTGCCTGAGGGATCAGGTGTTTCGGGCGGGCGTAGCCTTTGTGTCGGCCGCTCCCGTACTCACCAAGGGCGAGTACGGGAGCGGCTTTCAGGTGGTGGAAGCCGGTCCGGTGGTGAGAATCGCGTACAAGTCCTGTGCGGACGGCCGTTGGGCTGTTCGCCTGGGGTGCTTGGCCCGCCGGACGCTGTCCCACCGGGATCGTGGGGGCGGGCACCAGACGCCGGTCGGGCGGCTGGCTGAAGGCCTTTTCCGTGCTGGATCGCTCGGTGCTGGATCGCTCGGTGGGCCGCTGAGCGCTGGGGCGTTTGGGGGTAGGGCCGGTCTTGGTCCGGTCCTGTCGAGCCCGGTCGTGGGGGCGTGGGTGGAGGTCGGTGCGAGTGCGGCGGGCGCGCCTGGCGGCCCCGGTCGGCTTGCGAGGGCGGCGGGCGCGGGCGAGGTTGCCTTCCACGACGATACGGATGGTGCGGGTGCCGGTGCCACGGTCGGTGACGGTGTGGTGTTGGGCGAGCAGGCCGCGGGAGACGATCCGCTCGGCCGCTGCCTGGTCGCGGTCACAGGAAAGGCCACAGCGGGCGCAGTGCGCCCATTTCCAGCCGCGCTCCTTCAGCCGGTCCGGCGCGGGCGCGTGGCGCAGAGGTGAGGTACCGGTGCCACAACGCGGGCAGTATTTGCTGGTGCCTCGCGCGGGCACGGCCACGACCGCGAGCCCGGCTTTAGCGGCCAGGTGCCGGATGGCGTCGGCCACGCGTCCTCGGACTTGGCCGCACAGGGCGGCGTTGCCTTTCCGGCGGCCGCGGGTTTCGAGGGTGGCGAGGTCTTCCAGGTAGATGACCGACGCCCCCAAGGCGATGGCTTGGTCGACGGCCCAGCGGGCGGCGCTCCAAGACAGCGCGTTGTTCAGGTGCCGGATTCGCGCGCACACCCGCGTGTGCTCGCGGTCGGCCCGCTGGTGCAGCGCTGCCACCTTCTCGTGGCGGGTGGCGTCGGGAGCGAAGCCGGCCTGGAGGGTGGCGTAGTGGTCACGTTTGGCGGCCAGCGCCTCACGGTGCCCGCGTAGCCGGTGCAGTTTGGCGCTGACGGTGGTGGCGTCATAGATCAGTGGGCGGCCATCGCCCTCCACCCGGCCATTGTGCAGGCGTCCGACGGTGCCGGTAAGCAAGGTGTTGACTCCCCAGTCGAACCCGACCGCGACGGCGTGGACGGTGGCGGGGGCGTACGGCATCGCCACCGTGAACGGCAGGTCCACCCGCACCCGGCCGTCCATCACCCGCAGACTCGGACAGCGGAGTCCGGCGTCGGCCGGCACCTGCGGGGGCAGGGGGACCAGCAGCACATGCCACGCCCAGTCCCGGCGGGTGGCCGGTCGGGCACACAAGGGGAGCTGGACACGCAACCGCGCGCCGGAGGCGCCGACCCTTTCCAGGGTGACCAACTGCCGGTCAGCAGCCGCCAGTAGCACCTGGGCCGCCACCACCGGCGGACCCTCCACCTCCACTACACCAGCCTGACCGCCCAGGCCGGTCAGAGCGGCGGGCGACAGCCCGTGCTCGTCGAGGTAGGCGCGTAGCTGCCTGGTCCGGTTACGGATCAGCGCAGACGACACCCCGCTACCCGCCGCACCCGCCGTCGCGTTCAGCGCGACGCGCACCGCCGTCCACTCCGCGTCGGTACGGCGGCCGGGATCGGCGGGCCAGGTCGCGATGATCGCCGCCAGAATCGCCCGGCGATACAACGCCAACCGCAACGCCCGGGCGGCTTCCTCCTCCGCGCACCGGCGCACCCGATCGGAGACATACACCCCCTCCGGGATAGCGGCATCCCAGCCGAGACGGCGCACTGCCATCCACCCCTTCGCAGGCAGCGCCCGGCCATCCAGCCCCACTCCCGAACCCAGCCGATCCAGATGCACCCGATTCCAGTGCTCCGCCACCACCCCGGCCGCCATCCGCCGGATCACAGCCGCCAGCCAGGCCACCCGCTCGGCCAGCGCCCGCTCACCCACCATCTCACCCGAGGCTTCCAGCACGGCCCGAAACGCCCGGCATGACGCGGTGGACATCACCTCACCCATCAGCACCCACCCGACCCGTGTACGCTCATCAACCTCCGCCCGACGGGCCGGTGATAGCTTAGCGTGACGTTCCCGACACTCACAGATCATCACCGAAACACAGCCACCCGTAGCGGACATAAGGCACAGCCTTGACACTGCGTCCGGCGTGCCCACAGGAAACATTTCCGTGTCTGGGCGGAATGTGACCCTCTCCGCTCTGGGTCGGCTGTGAGTGGCGGCCGAGGCAAGTGCCCTTCGCGGGAAAGTGGGCTATGGTCGGCCTCATGGCGACCTGGGGCACTTCCCGTGACTCCGCCGCTTTCCGAGCGGTGGCGGTCCTGCTGCTGCTTGCCCTGGTCATGGCCGCTTCCGCCCCCACCTGGGCGGGCGGCGGCATCGAGCGCTCCAGCGCCGCCGGCGTGATGACGCCGGGCTCCGAGGTCTCCGCGCTGTCCACCTTGCCGTTGCAGCCGTTCAGGGGCCCTGAGCACCTGCCCCGCCTGGGGCTGCCCCGCCACGACTCCCCGCCCGCCTCCGTGCGGCCGGCCCTGGCCTGGTCCGAGGCCGGCTCGGCGAGCATCCGCGGCCCTCAGCAGCCCGGGCACCGGGCTGCGGGCTCGCGCAGTCCGCCGACCGCCTGAAGGTCCCCGTCCTTCCCCCTTGCCGCCCTCCACGAGGCTCACGCGGGCGCCGCGACGCGCCCAACGGCACCGGGGCTCATCGGCGTATCCGCCTCGCGGGCAGCGCCGGATTCCTCAGGCTGGGAGCGATGACTCATGGCTTCATTGCAGACATTCATGCAGGACTACGACCACCACCTGGCACGCCTGGAGGAGCTGCGGGAGCTGCTGGAGGAGCGGCTCACCGCGGCCCGTGACGTGCTGGCCGGGATCGCGCTGCCGAGCGCGGCGGAGCCGGCCAGGGAGCAGGTCGCCGCGATCGAGGCGGCGCTGGAGCGGATGGACCGCGGCCTGTACGGCACCTGCCGCCGGTGCAGCGCCTTCATCCCGTACGAGGTCCTGCTGCGCGCTCCACAGGAGCAGCTCTGCGCCGGCTGCCGCGGCGCGGAGCGAGCAGGAAGTACCGGACGAACAGGTAGTGCGGGACGAGCAGGTAGCGCGGAGCGAACGGGGACCGCGGCTTGATCGGTGACGACCGCGCGCCCGGCCTCACCCGCCGGGCCACGGTCGTCCTGCGCATGCCCCGGTCCTTGTCGACGGCCATCGCCACCCACTGACCATCGACCGACCATCGACGAATTCGGGCTCCGGACCCCGGCGTCCGCTCAGGCACGCGTCCTGACCGGCGGCTGATGACGGGCGGCTGGTGACGGGCGGCTGGTGACGGGCGGCGCCCGTCGAACGAGACGGCACCCGGCGTAACACCACATGCACCCGCCCCGCACGGCTCCGACGCCCTGCGGGCGATCACCTTTGGACGGCCTGTCAGCCGTGCCACGACTTCACGAAGGAAACACCCATGACTCAGCACGACGAGTTCACCATGATCAGCGACACCCAGGTCCAGGCCATCACCGAGCACCTCCGGGCGCAGCTCATCTGGCGCACCTCGCGGCTCGACGAGCTCAGGGCACTGGTGGACAGCGGCGGAACGGACGACGGGTCACGGCAGAGCGTGCTCGCCGACCTGGCCGCCACCGAGCGGATGATCACCGACATCAACAAGAGCCTGGAGCGGCTGGCGGACCGCTCCTACGGCCGATGCGTCGACTGCGACTCGTCGATCCCGTTCGAGCGGCTGAAGATCAGGCCGTTGACCCGCCACTGCATGCCCTGCCGTCAGCGGCATGAGGCTCGCTGACGGCATGCCGCGCGCCCGGTGCGGGCGCGCGGCGTCAGCCCCGTCGAGGGGCGACCACGGCCGGGGCGCGTCATGGTTGAATCTTGCGAAGCGTTGATGTTTCCATGGCTCGTGAGTTCCTGGTCGTGTGGGGGGATAGTGCTGCAAGCGCGGGAGAAGGCGACGCGGGCCGCCTGCGGACGCGTCCGGTGACGTCGCGGGGGGCGCTGCGGTGGCTGCCGTTCGTCGTGCTGTTCGCGGTGGCCGTGATCGACTTACTCGCCGGGCCGTCGCTCGGCTTCCTGCCGCTCCTCACGCTCGGCCCGACGTTCGCGTCGGTGTCCGGCGGCGTCCGGCGGACCGCGATGGTGGGGCTGGTGGCGATCGTCATCTGCGTTCCCCTGGCCTACTACAACGGCCTGCTGCTGAAGCGGCAGAACACCATCACCATCGTCACGATCGTCGGCGTGACCGCCGCGAGCATGCTGGCCGCCCATCTGCGGCTCAAGCGTGAGCGGGAGCTGGCCAACGTCCGGCTCGTCGCGGAGGCGGCCCAGCGCGTCCTGCTGCGCCCGGTTCCCCGGCGGGCCGCCGACCTGCGGGTGGCGCTGTCCTACACCTCCGCCGCCGCCGAGGCGCGGATCGGCGGCGACCTCTACGAGGTCGTCACCACACCGCACGGGGTACGGCTGCTCATCGGGGACGTGCAGGGCAAGGGGCTGGAGGCGGTGGAGACGGCGGCCTGGGTGCTCGGCGCCTTCCGCGAGGCCGCCTACGACGAGGCGGAGCTGTCGGAGGTGGGCGAGCGGCTGGAGGCGAGCCTCGCGCGGCATCTGAGCGGCGAGATGTTCGTCACCGCGATCCTGGCCGAGGTGCACCGGTCGGAGATCTCGCTGTTCAACTGCGGTCATCCGGCGCCGCTGCTGATCAGCTCCGACGGGCGGATCACGCCGCTGGACCCCCCGCACGAGGGGCTGCCGCTCGGACTCGGCTCGCTGGCCGCCGACCGGCCGAAGGCGCACCGGGTGATGTTCGAGAACGGGGACCAGATCCTGCTGTTCACCGACGGGGTCATCGAGGCGCGGAACACCGCCGGCGAGTTCTACCCCCTGACCGAGCGGGCCGGGCTGCTGATGGGCGGCGACCCGCAGGCGGCGCTGGACTCCCTGCGGGGCGACCTGGTCCGGCACGTCGGCGGGCCGTTGCTCGACGACGCGGCGATGCTCCTGCTCCGCCGCATCCCCGCCTGAGCCCCCGGCCAGGGTGACCGGGGCCACCGCATGCCGTACTGTTTGGACAGTTGCCCAAGTCGTTCGTCCAAAGGAGGCGGCATGGCATCTGTTTCCGCCCAGCGTGGCCGGACCACCCGGCAGCGGCTGCTCGACGCGGCCGTTCCACTGATCAACGAAGTCGGCTGGGGCGGCGTGAGCACGCGCCTGGTGGCCGAGCGGGCCGGGGTCGCGCCGGGCGTGGTGCACTACCACTTCTCGTCGGTGACCGGCCTGCTCATCGAGGCCGGGATCGGCTTCACCAGCGTGATGTTCGAGGAGTTCCTGAAGGAGCTGTCGAGCCGGCCCACGATCGGCGAGGGAGTCGACTGGATGCTCGGCGAGCTGTCCCGCTCCAGCGGCACCGACCCGGCCTCGCTGCTCATCGTGGAGATGTACCTGGCCTCCACCAGGCAGCCGGAGCTGCGGGCCCGGCTCAACGAGCTGCTCGCCCGCTTCCGCGCCGAGATGGCGTCCTGGCTGCGCGAGCGGGGCCATCCGGGTGACGCCATGGCGGAGGCGACCGTGCTCGCCGCGGCGGTGGACGGCATCATGCTGCACCACGCCCTCGACCCCGGCCTCGACCTCGCCACGCTGGCCGGGCCGCTGCGCGCGCTGTTCGTCCGGGCGGACGCATGAGGGCGCTCATCTGCGGCTCGGGGATCTCGGGGCTGACGCTCGCCTGGCATCTGGAGCGCGCCGGTTGGGAGGTGGAGCTGGTCGAGCGCGCGCCCGCATTCCGCGAGAGCGGCTACCTGATCGACTTCTTCGGCCCCGGCCACCAGGTCGCCGAGCGGATGGGCTTGCTCCCCCGGCTGCTCGACGTCCGCTATCCGGTCAGCGCGTTCGACTACGTCGACGGCGCCGGCCGGACCACGAGCCGGCTGACGATGCCCGCGACAGGGCCTGAGCCGGTACGCCGGTCGCGAACCCGCTGAGACCCGAATGACACAATGTCCGGTATGGGAATATCCGGTACGGAGGTGCGCATCCGGAACAACGTCGTGGTCACCGGGCGGCCCGGCGCGCCGGTGGTGATGCTGGCCCACGGGTTCGGCTGCGACCAGAACCTCTGGCGGCTGGTGGCGCCCGCGCTGGGCGAGGAGTTCGAGGTCGTCCTGTTCGACTACGTCGGCTCCGGGCGTTCGGACGTGTCGGCGTGGCGGGAGGAGCGCTACGCGTCGCTGGACGGCTACGCCGACGACGTGCTGGACATCTGCCGCGAGCTGGACCTGCGGGACGTGGTGTTCGTCGGCCACTCGGTCAGCGCCATGGTCGGCGTGCTGGCGGCGGCGCGCGAGCCCGGCCGGTTCGGCAAGCTGGTGCTGCTCGTCCCCTCGCCCCGCTACATCGACGAGGGCGACTACCGGGGCGGCTTCAGCGCCGCCGACATCCACGAGTTGCTCGACTCCCTGGAGTCCAACTATCTGGGCTGGTCCGCCACCATGGCGCCGATCATCATGGGCAACCCGGACCGGCCCGAGCTGGGCGAGGAGCTGACCAACAGCTTCTGCCGCACCGACCCGGCGATCGCCCGGGTGTTCGCCCGCACCACGTTCCTGTCCGACAACCGCGAGGATCTCGCGTCGGTACGGCTGCCGACGCTGATCCTGGAGTGCAAGCAGGACGCGATCGCGCCGCCCGAGGTGGGCGCGTACGTGCACGCCGCGATCCCCGGCAGCCGGATCGTCACCCTGGACGCGGTCGGCCACTGCCCGCAGCTGAGCGCTCCCGAGATCACCGCCGCGGCCATCGCCTCCTTCGCCCGCGACCGGCGATGAACGACCGGCCCGACCCCGGCGCCGAGCCCGAGCCCGGGCAGGACGGCCTGCTGGAGGACAGCGCCGAGGACCTGTACGAGAACGCCCCCTGCGGCTATCTGTCCACACTCCTGGACGGCACGATCGTCAAGATCAACAAGACGCTGCTGAACTGGCTCGGCCACACCCGCGACGAGGTCGTCGGCCGGATGCGCCTGCCCGACCTGCTCACCGTGGGCGGCAAGCTCTACCACGAGACCCACATCGCGCCGCTGCTGCGCATGCAGGGCGAGATCAGCGGGATCGCGCTCGAGGTGCGGACCGCCAACGGCACCCGGCTGCCCGTGCTGGTCACCTCCGTGGTGAAGACCGCGGGCGACGGCCGCCAGCTGATCATCCGCACCACGGTCTTCGACGCCCGTGACCGCCGGGCGTACGAGAGTGAGCTGCTGCGCGCCCGCCACGAGGCGGAGGAGGCGTGGCGGATCGCCGAGCGCGACCGCGAACGGCTGAAGAGCGTGCTCGGCACGCTGCAGCGCAGCCTGCTTCCGCCCTCCCTGCCCGAGGTCCCCGGCCTGGAGGCCGTCGCCGCCTACCACGCGGCCTCTCAGGACAACCTGAGCGGCGACTTCTACGACCTGTTCCCGCTGGGCGGCGGGCGCTGGTGCTTCTTCCTCGGCGACGTGTGCGGCAAGGGGCCGGAGGCCGCGGCGGTGACCTCGCTGACCCGTTCGACGCTGCGCGCCGCCGCCCTGCACGACCCGGAGCCGATCAGCATGCTCGGCACGCTCCACACCGCCCTGCAGGAACGTTACACCGGTGACAGCTCGCGCTACTGCACGGTCGTCGTCGGCATCCTCGCCGCCGATCGTGACGGCTTCTCCGTCACCCTGGCCAGCGGCGGACATCCCCCGGCGCTGCTGCTGCGCGCCGGCGGCCGGGCCGGCTACCTGCCCACCACCGGCGGCATGCCCGTCGGGCTGCTGCCGTCGCCGTCGTTCGTGGTCGTCGAGGCCCGGCTGGGGCCCGGCGACACCCTCCTGCTCTACACCGACGGGATCACCGAGGCCCGTACCTACACCGGCGACGGGCGCTACGGCGACGAGGCGCTGCTGGCCTTCGCCGAGCGGGTGGCCCCCGCCTCGGCCGCCGCCACGATCGAGGCCGCCACCCGCCTGATCGAGAGCTTCGGCGCGGGCCTCGACGACGACACCGCCCTGCTGGCGCTCGGCGTCCCACCCGCCTGAGCCCGTTCCCATGAGGCCCCCCGGCCTCGCCGTCCTGAGGAGTGCGTATGACCACGGCATCCGGCGCCGACGTGGAACCGTCGAGCCACGACCCCAACATGCTGGACTACAACGCCTGGCTGTTCTGGCGGGAGGCGACCGAGGAGCGGCGCGAGGCCCAGCTCGACCGGCAGGCAGCCCTCGCCGAGCTGCCGGGCGGCTCGATCGGCGCGCGGGTCTTCATCTCCGAGCTGGCCATGGTGCAGCCGACCAGCCTGCGGATGGGCGACGACTCCTACATCGCGGCGCACGCCTACGTCACGGGCGACTTCCACGCGGGCGACGACTGCAGCGTGAACGCCTTCGCCGTGGTGCGCGGCTCGGTGACCATGGGGAACGGCGTCCGCGTCGGGGCGCACACGTCGATTCTCGGCTTCAACCATTCGATGGAGCCGGACCGGCCCGTCCACCGCCAGCCGCTCACCGAGCGCGGCATCACCATCGGCGACGACGTCTGGATCGGCTCGAACGTGGTGATCGTGGACGGCGTCACGGTGGGCTCCCACGCGGTGATCGGCGCGGGATCGGTGGTGACCAGGGATGTGCCCGCCTGGGCGGTGGTGGCCGGCAACCCGGCCCGCTTCGTCCGCGACCGCCGCCACGCCTCCCGCCGGGCGGGCGCCGCGCACGCGCTGGCCGGGCTGGCGGCCAGGGCCAGGGAGCAGGCGGCCGCGATCATCGAACGGAGCTGGGAGCCGGACGCGACCGCCGCCGACGGGACGCGCACCGGCCGGTACGTGAACGCCCCCGGCGATCCCGCCACCCTGCGGGCGCACGCCGACGCCGTGGAGCTGTCGTACCTGCTGTCGGACGCTCCCCCGGGACAGCTGCCGAAGGCCGGGCACGTGCGCAGGCTCCGGCAGAACCAGGATCCGGTGACCGGCCTGACCCCGCCGCTGGACGCCTCCGGCTCGCACGGCCCGCCACCCGCCGGGTTCGAGGACGGGACGGCGCACTATCACGTGCTCAGCCTCGGCTATGCCCTCGACCTGCTCGGCTCCCGCTTTCAGCATCCCGTCGGCGCGGTCGGGCGGATGTCGCCGGCCGAGCTCACCGCCGTGCTCGACGGGCTGCCGTGGCGGGGCGGCGGCTGGGCGGCGGGGGCGGCCGTGGACACCCTGGGCACCGCCCTGATGTGGAACCTCCGTCACTTCCCCGCCCCCGGCTCGCGCACCGCCCTCGACGCCCTCTTCGGCCGGCTGCTCGCGCGCTGCCACCGGGACAGCGGCCTGTGGTCCCCGTCGCGCGCCGCCGACGGGCTGCTACAGGCGGTCAACGGCTACTACCGGGCGGTACGGGGCTCGTTCGCGCAGTTCGGGCTGCCGGTGCCGTATCCGGAGCGGGTCATCGACACGGTGCTGGCGCACGCCGCCGACGAGCGGCACTTCGGGCCCGGCCGCACCACCGCGTGCAACGTCCTGGACGTGGCGCACCCGCTCTGGCTGGCCCGGCAACAGAGCGCGCACCGGGCGAAGGAGGTGACCGCCTGGGCTTCGGGGCAGGTGGAGGCGATCATCGAGCAGTGGGTCGACGGTCAGGGATTCCCGTTCGCGCATCCGCCGCTGAGCGGTCCCCGGCATCGCGACCACCGGCCGGGTCTGCAAGGCACCGAGATGTGGCTGGCGACCCTGTGGTACATCGCCGACCTGCTCGGCGTCGCCGAATCGCTCGGCTACCGGCCGCGCGGCGTCCACCGGCCCGAACCCGCGCTCGACGGGAACGACGAGCCGGCGGTCACTCCTGGCCGGTGAGCCGGGCCCGGACCTCCTTGAGCTCGGCGCGGAGCACACGGAGCTCACTCTCGAGCTCGAGAATGCGGCGGATGGCGACGAGCGTCATGCCCTCGTCCGCCATCCGCGTGACGTGCCGGACGGCCAGGACGTCCTGGCGCGAGTAGCGGCGCTGGCCGCCGGCCGACCGGCTGGGGCTGATGACGTCGTGCTGGTCCAGGCGCCGCAGGAAGGCCTGCCGCACCTGAAGCATCTCGGCCACCTGCCCCAGGGAGTAGAGCGGCGCGCGCTCGTCGTCGAAGGGCAGCTCGGACATCGTGACCTCCTCAGGTCCGGGGGCGGGAACCGGGGCGCCCGCCCCCGGAGCCCGGGTCAGGCCTTGATGGCCTTGCTACTGGTGGTGCCGACGTCGCCGGCGGTGCCGGCGCGCTGGATCTCGACCTTGCGCGGCTTGGCGCGCTCCGTGACGGGAATCCGCACGGTCAGCACGCCGTCGGCGTAGCCCGCGTCGATCCTGTCGCTGTCGAGGTGCTCCGACAGGTAGACGCGCCTGGTGAAGGTGCCCATCGGGCGCTCGCGGACGAACAGCCGCTCGTCCTCGCCGATCTCCTCCTCGCGCGTGGCGCTGACGCTGAGGACGCCGCGGTCGACCGTCACCTCGACGGAGGCGGGGTTCACACCCGGAAGGTCGAAACGCAGGACCACGTCGTCGTCGCGGCGCAGCCCGTCCATCGGCATGACGGCCGCGGCGGTGTCGAAGGACTGACGGGCCAGCTGGCTGAACTGGCGCTCGAACTCCTGCAGGAACGGGTCGATCGACGTGAGAAGCATGGTTCGTACCCCCTAGCTGAGCTTCTCTGGTGAGAGCTAACCTCTAACTTCATTTGTAGGTTAGCTCTCAGCCGGTGTCAAGAGAGGGGAGTGAGTGAAATTTTCGGCGGGCTGCCGACAGCTATCGGAGCGGTATCTGTTAGGTTCACGCCGAGCCTGACGCCGCGCGCCGGACCGGAGGACCCCCATGATCGTTCCAGAACCGACCAGCGCGCACGCGGCCTGGCTGCCCGCCGAGGCGTTCCGGCCGATCGGCGCCCGGCGCACCCTCGTGCTCGGCGACGGCCTCCTCGTCGAGACCGCCCGCGACGAGGTCGCTCACGCCTGCGCGCGTTTCGGCGGCAGCCTCCTGCGGCGGGCCGACGACCGGGCGAGCGGACAGGCGGGCGACCGGGCGAGCGCCAGCGGGGGCGGACAGGCGGGCGGACAGGCGGGCGGTCAGGCCGATCTCGTGCTCGCGCTCGCCACCGAGGCGCACCTGCCGGCCGCCGCCCAGGCCGTACGGGAGGAGTCCGGGCAGGACGTGGGGCCGATCGGGGCCGAGGGGTTCCTGCTCGCCCGGCGGGGCGAGGTCACGGTGGTGCTCGCCGGTGGGCCCGCCGGGCTGCTGTACGGGCTCTTCCACGTGGTCCGGCTGGGCGAGGCGGCGTTCGGCGGCCCCCGGCCCGCCGAACGGCACCGGCCCGCGCTGCGGCGGCGCATGCTCGACCACTGGGACAACATCGACACGCACCCGGTCATGGGCCAGGTCGAGCGCGGATACGCGGGCGGGTCCGTCTTCTGGCAGGACGGCGGCCCGCGCGGCGACCTGACCCGGGTCCGCGCCTACGCCCGGCTGCTGGCCGCCGCCGGGGTGAACGCGATCACCGTGAACAACGTCAACGTGCACGCCACCGAGGCGCACCTGCTGACCGACCGGCTCGGCGACGTCGCCGCGATCGCCGACGAGCTGCGTCCGTACGGGATCCGTACCCATCTGTCGGTGAACTTCGCCGCGCCCATCGTGCTCGGCGCGCTGGCCTGCGCCGACCCGCTCGACGAGGACGTGCGCGCCTGGTGGGCCGCGGCCACCGCGCGGGTGTACGACGCGATCCCGGACTTCGGCGGTTACGTGGTCAAGGCGGACTCCGAGGGGCAACCAGGGCCGTTCGCGTACGGGCGTAGCCACGCGGAGGGGGCCAACCTGCTGGCCGACGCGCTGGCCCCGTTCGGCGGGGTGGTGCACTGGCGCGCCTTCGTCTACGACCATCGGCAGGACTGGCGCGACCGCTCCACCGATCGGGCGCGCGCCGCCTACGACCACTTCGCCCCGCTGGACGGGCAGTTCAGGGCGAACGCGATCCTGCAGGTCAAGCACGGGCCGATGGACTTCCAGGTGCGCGAGCCGGTGTCGCCGGTGATCGCCGCCATGCCGCGCACCCGCGTGGCGGTGGAGCTGCAGGTGACGCAGGAGTACACCGGCCAGCAGCGGCACGTGTGCTACCTGCCCCCGATGTGGCGCGAGGTGCTCGACTTCGAGCCGCGCGGGCCCGAGGGCCCGGCCGTGGCCGGGCTGGCGGACGAGCTGGTCGCCGTCTCCAACGTGGGCGACGACTTCTACTGGACCGGCCACCCGCTCGCGCAGGCCAACCTGTACGCCTTCGGCCGGCTGGCCTGGGATCCCCGGCTCGACCCGGCCGCCCTGCTCGACGAGTGGATCGACCTCACCTTCACGCCCGCGGCGGCCGGCGATCCGGAGCGGCTGCGCGGCACGCTGCACGCCATGATGGACGGCTCCTGGCTCACCTACGAGCGGTACACCGCGCCGCTGGGCGTCGGGTTCATGGTCCGCCCCGGGCACCACTACGGCCCCGACGTGGACGGCTACGAGTACACGCCCTGGGGCACGTACCACTTCGCCGACCGCCACGGCGTCGGCGTGGACCGGACGCGCGCCACCGGCACCGGCTTCACCGGCCAGTACCCGGAGCCGTGGTCACGGGTGTACGAGTCGGCCGAGGAGTGCCCGGACGAGCTGCTGCTGTTCTTCCACCACGTCCCGTACGGGCACGTGCTGCGCGGCGGCACGAGCGTCATCCAGCACATCTACGACACCCACTTCGCCGGCGCCGACCAGGCGGCCGAGACGCGGCTGCTATGGCAGAAGCTCACCGATCTGGTGGACCCGGAGCTGCACGCCCGGGTCGCGGACCTGCTGGACGAGCAGCTCCGCTCCGCCGAGGAGTGGCGCGACCAGATCAACACCTACTTCTCGCGCAAGTCAGGGGTGCCCGACGCGCACGGCCGGCGTATCTACTGAGGCACGTATCCACTGCGGCACCGCTGTCCCCTGCGGCTCTACTGCGGCGCCACGAACCGCTCCTTGATCTCGGCGATCATCGGGCGGCTGTTGCGCAGCAGCCCTGCCGCGAACGCGAACGCGACCAGCGCCAGCGCCGCCTCGGTGGCCACCAGCGTGACGCCCCCCGCCACGATCACCAGGCACCCGTTGCCCAGCGTGGCCATGGGAAAGCGGGCCAGCGAGTACGCGGCCAGCCGGGCGACGTCCACCGCCCGGAACCGGAACAGCGACGCGATCACCACCGCGTTGGCGACCCAGAGGAGGGCCACCACCGCGACGGCGACCAGCAACCCCGCCCACCAGCCGGGCACCCCGGCGGCGGACAGGTTCGCGAGGTTGATCCCGACGACGGTCAGCCCGGCCAGCCACGGCACCCAGATCATCAGCACGTCGCGGACGTTGGCCCGGTAGCCACGCCAGAACGCGGCCGCCGGTGACAGGTCCGCCAGGTCCAGGCGGCGGTGGTGCAGCGCGTACAGCGCGGCCGACAACGCCGGGCCGACCGGCAGCGCGCAGACCGCGGCCAGCGGCAGGTTGCCGGCGTCGCGCTCCAGCAGGACGAGCGCCACCAGGCCGGGCACGGCGGTGACCAGGAACAGCAGCTCGACGACCAGCAGCGTGTAGATCAGGGCGGCGGCGCGCGACAGCGGGCCTTCGGTGAACCGCCGCCCGGCGGTCATGTCGCTCATCAGCGGACTCCCAGCCGCGGACCGGTCAGCCGTGCTCCTTCTTGAACCGCTCGTACGCGCCGTTGACCAGGTTCAGGTAGGAGGCGCTGTTCTTGCTCTCCAGTTCCTTGACGTAGGCGTCCCACTCGCTCAGGTCGCGCTCGCCGAGGATGAACTTGAGCGTGTTCTGCGTGACGTGGTCCTTCAGGGGCGTCTCCCACAGCGACGACTGCTCGCGCTCGGCGTCCGTGAAGGGGTGCGCCGGCTCCACCGGCCAGGGCTTCCTGGCGTTCATCACGTTCTGGAACTCCAGCTCCTCCTCGGAGAAGGTGGACTGCAGCAGCTTGGTGGTGCCGCCGTAGGCGAACACGCCGTTGGAGAAGCCGAAGTCCTTCTGCAGGTGCTTGGGCGCCCCGGCGTTGAGCCCGAGGAAGTCGATGTCGTCGGCCAGCTTGTAGGCGCCGGAGGAGTCCTTGGTGAACGTCGTGCCCTCGACACCCCACTTGGCGAACTCCTGGCCCTGATCGGAGTACCACAGCCAGTCGATGAACTGCATCATGGCGACGAAGTTCTCGTTCTCCAGCGCCTTCTTGGAGATCATGACGCCGTTCTCCAGCCTGGTGCCGATCTTGAAGTCGCCGACCGGGCCCATGGGCACCGGGATTTTGACGATCTTCGCGCCTTCGACGGTCTTGGTCAGCGTCGTCCGGTAGTCGTTGATGATCGCCTGCGCGTTGGCGCTGATGACGAAGGACTTGCCGGAGTTGAACTTCTGCTTGGCCTGCTCGTCCTGCTGCGTGAAGCTCTCCGGGTCGAGCAGCTCCTCCTTCACCAGCTTCTGCAGATACTCGATCATCTGCTTGTACTGCGGCATGGCGCCGGTGTAGGCGAACTTGCCGGTGGCCGCGTCCCAGGTCGCGTGCTGATACTCCCAGCCGCCCTTGGTGCCGTAGGCCTGGGCGACGATCTTCAGCAGGTTGCCGCCCGGGGTGGGGACGCCCCATCGGTCGGTCATCGGGTAGCGGTCGGGATACTCCGCCTTCATCGCCTTGAGCACGGTGTAGAGCTCGTCCCAGGTGGTCGGGACCTCCAGGCCGAGCTTCTCCAGGATGTCGGTCCTGATGGCCAGGGAGTAGTCGACCCAGGCGTTCTCGTGGAGGCCGGGCAGCAGGTAGAAGCGGCCGTCGGCCTGCCGGAGCGTGTTCAGCTCCGGCTCCATCCCCCACTTGGCGATCTTGTCCTTGAAGTTCGGCATCAGGTCGAGGTAGTCGCTGACCGGCAGGATGGCGCCGGAGGACACGAACGCCTCCTCCTGCGGGTGGTACGTCTTCGGGATGATGAGCGGGGCCTGACCGGACCCCACCAGCAGGCCGCGCTTCTTCTCGTAGTCGCTGAGCGGCACCGTCACCGGCTTGATCGTCACGTTGGTCCGCTTGGTGAGTTCCTGCCAGAACAGCCAGTCGTCCTTGTGCGGGTAGAACGAGTGGTTGTTGTAGAGCGCGTCGAACGAGACCGGCGCGGTGGCCTTGAACTGCTGGTTGACACCGTAGTCGGCCATCGCGCCCGCCTTGTTCGCGGACACGTCGGCGGCCTTCTTCGGGGCCTCGTCGCCACCGCAGCCGGCGAGCACGAAGGTGAACGCGCCGAGTCCGATGATCGCCTGACGCCGTGAGAGTTCACGCATGGGGGGATTCCTTTGCCGTGGTCAGGGGGTTGTTGAGGCGTGGGGCGGGCCTAGCCCTTGACCGCCCCGAGCATGACTCCGGAGACGAAGTACCTCTGGACGAAGGGATAGACCGCCAGGATGGGCAGGACGGTGAGCATGATCGTCACCGACTGGATGTTGGCCGCGGCCTGCGTCACCTCCGAGGTCACGGCGCCGGCGGACTCGGCGCCGGTGGCTCCGGCGATGAGGTTGCGCAGGTAGATGGTCACCGGGAACAGGTCCGTCTCGTGCAGGTAGAGGAACGCCGTGAACCATGAGTTCCAGAACGAGACCGCGTAGAACAGCACCATCGTGGCGATGACCGCCTTCGACAGCGGCAGCACGATGCGCCACAGGATGCCGTAGGTGTTGAGGCCGTCGATGGCGGCGGCCTCCTCCAGATCGGTCGGCAGGTTCTCGAAGAACGCCTTCATGACGAGGAGGTTGAAGACGCTGATCGCGTTGGGCAGGACGATGGCCCAGATGGAGTTCGTCAGCCCCATGCCGTTGATCAGCACATAGTTGGGGATCAGGCCGCCGGTGAAGATCATGGTGAAGACGGCCACCCAGATCAGGAACGTACGGCCCTTCAGGTGCCTCTTGGACAGCACGTACGCGTAACAGGTCGTCAGCAGCATCGCGATGGCCGTGGCGACGACCGTGTACACCACGGTGTTGCGATAGTTGGTCCAGAACATCGGGTCCGAGACCACGATGTTGTAGGTCGTGAGGTTGAACCCGCGCGGGATGAGGTTGACCTGCCCGGTGACGATGTAGCGCTCTTCGCTGAACGAGCGGGCGATGATGTTCACGAAGGGGTAGAGCGTCACGATCACGACGCCGGTGAGGATCACCGCGTTGATTCCCTGGAACACCCGGTAGCCCCGGCTCCGGTTGAGCGTCACCACAGGCTCGTCCCTACTGTGCGGCGGGAGATCAGGTTCGCCGAACCGATCAGCACCACCCCGATCAGGGCCTCGAACAGGCCGATCGCGGCGGCGTAGCTCATGTTGCTGGACTCCACGCCCATGCGGTACAGGTACGTCGAGATCACATCGGCGGTCGGATAGGTCAGCGGGTTGTACAGCAGCAGGACCTTCTCGAAGCCCACGGCCATGAAGGTGCCGATGTTGAGGATCAGCAGCGTGATCGCCGTCGGCCGGATGCCCGGCAGGGTGACGTGCCAGATCTGGCGCCACCGGTTGGCTCCGTCGATCCGGGCCGCCTCGTACAACTGGTCGTCGATCGTGGTCAGCGCGGCGAGGTAGAGGATGGTGCCCCAGCCGACCGTCTGCCACATCTCGGACGAGACGAAGATCGCCCGGAACCACTCGGGCTTCTGCAGGAAGGGGGTCGGCTCCTGGCCGACCAGCTTCAGCATCTGGTTGATCGGGCCGTCGATGGCCGTCATCTGCATGACGATGCCGGCCACGATGACGATGGACAGGAAGTGCGGCAGGTAGGACACCGACTGCAGGAACCGCTTCAGCCTCCGCGTGCGGATCTCGTTGAGCAGCAGCGCCAGCACGATCGGCAGCGGGAAGCAGAACAGCAGCGTCAGCCCGCCGAGGGTGAGCGTGTTGGTGAAGACGGTCCAGAACGTGGGGTCGTCGAGGAACATGCGCACGTAGCGCAGCCCCACCCACTCCTCGCCGAAGATGCTGCCGCCCGGCTCGAACTTCCGGAAGGCGATGACGTTGCCGATCATCGGCAGGTACCGGAAGATCAGGAAGAACAGCAAGGGCAGGAGCGCCAGCGAGTACAACTGCCAGTCACGGCGCAGCGCCTGCCGCCAGGTGCGGCGGGGAGCCCGCGTGCCGGAACGCGGGCGGGGGCGGGGAGGGGGCGGTGGTTCCCGGGTACCCTGACTGATCGTCTCGGTGGTGCTCATGTGTGCTCCCGCGTGATGGGGTCGACGCTCACCACCGGCAGGAGTCGCCGCTGGTGACCGATCTCGCGTTCCTCGCCCACCAGGCGGAGCGGCAGGGCCGCCACCGGCTCCGCGCTGGAGCGGGCCAAGCGCAGCTCGACGTCGCCGGGCTCGACCACGCGCCTGCCGTGCACGCCGGTGAACGAGGTGAGGTCGGCCGGGACGGTGAACGTCACCCGCGCGGCCTCACCCGCCTCCAGCGGGACGCGGGCGAAGCCGATCAGGCGGACCACCGGCCGCGTGACCTGCGCGACGGGGTCGTGCAGGTAGAGCTGGACGACCTCGACGCCGGCCCGCGGGCCGGTGTTGCGCACGGTGACGGCGACGGCCGTCTCGCCGTCCACGGGCCAGTCGGCGCCGCCGAGCGCCTCGGCCCGCTCCCACGCGAAGGTGGTGTAGCTCAGGCCGTGCCCGAACGAGAACGCGGGGGTGGGGTCGACGGTCGACACCTGCGAGCGCCGGCCCAGGATCGGCGACAGGTAGGTGGCGGGCGCGCCGGCGGGGTCGCGCGGCACGCTGACCGGCAGCCGCCCGGACGGGTTGACCGCGCCGGTGAGCACCTCGGCCAGCGCCTGGCCGCCCCGCTGGCCGGGGAAGAAGCCGTAGACGACAGCCGCGGCGGCGTCCGTCTCCGGCCCGAGCGCGTACGGCCGGCCGGCGAGCAGCACCAGGACCACCGGGGTGCCGGTGGCGAGCACGGCCCGCACGAGCTCGGCCTGCACGCCGGGCAGGCGCAGGTCGGTGGCGTCGCAGCCCTCGCCGGACGTGCCGCGCCCGAACAGGCCCGCCCGGTCGCCGACGGCGAGCACGCACACGTCGCTCGCCGCGGCCTCGGCCACCGCCGCCTCGATGCCGGAGGTGTCGTCACCGCTGATGTCGCAGCCGGGAACGTAGGCCAGATCGGGGACGAACGTGGCGAGCGCCTCGCGCAGCGACGGGATCTCCACCCCGAGCCCGTGCTCGGGATGCGGGCCGACGTGCAGAGGGAAGGCGTAGCAGCCGAGCATCGCCATCGGGTCGTCGGCGCCCGGGCCGACCAGGGCGATGCGTCTGCCTGGCCGCCGGCCGGGGGCGAGCGGCAGGACGCCGCCGGTGTCGCGGAGCAGGACCACGGCCTGCCGGGCCAGGCGCAGCGCGAGGTCCCGGGCGGTCTCGTCGTCGAGGCGGAGCCGGTCGACGTCGTCCGGAAGGGCCTGCCAGTCCTCGTCGAGCAGGCCGAGCTCGGCCTTCTGCGTCAGCACCCGGTGCAGGGCGCGGTCGATCAGCGCCTCGTCGACCGCGCCGGACTTGACCGCCTCGATGAGCGGCTCGCCGAACGCGTCGATCATGGGCAGTTCGACGTCGATCCCGGCCCGCAGCGCGAGCCCCGCCGCGTGTCCCCCGTCGGCGGCCACGCCGTGCTGGGTCTGCAGGAACCGGACCGCGAAATAGTCGGCGACGAGCGTGCCGGCGAACCCCCACTCCTCGCGCAGCAGCCCGGTGAGCAGGCTCTCGCTGGCCGCCATCGGAGCACCGTCGATCTCGACGTAGGAGTTCATCACCGAGCGGGCGCCGCCCAGGCGCAGCGCCATCTCGAAGGGCGGCAGGATGACGTCCGCGAGCTCGCGGGGACCCATCGGCACCGGGGCGAAATTGCGGCCCCCGGGCGAGGCTGAGTAGCCGGCGAAGTGCTTGAGCGTGGCCACGATGCCGGCCCGCTCGAGGCCGCGCACGTAGCCGGCGCCGACCGTGCCCACCAGGAACGGGTCCTCGCCGATCGTCTCCTCGGTGCGGCCCCAGCGGTAGTCGCGGGTGACGTCGAGGACCGGGGCCAGGCCCTGGTGCACGCCGGCGGCCCGCATCGAGGCGCCGATGTGGCCGGCCATCTCCTCGATCAGTTCGGGGTCGAAGGACGCCCCCCAGCTCAGCGGCGCCGGGTAGACGGTGGCCCCCCAGGCGGCGAATCCGGTCAGGCATTCCTCGTGCACCTGGGCGGGGATGGCGAACCGGCCGGCGGCGACGATCTCCGACTGGGTGGTGGCCAGCCGGTGCGCGCCCGCGACGGGATCGATGGGCTTGGTGCCGAACGGGCGGGTCAGCTGGCCCAGCCCGTGCCGGATGACCGCGCGGTGATCCACCCCGGCCATGTCCGCCTGGAGCGGGGCGACGCCGCCCCCCGTGGCGTCGGCGCCGACCCACATCCCGACCAGCTGGTTGACCTTCTCCTCCAGCGTCATGAGCGGCACGAGCAGTTCGGCCCGCTCGGTGGGAGACAGCCGGGGGTCCCGCCAGGGCGCGGTCCCGGCGCTTCTCATGTCGATCGGTGCCTGGTCGCTCATGCCATCCTCTCGCCCCGGAGACGGCGTCACCCCGAAAGTGGACGCTGCCGAAACTTTCGGTTAATCCGTTAATGTTTCCGAAACCTAAAGGGCACGGTAAGGCGTGTCAAGAGGGAGTCAACAGCGACGTCACGCGAAATGGACACGCTGCGGTAACGCCCTGTATCCGGCTTTGTTGCCGGAAAAATTTTCCGACGCGGAGTCAGCCGGAATGAGGGGCGGTGCTGTGCCTGACGTTGAGGGTCGTGGCGAGCTCGATGCGGGTGCCGGCGGCGCGCGGATGGGTGAGATTCTCGTGGACCAGGCGGATCGCCTCGTTGGCCATCTCGTCGAGCGGCTGGCGCACGGTGGTGAGAGGCGGCGTCATCATCTCGCACTGCGGCAGGTCGTCGAAGCCGACGATGGACAGGTCGTCGGGGATGCGGACGCCCCGGTCGGCGGCGGCTTGGTAGACGCCGGCGGCCATCAGGTCGGAGCCGGCGAAGATGGCGCTCGGCCGGTCGGCGCGGTCGAGCAGCTCGGCGCCGGCGGACTTGCCGCCGGAGACGCGGAAGTCGCCGTAGCGGGTCAGCCCGGGGTCGGGGGTGATGCCGAAGGTGCGGTGCGCGGCGAGGTATCCCTCGTAGCGGTCGAGCGTGCACTGGGTGTCGAGCGGGCCGCCGATGAAACCGATCCGCCGGTGCCCCAGCTCCAGCAGGTGGGTGGTGGCCATGACGCCGCCGGACCAGTTGGTCGCGCCGACGGCCGACAGCCGCGGGTCGCGCCCGCCGGCCGGGTCCAGGAGCACCAGCGGGACGTGCAGCAGGTTTCTGATCGCCTCGATCTCGTCATGGCCGGCCCTGGACAGCACCAGGACGATCCCGTCGGTGCCGCGCTTGCGCAGGATGCCCGTCCAGCGCCGCAGGTCGAAGTCGGACCGCTCGGACGAGGTCACCACGAGGGAGAATCCCCAGCGCGCCGCCGCCTGCTCCGCGCCCCGGACGAGGACCTGCGCCCAGGACGAGCCGAGGCCGTCGATGAGCAGGTCGACCATCCCGGTCCGGGAGGCGCTCGGCGGGCGGGCCGGCTCGTAGCCGTGGGTCCTGGCCGCCTCCAGCACCTTGTCGCGGGTGGCCGCGGAGACATGCTTGCGGCCGCTCAGGACCTTCGAGACCGTGGGCACGGAGACGCCGGCCGTCGCCGCGATGTCGGCCAGCGTGGCTCGTTGCAACGGGACCCCCTGATGCGCTCACGGACTGTTGACAGGCCCGCGAGGCGGAGCCTACCGTAACGCCACAGCAAGGTCACAAACTATTTTCCGATAACCCTGCCGATATTTTCTCACACCATTTTCCGTTTCCAGCACTGCTGTTAGCGCTATCAGCCTTCAGGGCTCGGGGAGCGTAAACGTGTCTCGCATGTCCGCATTCAGAAACCGGGTCGGCGGGCTGGCGTTCGGCGGCGACTACAACCCCGAGCAGTGGGACCCCGCCGTGTGGCGCGAGGACATGCGGCTCATGCGCGAGGCCGGGGTGAACGTGGTCTCGCTCGGCGTCTTCGCCTGGGCCTCACTCGAACCCGAGCCCGGCAGGTACGAGTTCGGCTGGCTCGACGAGGTCATGGACCTGCTGCACGACAACGGCATCAGCGTCAACCTGGCCACCCCCACGGCCGCGCCGCCCGTCTGGCTGACCCACCTACACCCCGAGGTCTTCCCGATCATGGCCGACGGGGACCCGTTCGGCTTCGGCAACCGGTTGCATTACGATCCCTCCTCGCCGGTCTACCGCCGGTACGCGGCCGCCGTCACCACCAAGCTCGCCGAGCGCTACTCCTTCCACCCGGCGCTGGCGATGTGGCACATCAGCAACGAGTACGGCCCGACCGCCTACAACGAGGCCGCCTCGGCGAACTTCCGGCGCTGGCTCCAGCGCCGCTACGGCGACCTGGACACCCTCAACGAGGCCTGGACCACCCGACGACATCCCGGTGATGACCAACTTCATGCGCTTCTACCGCAACGCCGACTACTGGTCGTGGGCGCCGGAGCAGGACGCGGTCGCGCTCGACATCTACCCCGACCCCGCCGACCCGGACGCGCACGTCTCGGCCGCCTTCCAGTACGACCTGTTCCGCTCGCTCAAGGGCGGGCAGCCGTGGATGCTCATGGAGCAGGCGGCCAGCGCGGTCAGCCAGTGGAAGCTCAACGTCGTCAAGGAGCCGGGCCGGATGCGGCTGGGCTCGCTGCAGGCGCTGGCCCGCGCGGCCGACTCGGTGATGTTCTTCCAGTGGCGGGCCGGCCGGGGCGGGCACGAGCGCTTCCACTCGGCGATGCTCCCCCACTCCGGCCCTGGCTCCCGCACCTTCCGCGAGATCGTCGACCTGGGCCGGGAGGTGAAGCTCCTCTCCCCCGTGGCGGGCACTCGGATGCGCGCCGACATCGCCGTCCTGTTCGACTGGACGGGTGGTAGGGGCTGGAGGAGACGTTCGGGCTGCCCCGCAACGACTTCGGCTACGTCGACACGGTCATGCGGCACTACACGCCGCTGTGGCGCGAGCACTACCCGGTCGACGTGGTGTCCACCGGCAGCGACCTGGCCCCGTACAAGGTGCTGGTGGTGCCGAACGCGTACCTGATCGACGACGCGGGCGCGGCGGCGATCATCGCGTTCGCCCGGGGCGGCGGGACCGTCGTCATGTCGTTCTTCTCCGGCGTGGTGGACGAATGCAACCGGGTCCGTCCGGACGGCTACCCGGGCGCGTTCCGACAGCTCATCGGCGCGAGGATCGACGAATACCGGCCGGCCAGGCCGGACGAGCGCTTCACCGTCGAGTTCGCCGGCGGGCGCACCGCGCGGTCGAGCTGGTGGCGCGACGACCTCCACCTGGAGACCGGCAAGGCGCTGGCCACCTACACCGACGGCCTGCTGGCGGGCCGGGCCGCCGTCGTCGAGAACTCCTTCGGCGCCGGCCGGGTGGTCTACTTCGCCACGCTCCTGGAGGAGACGGCCTTCGACGACGTCCTCCTCGACGAGGTACGGGCCGCCGGGGTGGGTAATCCGTTCGCCGGCGTCCCCTCGCACGTGGAGTGCACCGTACGAGGGGACGAGCGGCAGGAGTACGTCTTCCTCCTCAACCAAAGCCCCGACCTGCCCGCCACTGTCCCGCTGGCCGGCGGCGGCACGGACCTGCTCACCGGATCCGCCCTCTCCGGGCAGATCACCCTCGCCCCGCTCGGCGCGGCGGTGGTCCGGCGCGGCTGAGCCGCCCTCTCCTACATGGCTCACCTGCGAAAGATGGGTGCTGGGCCCGATGGCGGAACCCACGGCCGACGGCGAGAGTGGAGGCACGGCCCAGCAAGCAGGAAGGAGTGAAGATGGACGCGATCGCCCTCGGCGCGAGCCTGATCATGATCCTGCTCGCCACCGTCGTCATCAGAGCCGTCATCACCTTCGTACCCAGAGGACGGCGGCTCGTGGTGACCAGGCGCGGTCGCGCGGCCACGGTGAAGGGGCCCGGCCTCGCCGTCGTGCTGCCGGGGGTGGACAGCGCGGTGATGACCCCGCACGAACCCGACTACCTGGACATCCTCTGGCTCGCCGCCACCACGGCCGACGGGGTGGCGGTGAGCGTCAACGGCCTCGCGCTGGCGTCGGTGCGCGACCCGGTCGGTTACGCCCGGCATCACACCTCGCCGGTCTCGGCGACCGTCACCGAGGCCGAGGAGGCGATCCGCCGCTACGTCTCCCGCCACGACCTGGCCGAGCTGGCCGACCCGTCGGACGACGACCTGCGCGAGCTGTCGGCCACGATCACCGAGCGCACCGGCGAGTGGGGCGTCGAGGTGGCGCTGATCGAGTTCTCCCGGATCGAGATCCGGCTCAAGGACGACCTGCTGAAGTGGGCGGACGGGTTCGCCGTCCGGCGGGCGGCGGCGCTGTCCGCACGGCCCGACGGGTCCCGCGCGGCCGCCCCGGACGGGGCGACCTCACCCGCCCTCTCGCACACCGACTCGCACTCCGTGCCCGGCACCGTCTCGCACACCGTGCCCGGCACCGGGACGCTGCACCACCGCATGACCCGGAGCGGGCAGCGGCTGGCCGTGCTGGCGCGCGGGGGCGAGCGCACGCTGTTCGTCTACGGCGCCGGCGCCGGGGACACGCCGCTGCAGACCATCGTGATGGAGCGGGACGAGTCCGACCATCTGGCCGAGCTCCTGCACAGCGAATCCGTCCCCGAACGGCTGGCCGCCCTGGAACGCCGCCTCGCCGACCTCGCCGCCCAGCCCCGCTGACCCTCGCCCCTGAGCACGTCGGTCACTTGATCGGCTGGACGTCCACCGTCTTGGGATCGGGGGCCTTGATCGATGTCTTGGCGCCCCATCCGGTGAAGCGGCTGTCGATCGTCATGGTCTTACCCTCGTGATTGCCCACGTCGAACACCGCCGTCGCCGCGTACGAGCTCTTCACCCTGCTCACGAGCCCGACAGAGGTAAGGGTGAGGGTGTAGCTGACCGTCGTGTCGTCGTGCATGCGCAGCGGGACGGACTGGTCGAACCAGGGCGAGATCTTGTCGAGCTCCTTAAAGGTGATCTTCCCCGTGATGGCGCGCTTGGTCAGTTTGCCCTTCTTGATCAGCGCGGCCAGGGTCTTGGGCTCGGCGGGGTTGATGACCTGCCCGTTGAAACCGCCACCCCCGGCGCCTCCGCTCGTGCGCCTGGCCCAGGTCTTCCCCTCCAGAAGCCGGAGCGACGGGCTCTTGAGGTAGCTGAATTTGTCGACGGAGATGACCCTCTCGAGCCTCTCGGGAGCGAAGGTGGTCACGATGTCATAGGCCGCGATGCCCTTGGCGTTGAACTGGAAGGTGCCCTTGCGGCTCTGCACCTTGGTCTTCTCACCCGACAGGGTGGTGGTCTCGGTGAAGCGCACGCCGTGCCCGGCGACGAACTCACCCTTCAGCGCCCGTACCGGATCTTTGGCCTTGGGGGCGGCGGCCTGGGCGGGGAGGGCCACCAGCAGGGGGGCGCAGGCCGCCAGCGCGATGATCGTTCTTCTCATGGGATGATCATGCCGAAAGCGGGTCACGGGCAGGCCACGGCCTCGGTCAGACTGCGCACCAGCAGGGACTCGACGCCGAGCAGCATCTCCTGCGCCGTCTCCCGGGACAGGTAGGCGGTGTCGATGATGAGACTGAGCTGCCCGATGTCGGGCGCCGTCCCCACCGTGAAGAACACCTTGAACCGGACTCCGGGCCACGCGTTCGTGACGTACGTGTGGGTCTTCCCGGTGAGGGGGGCCAGGTCCGCCTCCGGTGCGAACCCGGGCAGGTTCGGCCAGCTGCCACCTCCTCGCCGGTCGTTGAAGAAGGCGTCCAGGTCCGGCTCCCGGCCGCGCCGCCGGCCGACCTCCTCCCGCATGGCCTGCATGGCGAACGGGTCGTAGTGCGCGTTGCGGTAGGCCATGAGGGCGCTGCGGTGCGCGGCCCGGCAGGTGTCGGCGAAGTCGGTGCCCGGCAGGTCGAGCACCAGCAGCCCGTCCTGCCCCACCGTGGCGACCATGCTCTCGGTACGGGGATCGCGCCGGTTGCTGTGGACCAGCTGCATGACGGCCCGCCTGCGGCCGTTCACCCGGGCCAGGGCGGTGGCGCAGGCGGCGATCAGGACGCTGGTCGTGCTGATCGTCCACCGTTCGGCCAGCCGGACGGCCGCGGCGGCGAGCGCGACCGACTCCATGCCGACCTCGATGAACCGGGGGTCCTCCGGCTCGCCCGCGGGATGGTCGAACACCTCCAGCGGCACCTCTTCGAGCACCGGGCGCCAGTAGCGGATGGACCTGGCCGAGCGGGCCAGGTACGGCTCCGTGCGCTCCAGCTCGGCCTGGTCCAGGGGTGTCCACGTGTCGGCGGGCGGGTCCTCGCCCCTGAGCAGTCCCCGCCACCGCGCGGAGAGCAGGCTCAGCGCCTGGAAGTCCACCGCCAGGTGGGAGAAGGCGAACGCCAGCGCCTTCGGCCGGCCGTCGGCCGTCACGACGGCGCAGCGCAGCGGCAGGTCCTCGCCGTGCGCGAAGACGGTCCTGCTCAGCTCGCCGGCGAGCCGTTCGGCCGCCTGCAACGCCCGCTCCTGGCCTGCCTCCACCAGCTCCACGGTCAGCTCACCGCTGCCGGCCACCCGTTGCACCGGCCCGTCCGGCGTGTCGACGAAGGTGGTGCGCAGGCTGTCGTGGCGTTCGAGCAGCACGCGCAGCGCCTCCAGCACCGTGCCGAGGTCGCGCCTGCCGTAGACGGGCAGCACCCAGGGGCAGTTGAGGAAGGACTGGCTGTCGCCCATCAGGTGGACGGCCCGCCACATCAGCCGCTGCCCCCACGTGAGCGTCCCCTCGCCGTCCCGCTGCCCGCCGAACGTCACCGTCCGGACGTCCTTCCGGCTCGCGGTCATCGCTGCGGCTGCCCGGCCATCAGGTCGGCGAGGTGGGCGGCCAGGGTGCTCACGTACTCGAAGGACGACAGGTCGCCGCTGAGGTCGACGTCCACGCCGAAGACGTCCTCGATCGCGTCGACGAGCCGGATCAGGGCCAGCGAGCTGAGCCCGAGCGCCGAGAGCGAGTGGCCGCCCGCGAGCACCTCCTCGGCGCTGATCTCGCCGTCGGACAGGCCGGCGATCATGTCGGCCAGCTTCCGCTCGAGCTCCTCCGTGCCCGTCGTCACAGCGCACCCCCCGTGCCGCCGACGCCGGCGGGGGCGTTGGGGGCGTCGTCGGCGTCCTGGCGGGCGCGGACGCTGCGCGGACGCATGTCCGTCCAGACTTCGTCGATGTGCGCCAGGCACTGCTCCCTGCCGCCGGCGAAGCCCTCGGCCCGCCAGCCGTCCGGGAGTGGCCGGTCCGCGGGCCACAGCGAGTACTGCTCCTCGTCGTTGACCACCACCTGGTGGCGTGGGGACTCGGTCATGTCAATGCCTCCGTCTTGTCGCGCTTAGCGCGCTTGTCGTTCTTGTCGGGCGCGGTGGAGCCGGTGGACGTGGTGGTGCGGCGCAGGGCCTGTACGCCGACCAGGTCGTCGGCGATGGCGTCGGGCACCTCCTGGTCGAAGCGGGCCAGCGCCGGGATCCGCATGGCGATCAGGGTGATCACCAGGATGGCGGCGCCGAAGAGCAGGTACATGAAGCCGATGCCGCGTCCCGGTCCGGTGCCGATGAGCGCGCCGACGGTCGGGGCCAGCGCGCCGTCGTCCAGGAGCAGCGGATCGAGCACCGAGGCGGCGTACGGGGCGACCAGGCCGAAGCCGACGGGCAGCGTGGACCAGGCGATGAGCGTGTTCATCGCGAACACCCGGCCGTGGAACCGCTGGGGCACCTTGACCTGCACGATCGTGGTGTAGATGCCGTTGAGCAGGGTGAGCCAGGCCGTCATGCCGCACACCCCGATCGCGATCACGGTCAGGTCGGCGCGCATGCCGGTGACCACGCAGAAGACGCCCAGGGCCAGGGTGCACAGCAGCACGCCGCGCAGCCGCAGACGGCGCGGACCGCCCCAGACGATCATGATGAGCGCGCCCGCGAAGGTGCCGACGCCGGCCAGGAAGGAGATCCGCCCGACGTCGGCGAGCCCGGCGAAGGAGAGCACCAGCGGCGAGAACATCAGCAGGAGCGGCGACAGGAACACGTTCAGCACGACGAAGAACAGCAGCATGCCGACGAAGCCGCGGTGGCCGAGCGAGTAGCGCAGCCCGCCGAGGATCTCGGCCTTGATCGACTCGCGCCGTCGCCAGGGCATGGTGGCGGGGAACTTCACCATCAGCAGGATGACGATCGCGATCGCGTAGCTGGCCACGTCCAGGATGAGGATGCCGCCGAGGCCGATGCCGGCGAGCAGGCCGACCGCGAAGATGGGCACCAGGAGCTGGGTGGTGCCGTTGCTGAGCTGCATGACGCCGACCGCGTGCCCGAGGTAGCGCTTGGGCACGATCTGCGGCACGGCCGAGAAGTACGCGAGCCGCTGGAAGGTGAGCGCGACCGACAGGCAGCCCAGCAACGGGTAGATCATCGGCACGGACAGGTTGCCCGTCCACAGCAGCACGCCGAAGGCGAGCTGGATGGTGAACGCCGCGGCGTCGGCGGTGAGCATCACCCGCCGCCGGCTCGTCCGGTCGATGATCGCCCCCGCGATCGGGGCGGTGAGCAGGCCGGGCACCAGGCCGACGACGGCCATCAGGGCGAACTGCGCCACCGACCCCGTCGTGGTGTAGATCCACAGGGGGACGGCGAACTCGGTGAGCGCCGTGCCCATGATGGAGACGAGCTGGCTCAGCACGACGGCGAGGAAGCGCGGGATGCCGGGCTGTGGCCCCGCCGGCCCCGCCGCCCCGGCCGCCGCCGAGGGCGAGTCGGCGTGGGACACGTCGTGCAGCCACCAGGTGGCGTCCGGATCGCGTGCCGGTTTCAGCCGCGCGGGCGGCTTGGACAGCTTGGGGTGGACGGTGGTGACGATCTCGGCCAGCTCTTCGGCCCGATATTTCAGGAAAAAGTGCCCGGCTTCCGCGAGCACCACCACAGCCGACGTCGAGGTCAGGAAGTGCCATTCACGGAAGCGCTCCTGGTAGTAGTCCGTCGCCGGGTCCTCGGAGCCGACCACGCTGATCACCGGGGCGCGCAGCCGGTCGGGCCCGGCCTCGAACAGGCGGGTGTAGTACTCCTCGGCCTCCCGGGAGTCGCGGCGCATGTTCCGCACGATCCGGCGGGCCTGCGCGGGGTCGAGCTCGCTCATGTCCACGCCCTGCGAGATCAGCCAGTTGACGTAGCGCTGGTCGCTGCGCAGCCGCTCCGCCTCGGCGAAGCGGGCGATCCGCGACATCAGGGCGCCCCGTGGCCGGGCGAAGGGGAAGATCCCGCCGATGTGAACGGCGGTGAGATCCCGTCCCGCGGCCTCCAGCCGGAGGGCGATCGCCACGGTCACGGCCGAGCCGACACCGCAGTGACCGTACAGCGCGATCGGGCCGTCGACCTTCTCCAGGATCTCGCTCACGCAGGTGGCGACCAGCTCGTCCAGCGACAGCGGGTCCTCCTCCAGGCCCACGTCGTGACCGGGGATCGCCACCGACCACAGCGCGTGCCCGTCCGGCAGGGCGTCGGCGAGGGGCTGGTAGACGACCGCGCTGCCGCCGCCGTAGGGAACGCACACATGGCTGAGCACCGGCGCCAGGCTGCGGGCCGGGGTCAGGCGGTGCAGCAGCGAGCGGGGGCCGCGCCGCTCGGCGGGGGTGTCGGCGAGCGCCGCCAGCTCGCGGATCGTGGGGTGCTTGAACACGTCCATCACGCTGACCGCGCCGCCGGTCTGCTTGCGCAGCCGGGCCACCACCTGGGTGGCGAGCAGGGAGTGGCCGCCGAGGTCGAAGAAGTCGTCGTCGACGCCGATCGCCTCGACACCCAGCAGCTCGCCCCAGATCGCGGCGAGGGCCAGCTCGGTCGGCGTGCCGGGGGCGATGAGCTCGATCCCGGCGTCCCGGCCCGCGACCGGCGCCGGCAGGGTCCGCCGGTCCAGCTTGCCGCTGGGGCCGAGCGGCAGGGCGGCCAGGGTGACGTAACCGCTCGGCACCATGTAGTCGGGCAGCGTCCTCTTGAGCTCGGCGCGGACGCCGGCGTGGTCGAGCACCCCGTCGAGCACCCCGTCGAGGTCCTCCTCCCGGTCGGCGTCGGCCGGCGTGATGTAGGCCACCAGGCGGGGATCGCCGGGCCGGTCCTCACGGACGATCACGGCGGCGTCCCGGACGGCGGGCAGGGCGCGGAGCGCCGCCTCGATCTCGCCGAGTTCGATCCGCAGGCCGCGCAGCTTCACCTGGGTGTCCAGCCGGCCGAGGAACTCCAGGGCGCCGTCGGGGCGGTGCCTGGCCAGGTCACCCGTCCGGTAGAGCCGGGAGCCCGGCGGGCCGTACGGGTTCGGCACGAACCGCTCGGCGGTGAGCGCGGGCCGGTTCAGATAGCCCCGGGCCAGGCCCGCGCCGGCGATGAACAGCTCGCCCGGCACCCCGATCGGCACCGGCTCCATGGCCTCGTCGAGGACGTACAGGGCGGTGTTGGCGATCGGGGTGCCGATCGGCACCCGGGCCGCCGTGGTGAGCGTCGCGGGCAGGCAGTGCCAGGCCGACACGTCGACGGCCGCCTCGGTCGGGCCGTACAGGTTGTGCAGCTCGGCGGCGGGCAGCGTGGCGACGCAGCGGCGGGCCAGGTCGGCGGGCAGTTCCTCGCCCGAGCAGATCACCCGGCGGAGCGCGCCGCAGCCGGACGCGCCCTCCTCACCGAGGAAAACGGCGAGCATCGACGGCACGAAGTGGGCGGTGGTCACGCCCTCGGTGACGATCAGCTTGCGCAGGTAGGCCGCGTCCTTGTGGCCGCCGGGGGTGGCCAGCGCGAGCCTGGCGCCGGTTCGCAGCGGCCAGAACAGCTCCCACACCGACACGTCGAAGCTCAGCGGCGTCTTCTGCGCCACCACGTCGCCGGCGTCGAGCCCGAACCGCTCCTGCATCCAGTCCAGGCGGTTGGCGATGCCGGCGTGCGTGTTGGGCACGCCTTTGGGCCGTCCGGTGGAGCCGGAGGTGTAGATGACGTAGGCGACGTCGTCCGGTCGCACCTCGGGAAGCGGCCCGGAGGCGCCGGTCCAGACGCCGGGGTCGTCCAGGTCGAGGGTGATCGCGGTGGTGGGCGGTAGCGTCGGCCGGATCCTGGCCTGGGTGAGGAGCGCGGCCGGCGCCGCGTCCGACAGCATGAACGCCACCCGGTCGGCCGGGTAGTCGGGGTCGATCGGCAGGTACGCCGCGCCCGCCTTGAGCACGCCCAGCAGCGCGGGCAGCAGTTCCAGCGAGCGCTCGGCGCAGACGGCGACGACCGACCCGGCGCCCACCCCGAGGCCGCGTAGCGTGTGCGCGACCTGGTCGGCGGCCGTGTCCAGCTGCTCGTAGGTGAGCGAGCGGCCTTCGAAGCGCACGGCGGTCGCCTCGGGCGTGCGGGCGGCCTGCTCCTGGATCGGGCCGTGCAGGGTGGCCGGGCCGGGGAAGTGCCTGGCGGTGTCGTTCCAGTCCTCGACGACCAGGCGCCGTTCGTCGCCGGTGAGCAGGTCGAGCTGCGACAGCCGCAGGCCGGGCCGGGCGGCCACTCGCTCCAGCAGGGTGCTCAGGTGGCCGGCCAGCCGCTCGACGGTGGCCGCGTCGAACAGGTCGGTGTTGTAGACGAAGAGCCCGGACGAGCCGCCGTTCGGGTCGTCGGTGACGTAGAGCTCCAGGTCGTAGCGGGTCGCCCAGGTGTCCAGGGGGAAGTCCGCCACGTTCAGCCCGGCCGGCGGGGTGATGGTGGCGTCGCGGAAGTTCTGCATGGCGAGGATGACGCCGAACAGCGGCGACCTGGACACGTCACGGGGCAGGTCCAGCTCGGCGACGAGCTGCTCGAAGGGCAGGTCCTGGTGGGCGAAGGCGTCCACGGCGACCTCGCGCACCCGCTCCAGCAGCTCCGCGAACGTGGGGTCGCCCGACAGGTCCACCCGCATCGTGAGCATGTTCACGAAGCAGCCGATCACCCCGTCCAGCTCCGGAGCCTGGCGGCCCGCCACCGGTGATCCGACCGCGACGTCGGAGGCGCCCGCGTAGCGGCCGAGGAGCGCGGCGAACCCGGCCAGCATCGTCATGTACGGCGTCGCGCCGTGCTCACGGCCCAGGCGCGCCAGCTCGGCGGAGACCTCGGGGCTCAGCGGGAAGGCTCGCGCCGCGCCGGTGTAGGTGCGTTCCGGCGGGCGGGGCCGGTCGGTCTGCAGGTCCAGCGGCTCCAGCCCGGCCAGCCGGTCGCGCCAGAAGTCCAGGTCACGCCGCGACGGCGGCAGATCGCGCTGCCAGGCCGCGTAGTCGCCGTACCCGACCTCGAGGGGCGTCGGCCGCTCGCCCTCGTAGCGGCCGAAGACCTCCCGCAGCAGCAGGTCGGCCGACCAGCCGTCGGCGGCGATGTGGTGCACCGCGATGACCAGCACGTGATCGTCGCCGGCCAGCCGCACCAGCAGCGCCCGCGCCACCGGACCGGCGGCCAGGTCGAACGGCTCGGCCAGGAACTCCTCCACCAGCGCCCTGGCGGCGGCCTCGTCGTGGGCGTCGCGGCGGGTCAGCGGCAGCGTGACGTCGTCCGCGACCTCCACCCGCGGCCGGCCGTCCCAGGTCGCGGGGTAGCGCATGCGCAGCGCGTCATGGGCGGCCACCACGGCGTCGAGCGCGGCGGCGAGCGCCGCCACGTCGAGCGGGCCGCGCAGCCGCAGCCTGATCGGGATGGTGAGCTGCGTGGTGCCGGGCGCGAACTGCTCCAGGAACCACAGCCGCTCCTGGGCGTGCGACAGCGGCGGCGGCTCGTGGCCGGGCCGGGCGGGAATGGTGCGCCGCACCGGCGCCACCGCACCGCGCCGCAGCCGCCGCGCGAGCAGCTCCTGCTTGGCGGCCGACAGCTCGGTGGCCGACAGTTCGGTGGCGGGCAGTTCGGTGGCAGGCTGGGCGTCCGGGCCGGTCAACGGGGCACCTCCACATCCAGCAGGCGAGCCGCCTCCGCGTCGGAGAGGCCTGACAACTGTTCGATCAGCAGGTTCTCGACCGCGGCCGCCAGCTCGGCGACGCTCGGCCGGTCGAACACGGTGCGGATCGGCACCTCCACCTCGAGCGCGTTCCCGAGCAGGGCCGCGACCCGGGTGGCCAGCAGCGAGTGGCCGCCGAGGGCGAAGAAGTCGTCGAGTGTGCCGACCCGCCCGACGTCCAGGCCGAGCACCTGCTCCCACACCCCGGCCACCAGCGCCTCCGCGTCGGTGCCCGGCGGCACGAACAGCGCCGCCGCTTCCGGCTCGGGGGCCGGCAGGGCGGCGAGGTCGATCTTGCCGGTGATGGTGAGCGGCAGCGCGTCCAGCGGCACCCAGCTCGTGGGCACCAGGTGGGCCGGCAGGCGCGCGGCCAGGTGCCGGCGCAGCTCGTCCGGCTGTGCCGCGCCGACCACGTACGCCACCAGCCGGTCCGCGGCCGCGGTCACCACCGCCTGGCGCACCCCTGGATGGGCCAGCAGCGCGGCCTCCACCTCGCCCGGCTCCACCCGGAAGCCGCGTACCTTCACCTGGCCGTCCAGGCGGCCCAGGAATTCCAGCGTCCCGTCCGGCAGCCTCCGCGCCCGGTCCCCTGTCCGGTAGAGCCTGGATCCTGGTGGTCCGTACGGGTCGGGGATGAACCGTTCGGCGGTCAGCGCCGGACGGCCCAGGTAACCCCGCGCCAGTCCGGCCCCGCCCAGGCACAGCTCGCCGGGGAAGCCGGGCGGCACGGGCTCGCCGTACGGGCCGAGGATGTGCGCGGTCGTGCCGTCGAGCGGCCACCCGATGGGCGGACGGCGGGTCGCGTCGTCCACGCCGAGGGTGACCGCCGTGGCGATGACGGTCGCCTCGGTGGGTCCGTAGGTGTTGACCAGCCTGATCCGGTCGCCGAACCGGTCCCGCCACCGCGCCACGGCCGTGGCCTGGACCTGCTCACCGCCGAGGATGACCAGCCGCAGTCCCTCGGGCCAGGCCACGTCGTCGAGCGATTCGGTGAGCCGGTGCCAGTAGGCGGTGGGCAGGTCCAGCACGGTCACCTCCCGGCCCGCCGGGGTGCGCAGCGCGGCGGGCAGGCTGAGCGCCCCGTCCGGCAGCAGCAGCACGCCCGCGCCGGCGGTCAGCGCCGGGTACAGCTCTTCGGCGTGGGCGTCGAAGCTGAGCGAGGCGAACTGGACGACGCGGTCGCCCGGCCGCAGGTCGTACGCCTGCCGCATCCAGCGGACGCGCCCGGCGAGGCTGCCGTGCTCGACCAGCACGCCCTTCGGCACGCCGGTCGAGCCGGAGGTGTAGATGACGTACGCCGGGTCGTCGTGCTCGACCTCGTGCCAGCCGCCGAGCCAGCGGTCGTCGCCGCGCCGGGCCTCGTCGGCGGCGATGAGCGTGACGGTGTCCGGCGGCAGCCGCCGGGCGAGCCGTTCGTCGGTCACCACCAGGCGGGCGGCGCTGTCGCCGATCAGGAAGGCGAGCCGTTCGTCGGGATGGTCCGGGTCGAGCGGCAGGTACGCGCCGCCGGCCCGCCAGATGGCCAGCAGCGCCACCACCGCCTCGGCCGAGCGGTCCAGGAGCGCGCCGACCACACACCCGTCGGCGACGCCGCGCCGCCGCAGCGCCGCGGCGAGCCGCGCCACCCTGAGGTCGAGCTCGGCGTAGCTCACCCGCTCCGCGCCGCACAGCAGGGCGGTGGCGTCGGGGGTGGCGGCGACCGCCCGCTGGAAGAGCACCGGCACGGGTTCGCTCTGCCGGTACGGTGCGCCGCCACCCGTCAGGGCGGCCGGGTCGCCGCCGCCTGCCAGGGCGGCCGTGTCGCGGCCGGTCAGCAGCGGCAGCCGCGACAGCGGGGTCTCGGGGGCGTCGGCGATGCCGCGCAGCAGCACGGCGAACCGCTCCGCCAAGCCCTCGACGGTGGCCGCGTGGAACAGGGTGGCGTCGTAGCCGAGCACGGCGAGCAGCCCCTCGTCGTTACGCCAGGTCTCCAGCGCCAGGTCGAACTTGGCCTGCCGGAACCCGCCGTCGAACAGCTCCACGCCCAGGTCGCCGACCCGCTCCGGCGGCGCGCCGTCGCCCGCCTGACTGTGCAGGATGATCATGGTGGCGAGGAGTGGATTGCGCTGCAGGTCGCGGGGCACGCCCAGCTCGCCGATGAGCCGTTCGAACGGCACGGCGCGGTGCGCGTGCGCGTCCAGCACCGTGCCGCGGGTGGCGGCGAGCAGGTCGCGGAAGGGCGGGTCGCCCGTGAGGTCGCCGCGCAGGACCAGGGTGTCGGTGAGGTAGCCGATGACCGGTTCCAGCTCGACCCGGTCGCGGGTCGCCCACGGCGTGCCGACCAGGATGTCGCTCTGCCCGGTGTGCCGGGCCAGCAGCACCTGGTAGGCGGCGACCAGCACCATGAACAGGGACGCGCCGTGCTCCTGGGCCAGTCGTTCCAGGCGGGTGACGACCTCCTGCGGGATCCGGAAGGTGTGGAAGGCCCCCTCGGGCCGTTCCCCGCCTGGCTTGTCCGTGGGCAGCTCCAGCAGGGGCGGCTCGGCCAGGCGGCGGCGCCAGTAGTCCAGCGACTCCTCGGCCGCCTCGCCCCGGTCGCGCTCCCGCTGCCACAGCGCGATGTCGCCGAACTGCACCGGCAGCGGGGCGAGCGGGGGCTCGGCGCCGGCGGCCGCGGCCTGGTAGAAGGCGAACAGGTCGTCGAACAGGACACTGAACGACGAGCCGTCGGCGATGATGTGGTGCAGCACGAAGCACAGGACGTGGTGGCCGGGGCCGATCGTGAGCAGGGTGATCCGCAGCGGGGGCGCCCCGGCCAGGTCGAACGGCGCGTTGGTGCGCTCGGCGACCAGCCGCCGCGCCCGCTCCTCTGGGTCGGCCTTACAGTCGGCCGTTGAGTCGCGCTCCGGGGCGGCGTCTGAGGCGGCGTCCGAGGTCAGGTCCAGGCGTTCGACCTGGACGGGGCCGGGCGGGTGGATGACGGCGATCGGCTCGCCGTTCACGTCGGGGAAGCGGGTGCGCAGGCTCTCGTGCCGCGCCACCAGCGCCTCCAGCGCGGCATCCAGCGCGCCGACGTCCAGCGCGCCGCGCAGCCGCAGCACGAGGCACATGTTGTACGACGCGTCGCGCGGGTCGAACCGTTGCAGGAACCACAATCGCTCCTGGCCGAACGACAGCGGCGGGCTGACCCCTGGCGGCCGGCGAACGGGCCTGTCATCCCCCTCGTCCGGGTCGTCCGCCGTGGGCTGGTCGGCGCGGAGGCGGGTGATCTCCTCGACGATCCCGGTGATGGTGGGATCGTCGAAGAAGGCGTCCAGCGACACGTCGACGCCGAGCCGTTCCCTGATCCGGGCGGTGATCTGGGTCATGGTGAGGGAATGACCGCCGAGGTCGAACAGGTCGTCGTCAACGCCGATCTCGTCCACGTCGGCCGGATCCAGCACCTCCCGCCAGATCCGCCGAACGATATCGGCAAGATCGGCTTCGACCAGATCCCCCCGCACAGAACCCGTCAGGTCCCCTCCGACCGGGCTCGGGGCTACGGCCGGGGCGTCACCGGAGTCGGTCAGCGCTCCTGAGGAGGTCGGCAGCGCCGCGCGGTCGAGCTTGCCGACCGGGGTCAGCGGAAGGGCGTCCAGCAGAACGTACGAGCTCGGCAACATCGCAGGTGGCAGCGTCCTGGCCAGATGGGCGTTCAGCGCGCCGGGCTCAAGGACCGCACGAGCCTCGACGGCCGCACCAGGGCCAGGAACCGGGCCGGGCCCGAAGGCCGCACCGGGTCCCGAGGCCGGGCTGGGTTCGGAGGCCACGCCGGGTCCGGGGGCGGGCCTGATGGGCGCATCAGGTCTGGAGGGGGCGTTGGGGGCTGGGACGACGTAGGCGATCAGGCGGGGGTCCTCGGTGTCGCGGACGATCACCGCTGCTTCGGCCACCTCGGGGTGCTCCAGCAGGCGGGTCTCGATCTCGCCGAGTTCGATCCGGTGTCCCAAAAGCTTGACCTGGCCGTCCTGACGGCCGAGGAACTCGATCTCGCCGTCGGCCCGATACCGGGCCAGGTCTCCCGTGCGATACAGCCGCGAACCGGGCGGGCCGTACGGGTCGGGGACGAATCGTTCGGCCGTGCGGCCCGGCCTGCCCCGGTAACCGCGGGCCACCCCGGCTCCGCCGACGCACAGCTCGCCCGCGACGCCCATCGGCACCGGGCGCAGGGCCTCGTCGAGCAGGTAGATCTGGGTGTTGGCGAGCGGGCGGCCGATCGTGACCGTGTCACCGAGCTCGCCGTACGTGCTCCAGATCGTCGTCTCGGTCGGGCCGTACACGTTGAGCACCCGGTCGCAGCGGGCGCGTAACTCCTCCGCGAGCCGGGGCGGCAGCGCCTCGCCTCCGGTCAGCGCGGTCACGCCGCCGATGCCGCCCGGCAGCAGCAGCCGCCACACCGACGGGGTGGCCTGTACGTGCGTGACGCCCTGCTCGGCGACCAGCCGCGCCAGCGCCTCCGGTCGCCGCACCGCGCCGTGCGGGGCGACGACGATCCGGCCACCGGTGATCAGCGGCAGGTAGAGCTCCAGCGCGGAGATGTCGAACGCGGGCGAGGTGAGGGCGAGCCAGGTGTCGGCGGGACCGGACTTGAGCCGGTCGCGCATCGCGAGCAGCAGGTTGGCCAGGTTCCGATGGTCGACCTCGACCCCCTTGGGCCTCCCCGTGGATCCCGAGGTGTAGATCACGTACGCGATCTCGGCCGGCTCCGGCCCGGTCTCTCCGACGAGCTTCAGCCCGGAATCAGGCTCCCCCTCACCGACGACGAGCGCCGGGACGGAGAGGTCCGGGGTGGGCGTTTCGGACAGCAGGAGACGGGGCTTCGCGTCAGCCGTGATCATGGCGAGGCGTTCGGCCGGGTGGTCCGGGTCCAGGGGCAGGTAGGCGGCGGCGCACCGGTGGACGGCGAGCAGGCTGATCAGGAGGGTGTCGGAGCGTCGCAGGTGGACCGCGACCAGGTCCCCGCGCGCGACTCCGGCGGCGCGGAGCCGCAGGGCGAGACGGTCGGCCGCGGCGTCCAGGCCGGCGAAGCTGAGCGAGCGGTCCTGGTACGTCACGGCGGTCGCGTCCGGGCGGGCCCGCACCTGCTCGGCGAACAGGCCGGGCAGGGTGGCGCCGGCGGGGTAGGCGGCGGCGGTGTCGTTCCACTCGGTGAGCAGCCGCCGTCGCTCGGCCGCCGGCAGGACGTCCAGGTCGGACAGGTGGGTGTCGGGCTCGGCGGCGGCGCCGCGCAGCAGGGCGCGCATGCCGTCGGCGAACCGGGTCACGGTGCCGGTGTCGACGGCCGCCGGGTCGAACCGCAGGCACAGGGCCAGCCCGTCGGGTCCGTCGACGAACTGCAGGTGCAGGGCGTTGCGTACGCCGCCGCCGAACATCATGCGGTCGACGGAGAGCTCCAGGCCGGGGAAGACCGGGTCGGCCGCCGCCTTGCGGTAGCTGATCGACACCGGTATCGCGGCGCCGCCCGGCGGCAGGCCGGCCGCCCGAGCCAGAGGCACTTCCCGGAACCTGTACAGCTCGCGCAGTTCGCCCCGGATGTCCTGTACGAACTGGCCGAACGCCTGGTCGGCCGCAGGGCGGGACAGCACGGCCAGTTCGTTGACGAACGGCCCGATGTGCTCGCGGGTGGCGGGCCCGCGCGTGGTCACGTCGATCGCGACCGCCACGTTCTCGGTGCCGTACCGGAACAGCAGCGCGTGCACCCCGGCGAGCAGCACCTCGAAGGTCGTCGCACCGACCGCCGCGGCCACCGCGGCGGCGTCCCTGCCGAGTTCGCGGTCGACGCCGACGTCGATCTGCTCGCCGACGCCGATCTGCCCGGCGACGCCGTGTCGCCCGGTGGTGCGGCGCTGGCCGGGCAGGACGAGGTCGGTGGGCCGCGTCCAGCGGGCGGCCCAGAAGTCGCGGGCGGCGGGCAGGGCTGCCGACACGCGCTCGTGTTCGGCGCGCACGGCGTCGTCGATGGGCAGCGGCGGCACGGGACCCGGCGTCCCGGAGCCCATCCGGGACGTGTAGCAGCGGGCCAGGTCGTTGATCAGGATGTCCTTGGACATGCCGTCGAAGACCAGGTGGTGAGCGACGAACAGCAGCAGGTGCCGGTTCGGCCCGGCGGGCGCGAGCGTGAACCGGGCCAGCGGTCCCTTCTCCAGGTCGAAGCCCCGTGCGCTCTCCTGCCGGATGAGGGCGCCGGTGGCCGGGCCGACGTCGTCGGTGAGCGTAACGGACGGCTCGGCCCCCGTGACCAGCCGCGGCCCGTCACCGCTCTCCTCCACGGCGGTGCCCAGCACCGGATGCCGGGCGGCTACGTCCGCGCACGCCGACAGCAGTGCGCCCACGTCGAGGTCGCCGTCGAGCCACAGGGCGAGCGGCATGTGGTAGGCCGGACCGGCGCCCATGCGCTCGCTGATCCACATGACTTGCTGGGTGAACGTAGCCGGAAGGCTTTCCTGGTGGTGCGTCATGTCCGTTCTCTCTGTCTCATCCACTGGCGCTTGAAGTCGGTTCTCACGTGGACGCGTCCGGGCTGCCGAGCAGGTCGAGGAGCCGCGGCTTCACCACCTTCCCGACATGGTTCTTCGGCAGTTCGGGCAGGAACAGCAGCCGGCTCGGCAGCTCGTGCCTGGCGAGCCGGTCCAGCAGGAACGTCCGCAGGTCGGCGGCGGTGACCGGGGAGCGGGTGACGACGGCGGCGGCGGTCACCCGGCCGAGCACCGGGTGCGGGATGCCGATCACCGCGGCCTCGGCGACCGCGGGATGCTCGAACAGCGCGGCCTCCACCTGGAGGGTGGAGACCTTGTGCGCGCCGGACTTGATGACGTCGCTCTCCCGGTCGACGAGGTAGAGGTAGCCGTCCTGGTCGAGGTAGCCGACGTCGCCCATGCGCACCCAGCCGTCCTGGAAGATGTCGTCGGTCAGCCGCTGGTCCCGGTAGTAGGCACGGGTCCCGGCGGGGGAACGCAGCCAGACGTGCCCCTGTTCGCCGATTCCGGCGGGGCTGCCGTCCTCGGCGACGATCTTGAGGTCGCTGCCGGACGAGGGCCGCCCCACCGACGCGGGCCGCTCGGGGTCCACGATCATCGTGGTCTGCGCCGGGGCCGCCTCGGTGGAGGTGTAGTAGTTGACGATCGTCGCCTTCGGGAACGCCGTGGCCATGCCCGCCGCCACGGCCGGCGGCAGGCTGGCGGCGGTGGAGCCGAGCAGCCGTACGCTCGACAGGTCGTACCGCTCCCGCACCCCGGCGTTGAGCAGCTCGATGGCCATGGCGGGCACCACGAAAACCGTTCCGACGCCGTACGACTCGATCAGGCGGGCGAAGCGGGACGGTGTGAAGCGCGGCAGGGTCAGCGCGGCCGGGCTGGCGTCCAGGGCGTTGACGAGCATGCTCTGGCCGGCGTTGCAGCCGATCGGGAACGCGTGCAGGAAGTGCCGGGAGTGGGCGAGTTTGCGGCGGCGGGGATGGATGGAGACGCCGTAGGCGAGGTTGGCGTGGGTGGCGCCGACGCCCTTGGCGCGGCCGGTCGTGCCCGAGGTGTAGATGATCTGGGCCAGCCGGTCGGGCCGCAGGTCGCGCCGTACCGGGGTCTCGTCGCCGCACTCCAGCTCGGCCGGGGTCGCCCGCCACTCGCCCACCTCGGGCGGCGTGACGTCCGTGCCGTGCAGGACGGCGGTCACGGAGCAGTCCAGCAGCGCGTGCCGCAACTCGGCGGGCGCGAGCCTGCCGGACAGCGGCACGCTGACGCAACCGGCCCGCATGACGGCGCACCAGGCGACGGCGAAGTCGATCCAGTCCCGCTCGTCGAACACCAGCCCGACCCGGTGGCCGGGCGGGAGACCGCGGTCGATCAGCGCGTGCGCGACGGCGTTGGCCCGCCGGTCCCATGCGCCGAAGGTGATCGTGCCCACGTCGGCCACGATGAGCGCCGGGCGCTCGGGCTGCTCCTCAGCACGTCGTGCGAGCAGATCCGGTAGCGTGAGCCGCCGATCATCCCTCATCACGACACGTCACCGAAACATTTCGACCGCATGACGCACTCCCTGATCAACACCGCCGGGCCGAGGGACGACCGCGAACGCTCTTGCAGGGCAGAATAGGCAATGCCGATGCCAATGCAATAGAGAAACTTTAAGACGATTTCCGAAAGGTTTCGACACGCGTCGATCCAGGGTGTCCCAGGAGCGACGATCGCCCCGCTTGCCGCCTCAGATTTTGCTTACCTGAGCTACGATTAGCTCATGCAAGCAAAACAGCCCCGGCCGCACGGCAGGACCTTCACGGAGACCGGGCGGCGGGCGCAGATCGTGGCCGCGGCGATCGAGACGATCGCCGAGCTCGGCTACCCCCGCGCCTCCTTCGCGCAGATCGCCAAGCGTGCGGGGCTGTCCAGCACCGGGCTGATCTCCTACCACTTCGCGAGCAAGAACGAGCTGTTCCAGCAGGCGATGATCCAGATCTACGGCGAGATCACCGCGTTCATGACCGAGCGGCTGGAGGGGCAGCCGACGGCGTCGGCGGCGCTGCGCGCCTACATCGAGGGGAACATCGAGTTCTCCGGCGCGCATCAGACCCAGATGAAGGCGCTGCTCGACATCTTCATCAACGGCGGCATCGACTACGGCGAGCCCAAGGAGCGCACCGCCGTGTCGCCGCTGGAGCAGATCCTCCGCTGGGGGCAGGAGACCGGCGAGTTCCGCGACTTCGACGTGCGGGTGATGGCGACGAGCCTGCAGCGTTCCGTCGAGGGGCCGAACTTCCTGCTGGCCGGCGACGCCGCCCTCGATCTGCGCGCCTACGCCCGGGAGCTGGTGACGCTCTTCGAACGCGCCACCCGCGCGGACCCATGACCAGGCCGGCTGCATGAGCACCCGGCGTCCATCGACCGGAAGGAGTCCTTCATGACCATCGTGCACCGCCTGCTGGCCACCGCCACCGCCCTGATCACGCTCGGCGTGGCCACCCCCGCGCAGTCGACGGGCCCGCCCGTGCCGGCGCCGGCGACCGGCGCGCCGGTCGTCCGCCTGCAGTCCGGACTGGTGCGCGGCACCGACGCCGGAGCGGTCCGGACGTTCCTCGGGGTCCGTTACGCCGAGCCGCGCGACGCCGGCGGCGAGCGGCTGCCGGTGATGGTCTGGTTCCACGGTGGCGGGTTCACCAGCGGCACGGCCGGCCTCTACGACGCCCAGCGCCTCGCCGCCCAGGGCAACGTGATCGTGGTGACGGCCAACTACCGGCTCGGCGTGCTCGGCTACTTCGGGCACCAGGGGCTGGCGGGCTCGGGGACGTACGGGCTGGCGGACCAGATCGCCGCGCTGCGCTGGACGCGGCGCAACGCCGCCGCCCTCGGCGGCGACCCGCGCAACGTCACCGTCTTCGGCCAGTCGGCCGGTGGCATGAGCACCTGCGCGCTGCTGACCAGTCCCGCCTCGGCCGGCCTGTTCGACAAGGCGATCGTCTCCTCCGGCTCGTGCCTGCTCGACTGGCCGGACGGAGGGCTCTTCCCCGGCTCCCCCGCACACGCGCCGTACACCTCCCTGGCGACGACGCGGAAGGACGGCGCCGCGCTCGCCGCGCGCCTGCGCTGCGGCAACGGCACGGCCGAGCAGACGCTCGCCTGCCTGCGCGACCTGCCGGTGGCCGAGCTCCTGCCGCACACGGGCGCCTTCAGCGACCATCTCACGTACGGCACTCCGCTGCTGCCCGCCGACCCGGCCCGCGCGCTGCGCGAGGGAAGGTTCCACCGGGTGCCGGTGATCTCCGGTGGCACCCGTGACGAGATGCGCGCCTTCATCGGCGGCGCGGCCATGGCCGGTCAGAAGTTCACCGCCGAGCGCTACCCCGAACTGCTGCGCAAGTCGTTCGGTGCGCAGGCCGACGCGGTGCGGGCCCGCTATCCGCTGTCCGCGTACGACTCACCGGCGATGGCCTGGGCGGCGGTCATCACGGACCGATCCTGGGCCTGCCCCACCCTGACGGCCGACCGGCTGCTGGCCCGCCACACCGACGTGTACGCCTACGAGTTCGGCGATCGTGACGCGCCGAACATCAACGGCATCGACGTCCCCGGGCTGCCCCCGGGCGCTGCCCACGCCGGCGACCTGCCGTCCGTGTTCGACCTGGGCGGCGCGAACCTCCTGTCGACCCCGCCGCAGCAGCGGCTCGGCGCGCGGATGGTCGACTACTGGACCACCTTCGCCCGCACCGGGGACCCGAACAGTCCGGATTCGCCGCGCTGGTCCCGGTTCACCCGGCAGGGGCCCGTCCTCGGCCTGGTGCCGGACGCCGTGCGGCCGGTCGACTACGCCGCCGACCACCAGTGCTCCTTTCTGGAACACGCTCGGCTGAAGTCCCAGTACGGGGGAGCCGATCCTTCGGATCCTCCCCCGTGCCCTCCTCAATCGTCCGGGCCGGCGGCGTCCTCGCGCAGGTCGCTCAGCCGTGCCTGGGCGAACGAGCGGATCTCCTCCTCCTCGACCATGGCCGCGTGCTCCAGGAGGCTCATGTCCTGCTCGTCGGACAGGCTCGCGGCGGCCGCCGCGGCGAACAGCCGGGTCACCGGGTCGCCCGCTTCCAGCCGGATGACGATGCCGGGCAGGTCGGGATCCTCGCCGTCCTGGAGGATCAGCCACTCGGCCAGCTCCTTCACATGACCGGGGGGCAGGCATGACGCCCCTGCCTGGAGCTGCTCGATCGAGGCCTCGGTCAGGAATTCGAGGACCTTCCAGCGGACGGCGCTCTCCGGGTCCCGGCTCAGGTTCATGACCTGCGCGATGATGGGCCCGTGCCGCTCGTCGGCGTTCTCCAGCACCACCGCTGTCGCGTTGTACCGGACGGCGCGGAGCGGGCTGGCGAGCAGGGCCGGGACCTCGTCCATCATCGGGGCGGCGAGCTCGACCAGCTCCGAGAGCAACCAGGCAGCCGTCCGGACGAGCACCTCGTTGTCGCTGTGGAGAAGCTTGCCGAGATTCTCGACGGGATATCCCGCGTACAGCTCGCTGAGGAGGTCGTTGGCCGCCGGGCCGACGATGTCGTCGTCAGCCGGATGCGTGCGGATGCGCTCGATCAGATCGTCGCCTGTTGGCGTCTGCATCGGCTGTCACCACCTCCTGTTCTTCTTCTGCTGTTCCCACTCTGCCGCGGTGGGATAGTGGTCGGCGCGCGCCTGGCTGCCGCTGTTGTACGTGCCGCCGCTGCTGGACGGCATGTCCGGCTGTTCGTACTGCTGCCGCCGTATGCTGTCCTCGAGCTCTCTGAGCGCTTTCTCTTCCCTTTTGATCCGCTCCGCGTGCCCGACCTCCACGCCCATTCTGTTCTCCTCGTCCTTCCTCGTCTTGATGCTCTTCTTCAGTTTGTTCCTGGTGGCCTTCGCCTCTCGCTCCGTCATGCCTTTGGCGCTGTTGGGCGGGTCGCCGTGAATTCTGCCGTCATTCTCCACGCGCCAAGAAGACGAAGAAGACGAAGAAGACTGGCCATTGCCCGAGCGCCGGGAGAAGAGGCCGCCCTCTCCGCGGCTGCTTCCGCCGCCGCGCCCCCTGTTGCCTCTGCCGTCATCCCTGTTGTTCCTGCGGCCCATCTGAGCGATGCCGTCCTTGACGGACCGGGGTCCGGACGGATTGCGCAGGCCGGACGTGCGTAAGGGGACGCCACCGCGCGGGCCGGCCGCGGCCAGGCGTCCACCGGGGCCTCCCAGGCGGCGGAGGTCGTCCCTGATGCGGCTCAGCACGTCGGTGCCGTTCTTGCGCAGGTAGGGCCCGATCACGTTGTCGGTGCCCTGGCGGCCCTCACGCATGATCTTTCTGACCGCCTGACGTGACGCCAGCACCCGCGCCGTCGCGGCCGTTGCCCCGAGTGCCCCGCCGAACGCCAGCGCCTTGGCGACACCCACCGCGGTGAACACCGCCTGGGTGCCCGCCGCCACCTTCACCGCGGACACCACCGACGCGGTGCCCTCCAGCGCCGCGGGCATCGTCCTCATCGCCGCGCCGGCCTGGGCGATGTGGCCGCCCTCCCCACCGGTCCTGTTCCAGTGGCCGGCCATGCTGGTCGCCGACTCGCCGCGATAGACCTGCTGCGTGGCACGGACCGCCGCGTCGGCCCCGCCCGCCGCGGGCGCCGTACCGGCGTTGGCGGCACGGACGGCCCGGCCCTCGGCCCGGGCCTCATCCTCGTTCATGGCCGGCCAAGGACCGAGCATCGACATCATCCCCGCCGCCTCCGGCGGCAGCATCACGACCATGGGGGGACCACGTTCGTCATGTGCTCGGCGTTCGCGGCCTCGCCTTCCCGCGTGTTCCGCTCCACGGCGTGCAGGCCGTCGCCGGTGTCGTCCATCACCATGGACAGGCCGTCCCGTACGTCCATCGCCACCGCGCGGCACTCGGCGTACATCATGACGAACATGCCGAAAAGGCCGTCGTCCCCAAAAGAGGACACCCCGTCGCCGCGAGCTCTGAGCGGGTCCAGTGCGGCGTGGTACTCCTCCGCATGAGTCCTGATCCGGGAGGCTTCCTGCCCCACCGCCCCCAAGGCGATCTCAAATCCCGTCATGGCGAAGCACTTTATCGCCACATATCGTGATCTTGTAGACAGTTCCCGTTCATGTGATCTTCCGCTCAATGTCAAGGTCACGGCGGTATGTGGCTAGACTGGGCCGCTGTCCGTTCTCCTGATGACCGGAGGTCCGACATGCGGTCACCAACACCGGAAAACGACGCCGAATACCTGATCGATTACTCCACGCAGGGCCGGCGGATCATCCGCGACCTGCGGGCGGCGCAGGCAGCGATCCAGCGGGTGGAGGGCCTGGCGCGGAGCAAGGACGGACTGCTCGAAGCGGCCGCCGACGGCCAGGGCGGGCTGACCCGGCTGCACATCGACCCGCGAGCGCTGCGACTCGGCCGGTCGGCGCTCGGCCACGAGGTGGCGGCGGTGCTCAGGGCGGCGCAGGAGGACGCGGCGGGCAAGGCGCAGGAGATCGCGGACGCGGCCGAGAGCGCCGCGGCCTTGCCCGAACCGCTCGACGAGACCTTCGTCCGCCATCGGGTCGAGCAGGTGGCCCGCGATCTTTTTTCCTAGGCTCGGAGGCAAGCGTGCAAGGCCGGCAGTTCGACCCCGCCGCCATCTCGGATCAGGGCATCGACGAGGTGGCCCGGCAAGGTGAGCGGGTGCTGGCCTGGCTCGAGACGGCGCAGGATGACCTCGACCAGATCGTCGGAGCGGGCGAGACCGGACCGGACCAGGTCAAGGCGACCGTGGACGTGAACGGCCGCGTCCTCGACATCGTCTACGGCCCACGCTCGACGCGCATGGACAGCCGCGAGCTGGCCGAGGAGACGCTCGCGGCGGTGCACGTGGCGTGCGAGGACGCCCAGCGCCAGGCCCACGAGCTCATGCGCGAGGCCCTGCCGGGCTACGACCCCGTGGAGGCGAACGAGCAGTTCCAGCGCCTGCTGACCGACTGGAACTGATCCGCGCATCGACAGGCTGATGTCGGCGACGAGCCGACCGGCCGGTTCCACGCCGTCCGGCCTCGATCTTGCTCAGGGTTTCCGGCGAGATCCAGCCGCGTGCGCGACTTCCGCCTGGTCGCGGACCATGCCCTTAGGACTGGTATTACTATACCGGCACGTGTTAGAGTTCCGGTATAACTATACCAACACCCTGTGATGCGAGGCATTCGTGATCGAACTGAAGACGCCTGCGGAGATCCAACGCATGCACGTGGCCGGGCGTTTCGTCGCCGAGGTGCTGTCCGAGGTCGGGCGACTCGCCGACGTGGGCGTCAACCTCCTGGACCTGGAGCGCCATGTGCGCGGCATGATCGAACGGCGTGGGGCGGAGTCGTGCTACTGGGACTACGCGCCGTCCTTCGGACGCGGCCCGTTCCGCAACGTCATCTGCCTGTCGGTGAACGACGCCGTCCTGCACGGCCTGCCCCACGACTACACGCTGCGTGACGGCGACGTACTCAGCGCGGACCTCGCGGTCAGCGTCGACGGCTGGGTGGCCGACTCGGCGCGCACGGTCGTCGTCGGGACCGCCGCCGAGGAGGACCTGCGGCTCATCCGTGCCACCGAGGAAGCGTTGGAGGCGGCGATCGAGGCAGCGCGTCCGGGCAATCGCCTGGGTAACATCTCGGCGGCCATCGGAGGGGTGGCCCACGACTACGGCTATCCGGTCAACACCGAGTTCGGCGGCCACGGCATCGGCCGCACCATGCACGAGTCGCCCCACGTCTCGAACAAGGGCCGGGCGGGGCGCGGTCTCACGCTCCGGCCGGGCCTGACCCTCGCGCTCGAACCCTGGTTTGCCCGCACGACCGACCGGATCGTCTACGACGCCGACGGCTGGACCATCCGGTCGGCCGACGGCTCACGCACGGCCCACTCCGAGCACACGATCGCCATCACCGAGGACGCCCCCTTGGTGCTCACCCGGCGTGAGCCGGAGATCCCCGTGACGAGGGGTGATCACGCCGGTCGCCTGTCCACGCAGGACGCTTAGCACCCCGAGCCACCCCTAGCACGTCGACGGCGGCTGCCCGGTCCGTCGCGGATCACAGGCGCCGACCCGGCTCAGCGGCGTGACTCACGCCGGGTCCGGCAGGTGCATCGACGCGAGCCTGGCCGGGTCAGCGACGATCGCGATGGCGGTGATCCGGCCGCCGGCGACCGTGAACGAGATGATCGAGAGCGGGGTTCCGTCCTCGCGCCAGGAGACGTACCCGGGAAGGCCGTTGACGAGCACCGCCTGATGGCGTGCGACAGCGCCGGAGACCATCCGCGCACCGGTGGCGACCGCGGTGGCGCCGAGGGTGACGACCACCCCGCCCGGAGTGTCGACCGTCAGCCTCACGTCCGGGTCGAGCACGCGCAGCAGCGCCTCGAAATCGCCGCCCGCCGTGGCCGCGCGGAAGGCTTTGATGACCTGTCGTTGCTCTCGTCGCAGGATCGTCGGCCGCTCGGTCGCCCGCACCTTCCGGCGAGCGCGGCTGGCGATCATCTTGGTGGCGTCGGCGGACTTGCCGAGGATCTGGCCGATCTCGGCGAACGGCACCGCGAACAGGTCGTGCAGCACGAACGTGAGCCGCTCGCTGGGCCCGAGCACGTCCAGGACGACGAGCAGCGCGAGCCCCACCGAGTCGGCGAGCGACACGGTCTCCTCGGGCTCAGCGCTGTCGTCGACCGTTATCACGAGCTCGGACAAACCGTCCCCGTAGGACTCCTCGGGGCGGGTCTGGCGGGACCGCAGGACATCCAGGCTGATCCGGCCGACCACCGTGGTCAGCCAGCCCGCCAGGTTCGCGATGGTCGTCGCGTCCTGGCGGGCGAGCCGCATCCAGGCCTCCTGGACCACGTCCTCGGCGTCGGCGTGCGATCCGAGCACGCGGTAGGCGACCGCGCTCAGCCGGTCGCGCTGGGCCTCGAACGCGTCGGCCAGCAGGTCCGTCCGGCTGGTGTCAGTCATCCTGTGGTCTTCCTCGGATCTGCTCGTTCATGGGTCACGGTGGACCTGGATCGTCGCATGGTCCACGGTCGGTCAGCCATCGGCACGGTTCCAGCGGCGCTGCTGGCGGAGCGAGATCCGGTTGCCGTCCGGATCCACCGCCTCGATGCGAACGCCGAACGGGTAGTCCTCCGGCTCGGGCTGATCGAAGGTCACGCCTCGCCGGCGGAACACCTCGAAGTCCTTTCTCAGGTCGTCCGACTCGAGGATGAGCGGGCCGGCGGCGGCACCCGGCCGCTTCTCGTCCGGCTGTCCCCCGGCCGGCGGCTGCGACCAGAGGATGATCTCGACCGGGCCATCGGGGACGCCCACGGTGAGGAAGCGCCCTTCCGGTCCCGGGTGGTCGATGCGCTTCTCCAGGCCGAGCCCTTCGGTGTAGAACTTCAGCGCCCGATCCTGATCGGTCACGTCGACCGTCACATACATGATGTTCGTCAGCATCCTGGTCTCCAATCTCGTCGCCGGTCCACGACTGTGCGCGTACACGGCCGTGCGCGTACACGGCCGTCGCTCGTATGACGGGCGCAAGCGCCAGAAGGTAACGTCCAGGCGGCCGGACAGGGCGTTTCCATCCGGCCGTCCCGGCCGCAGAATGTGATCGTGAGTCCCAGAAGCCGGAAGGTGTCGCCCGTCACGCTCGTGCTCATCCCGGTGGCGATCGGTCTTGTCGGCAACCTCTGGACCAGCACCGTGGCGGTGGACGCGTGGTGGTTCGGCCCGCTCACCGCGCTGCTCGTGGCCGTGCTCGTGGTCTGGTCGATCCGGATCGAGCTGGCGCGCTCGCGCCCGGCCTCCGCCGAGGAGGCGGTCGCGTCGCTGCGCCTCGCGGTGACGCGTCAGTGGGTGGCCGAGTCGAAGGTGCTGTCGCTGGCCAATCCGCGGCCGATGCCCGTGCGCTGGAACCTCACCGCTGAGCCGCGTTTCGTCCCCGGCTCCGACGGCGTGAGCGTATCCGGAGAGGTGACCTGGTCGGGGTCGGCCGACCGTATCGACGCGCTGGCGGAGTCTTACCGCGCGCTGCCGGGCGGGCGGCTGATCATCCTGGGCGAGGCCGGGGCCGGGAAGACGACGCTCGCCATCCAACTCCTACTCTGCCTGGCCGAGGACACCGAGGGCCCGGTGCCCGTGCTGGTGTCGGCGGCCGGGTGGGATCCGGCCGTCCATCCGGATTTCGCCGGCTGGTTCGCCGCCCGTCTCGATCAGGGGTACGGCTGGCTGCGCGACTTCGGCCCTGACACCGCCGCGAACCTGTTCACCGACGCCCGCGTCATCCCGGTCCTGGACGGGCTGGACGAGGTTCCCGCCGACGTCCGCCCGCTGATCCTGACAGGCCTGAACGCCGCCCTCGCGCGGCGGAACCGGCTGATCATCACCTGCCGCCGGCGTGAGTACGGCGAGGCGGTGCGAGCGGGGCAGACCATCAGCGACAGCGCGGTGATCGAGGCCGAGCCGATGCCGGGCCACGGGGCGGCCGGCTACCTCTCGGCCGTCATCGGCCGGACGGTCCCCGAACCGGGCTGGCAGGACGTCATCGCCCACCTTGAAGGCGAGGCGCGCGGCCCGCTCGCGGAGACGGCGGCCAACCCGCTGGGTCTGTGGCTGCTGCGCACCACCTACGCCGACGCCCGGGAATCCCCCGAGGTGCTGCTCGACACAGAGCGGTTCCCCACGGCGTCCGCGCTCCGGGCGCATCTGTTCGACCGGTTGATCCCGACCGCGATCGCCGCCCGCCCGTGGACGTCGCGACCCGAGACCGACCTGTTCCGCCCGCGCCGACCGTACGCCCCCGAGCAGGTCACCCGGTGGCTGGGGAACCTCGCCGTGCTGCTCGACCACACGCCGAACCCGGAGCGGGAGGTCGGCCGGGCGAGCCTCGGCAGCCGCGACCTCGCCTGGTGGCGGCTGGGGGCGGGCGTGCTGATCCACCGGCCGCCAGGGCCTTTCGGTTACCTCGGCATGGTGCTGAGCAGCGTCCTGTGGGCGGTGGCGGTCGGGCAGCTCGCCCTCGGCGTCCCGTGGGGGTGGGCTCTGACGGCGGCGGTGATCGTCCTCACCGAATACCACGAGGGGCCCGCGGGCGATCACTGGTCGTGGGAGCGCGATCTGCCGGGGTCGGCCGACGTCGGGATCCGCGGCCGGCTCGGCCCGCTGGTCCAGCAGATCAGGTCGAAGGCCGTGCTGCCCGTCCTGCTGTTCGCGGTGTTCGGCGGGGTGCTCGCGGGGCTGCACGTCCTGGCGGTGGCGCTCGGCGCGGGCGACTTCCCGTTCACTCTCGCACTTCTCGTCCTGTACGGCCTGACCTTCGCCCTCAGCCTGCTCAACGGCGCCGTGACGGCGTGGATGGACGGCGACGCGGCGGGCGGGCCGATGGACCAGTGGCGGGCCGACCGGCGGCTCACGTTCACCCGCGCCGCGGCCGGGGCGGTGACGGGCGCGGTGATCGGCGGCGGCGTCGCGGCGATCGCCCGGCCGGAGTCGGCCGTCCTGGTCACCGCTCTGACTGCGGCGGCGGGCGCTCTCTCCGCCTTCGTCAGCGGCACCAGGCACGCCTGGCCGGTGTACCTCATCGCGTCCGCGCGGCTCGCTCGCCGCGGCGACCTGCCCCGCCGCCTGATGCGGTTCCTGGACGACGCCCACCGGCTCGGCCTGCTCCGCGTGGTCGGCCCGGTCTACCAGTTCCGCCACGCCGAGTTCCAAGATCACCTCTCGGCCCGCCTCCGCCCGGCGCCGCCTCCGCGCGCGGCCCGGCCGCCCACGCCCGTGGTGCGGATGCCCCCACGGGGGGACCCGGCGGACCTGCGGCCCGTCCGCGTCCAGACGTTCGAGGGCTTCAAGGAGATCCTGGACGTCGCCTTCCACCCCGGCGGCGAGAGCCTGGCGCTGAGCACGACGGGCCGGACCCACGTGGTCGATCTCCATGGAAAGATCCAGCGGACCTTCCGCTACGGCGGCCTGGCTTCGCGCTTCGAGCGCTACGCGGCCATCCACGCCCAGGCCGTCCACAGCCCCGATGGCCGCTGGATCGCCGTGGCCGGCGGCACCTTCGACCTGCGCGCCACCGACTGGGGCAACGGGAAGGTCTGGATCCTGGACGCGGCGACCGGCGCCCGCCACCGCGAGTTCGTCCACGACGACTGGGTGAACGCGCTCGCCTTCAGCCCCGACGGCGGCCGGATCGCCAGCGGCAGCCGGGCGGGCAGCACCCGGATCTGGGACGTCGCCGACGGGACGGAGCTCCTGACGATCGCCCACGACAGCTGGGTGAACGGCGTGGCCTTCAGCCCCGACGGCACGCTCGTCGCCACCGGGACCTCCGGCATCTACCTCCCTCAGCGCGATCACCGCGCGGCCGAGGTCTGGGACGCCTCCACCGGCGCCGCGCTGCTCCGGCTGGAGGGCGTCGACAGGGGCATGAGCTCGGAAGGGGTGAACGACGTCGCCTTCAGCCCCGATGGCACGTGGCTGGCCACCGCGGGCGACCGGGTCACCCGGATCTGGGACGTCGCGACCGGCGCCGCCGCGCACACCATCCCGGAGGGCTCACAGAGCCTCGCCTTCAGCCCCGACGGCCTGTTGCTCGCCACTGCCGCCCGGGCCCCGGCCTCGGTCCTCTGGAACGCCCGGACCTGGGCCGAAGTCCTGCGGATCCCCCAGCCGGACTTCGCGACGAGGGTCGCCTTCGACGCCGGCGCATCACTGCTCGCGACATGCTGCCGCAGCGGCGCGGTCCAGCTCTGGCGGCTCCGGCCCGGCGCCTAGGACGTGTACCTGCTGCTCACACCGGCCATCCGTCGCTCACGCGCTCAGCTCCTTGACGAGTGATCACGACGATCGCACGGTCCACGAGATCATCTCCAGCGCCTTCCGCAGGCTGCAAGCTCTCAGAGCCTGCTGACGAAGGATTTGGTCGCTGAGGTCGGGATCAAGGATGGCCTGGTAGAGGCCGCCGCCGAGTGATTCGCTGCGGACAGGAGCGGGCTCCTGATAGCTGAGGTGTTGTCTACGCAACTCGACGACCAGGAGCCCGTGGTTGTCCGGTTACACGTCCGCGCCCGTGGGCGCCAGTGCTCGTACCTCGCCGGGGTGCGGGTGCACGGCCGTAAGCCGTCATATCCGTCGGATCTGACCGATGCCGAGTGGGCGGTCATGGAGGGCGAGGCACGGGCGGTGATGGCCGAGCTGGTCAAGACCACTGGCCGGCCGATAGTGCATGGGCTGCGGGCGGTACCGGACACGATCGGCTATGTGGCCCGTTATGGGATCGAGTGGCGGGCGCTGCCGGTGGACTTCCCACCACCTGAGGTGGTGTAGGCGTTCTTCCTGCGCTGGTCACGGCGTGGCCTTCCCGAACAGCTGGCAGGTCGGTTAGGCGGAAGGCTGCGTGTCCTGAGGAGCCGCAGCCGGCGCAGGACCTCGCAGGGTACCGATGTCAGGAGGGCGGCAAGGAAGGCGCGATCCGCGGGAGCGAATTGCACTTTGGCGCCGCCGAGCTGCCGTTCAAGAACGGTGATCTGGTGACGCAGGGCAAGGATCTCGGCCAGGGCTTCGGCAAGATGGCGTTGACGACCGTGGTGTCCGATTCAGCGCTTGAGAGCGACGGCCATGCCGAGCGATGGGCGGCCGGGGAAAGTGAAAGTCATCCTGGCGGGCAGGCGAACATCGCCTACCCGATGGCTGCTCGGTGGTTGCTCGCAGTCGTTCGATCTGCAGTGGGGTTGGGGCCTGGTCACGAGATCCCGGCTTATGACAGCCGTACTGTGATGGCGGGCAAATGGCACATGATCGCGATGGTCAAGGGCGCATGGTTGCTCGGCGGTTGCTCGCGTGCACGCGATACAGCACGGCATCCATCATCACTTCCCGACACGACGGCGGGGAGAATTCCGTCCACAGCGATAGAAAGTGTCACTCCGCGACACTGAGCGACACCCAGGGAACCGACTCATAATCCGTGGGTCGTGGGTTCAAGTCCCACCCGCCCTACTCTCCACTACCGCGTTCTACCTGGGGTTTCTCGGTTCTCGCCGGCCTTGGATCTTGTTTTTGATCATGGTTGGTTGCTCGGTGGTTGCTCTTGTGTGCGGACCATGTAGCGCGGTAGATCGTTTAGAGCGGGAATGTCAGCTCAGACCTCCGAGACGATCATCGGAAGACCAAGCCAGAACGTCTCTGCGGGCTGGCCGGTCAGTGATG